>USQO01000052.1 GCA_900556845.1 uncultured Bacteroides sp. | reverse complement strand
GAGATAGGCTCCGGTCTCGTGGGCTCGGAGATGTGTATAAGAGACAGCTCTAATAGAAATATATGTTGAAAAATTATTGTATTTGTATCTGTATAGCAATACTTTCTTTTTTGTCCTCGTGTAAGGAAAAGGTGGTTTATCCGGCAGCCATGCGGCAGGCGATTGCCTGCATGAACAGCTATCCGGATAGTGCGCGGTTTTACCTTTTGTCATTGCCCGATAGTATACTGGCAGGCGAAACGGAAGAAGTGCGGATGTATTACGCTCTGCTCTCTATCAAAGCAGCAGACAAGCTTTATCAGGTACATACTTCTGATTCGTTGATACGAACTATCGTCAACTATTACGAAAAGCATCCCAATCGCGACAAGTTGATGGAAGCTTATTTTTATTTGGGAAGCACCTATCGCGATATGAAAGATGCACCTCGTGCATTGAAGGCGTATCAACAGGCACTGGATACCGGAGAGGGTAGTGATAACTATACGCTGTTGGGAATGACTTGTGGTCAGATGGCTACGCTGTATCTATATCAGAACTTATATGAAGAAGCATTGGAGGCTCAGAAGATGGCATTGGTATATTACAAACAGCATTATGATATCAAACGAATTTCACTTGCATATCGGAATATTGCGCATATATATAATGCTTTAAAGCAAAGAGATATGGCTAAGCATTATTATAAGGAGGCTTATCACTTAGCTTTGAATTGTGGCGATGAAAAAGTCACTCATCTTATAATGGGTGAAATGGGATGTCTTTTTTATCGTATTGGACAAAAAGATACAGCTAAAATGATGCTATTACAAGCTAATAGTAAAAGAATGTTCTCCAATGTGATCTTGCATTTGGGACTGGTTTATCGTGATGAAGGCAAATTAGACTCTGCTCGATACTACTTCCATGAGGCTATAAAAATTGGCAATATTTACAAACATAGTTCAGCTTTAAGGTTTCTTTCAGAATTGGAAGCTGATAAAAAGAATTATCATCAAGCCTATAATTATTTGAAAAAAACGCATGAACTATATGACTCTATAGACCACACTACATTAACGGAGGCAACCAGGCGGGTTCAATCCTTGTATAATTATCAGCACACAGAAGCTCAAAATCTTGAGTTGGCGGTGAAGAATGCTAACTACCGTCAGTTATTATTCCTATCAGTTCTACTTGTAGTTATGGTTTTGTTTATCGCTTTGTATATTATATGTAGAATAAGGGAAAATATTGAACGGGAAAGACAGTTGCGTTTCATAAAAGAAGAACAATATATTCGCAGTCTTTCCTATATAGAGGAGAATAATCAAAAGCTGGCTGTGTTGACACAAAAATTACAGGAGACAGAGATTAATAATGATATTCTTAACAAACAATTTCTACTTTCACAAAAAGCAGCGTTGGAACAGGCTAACCGTCAAAATATAGCTACGCGTAGTAGGCGCGAATTGTTGGAAGCTACTTTTCATCAGTCGGATGTATATATGCGTTTTCATAAACCGGATGTAAAAATATCAGATGAAGATTGGAAAGAATTACAGGAAGCCATAGATGTGACTTATCCTTTTTTCACTATTAAACTTTACAACTTGTATCCAAGGCTTTCACAGCAAGAATTGCGCATTTGTTACTTGATAAAAATTTCACTTCCTAATAAGGATATAGCAACTTTGTTAAACCGTACTCCTTCTGCTATTACCAAAGCACGTGTACGCCTTTATGCCAAGATATATGGTAAAGATGCAAAGGAAGGAGATATTAGTCAAATAGTCCTTGATTTATAAGCTATTAGGGAAAGTCAATTTTTTGTCAATTCATTTTTAGGGACTGCTTGATTGTGTCTTCATATATTTGCGGCAAAAAAAATAAACTATGAAAAAAAAATTTTGCTTATTTTTATTGCTTGTGGCTGTAAATCTGATGGCGCATGCTCAGAAACTAACCGGAAATGTATGGGATGCAGAGCATAGGGGGGTGCCGTATGCCACAGTCCGCTTATTGACAAACGATTCTGTTTTTGTACAAGGAACAACCACTGACAGTTTGGGAGTATTTCAGATAGAGTCTTCTCCTAAAGCCAAAATATTGTATGTCAGCTCTGTGGGATATCATCCTTATTGTATGAATATTGGGGAACAAAATACCTCTTTTAATATTGTATTGGAAACGGATAATGTTTTTTTGGGTGAAGTAGAAGTAAAAGGGAGAGCATTCATCCGCCAGCAGGACAAGGTACTCATTATTCCGGACAAGCAGCAGGTAAAGCATGCCGGTACGGGTTATGACTTGCTTTACAATTTGATGATACCGGGGATTGAAGTTGACCGTATGGGAGGAAAAGTAAAAACCTTCGGTGGGGAGGTTACACTTTACATTGATGGGCGGAAAGTGGATTATCGTGAAGTACAGAATCTTCGTCCTAGGGATATAGAAAAAGTGGAATATTTTGATTCGCCAACAGGAAAGTATGCAGATGATGTAGCGGCAATCAACTATATAACCAGAAAACGCAGGACGGGTGGCTATGTGGCATTGGATGCCAAGCAAACCATCGGTTATTTGGACGGTGACTATAATGTAGTAGCTAAATTATCTCACAAGAATACCAATTATACACTGTTTGCAGGTCATACGATGCAGGAATATAGTGGTCTGAGAGATGACACCCACGAGCGTTTTGCCTTGGCTAGTGAAATGGTAGACCGTACGGCATCCACTTTGGAAGGTAAGATAAAGAAGAACAGCCAATATACACAGCTGAACATTGTGAATAGTAATGATAAACGCACCTTACAAGGCAAGATATCTTTGGTTCGGAGTGATGCTCCGGATAATTTCAGCCGCAATGAGGTAGTGTATAGCAAGGGCAATCTGAAACAAACGGCAGATAAACTCACATCCCAGCTTGGAATAATGCCGAGTATTGATTTTTATGGACATTTCCAATTGAATGATAAGCAATATCTGGAATCTTATCTGACCGGAAGTTATGCAGACAATGACTATGATTACCGATATCAGGAAGAGGACTATCTTGCCCAAACCCAAACAAAGGAGGGGTTGTATAGTTTTATGGCAAACATAAATTATGGAATAAATTTCAGCAAGAAGGATGCATTGACCGTAAAGCTGTACCATTATCACGACATCAGTTCTTCCACCTATTCAGGAAGTACCAATTCATGGCAGCATTTGTGGAAAGGTGAGTCACAGCTTTATATGGAGTACAGCCGACAGTTGGGAAAGAACCATTCATTGAGGGTAGCACCGGGCATTTCGTCCTTGCAGTACAAATTACACGGCAATAAACACATCAGTCGTTTTTCACCCCGTCTGCGTTTACGTCTTGTAAGTCGGTTATCTCAAACCCAACAACTTCAAATTATGGCAAACATTGGGAATAATTGTCCCAGCATCAGTCATTTGAACAATGCAGAACAAAAAATCGATTCATTTCAGATTAGAAGGGGAAATCCCGATTTGAAAACATCAAAATTGTATATGCTTTCGGCAATGTATGGTGCACAAATCAAGAAAATCAATCTGCAAGGTGGAGTAGCCTATAATTTTGCCCAAAACACAACTACCCAGGGCTATTATGTGGAAGGGGATAAGTTGGTTAAAACATTTATTAGCGATCCTAATGTTCATATGGTTATGGCAATGTTGTCGGTTTCGTGGAAAGCTACAGATAATTTGCGGTTGAAACTGGATGGCAATTGGATGTATTTGGATGTCTATGATGGAGCGTCCGAACGCATAAATAGTATTTCAGGGAAAGCTCAAGTGGACTATTATTGGAAGGACTTTTCATTCAGCTTGTTTGGAGCTACAGAAAAGCAGAATATGGATGCCGAACTCATTCATATTTACGAACCTGCCAAATATGGCTTGACGGCAAGTTGGAACCGTAATGGCTGGCGCATTGAAGGAGGAGTGGAAAATCCTTTCACAAAACAAAGTAAGTATAAGTATATAACAAGTCAGGATATTTACACATATAAAAATGTTGTGACCAGTAAGACATTCCAGCAAACGGGCTACGTGAAAGTTTCCTATACGTTTGATTTCGGAAAGAAGACTTCACGCGACTGGAAGAATGTGAATATGAATATTAACAGTGCTATCTTGAAAGCTGAATAGGACTATTTCTGATAAATGTATTGAGCTTAAGATAAGAAACATAACACTTTTAATACTTTTAACTGGCAAATATGCAGTGAACTTTGTATCTTGCTACTTTACAGAATATAACCAAACGCTCTGGATATGAAAAAGATGATTGTAAAGTATTGGGTGTGGTTCATTGTTATGTTTATGGTTGCGCCTGTACATGCGCAGCAGTACGATGACTTGTGGAAAGAAGCCGAAGAGTTGCAAAAAAAAGATTTGCCGCAATCGGTAATAGCAGTTGCAAACAGGCTGGTGGAAAAAGCAACGGCCGAAAAGAATACGCCCCAGCTGATGAAGGCTTTTCTGTTTCGTGCCGAGTGGAAGACGGCTTTGTCGCCGGACAGTGCGGAAATTGAAATAAGCCGGCTCAGGGAATGGGAGAAAAACGAAACAAACGCAGTTGACAAGGCTGTGCTGGCCAGCTTGTGCGGCAGCTATGCCCTGCAAAAATCTCCGGCTGACGTAACGGTGGCCTTGCAATATTTTAAGGCATCTCTGAAAGAACGGGAGTCGCTTTTGAAAGTGAGTTCTGAAGCGTACAAGCCGATGACGGAAAGCGGGAAATGGAGCCAGCGTTATGGCAAAGACAACTTGTATGACTTGCTGGTACATCAGGCTATCCGTTCGCTGCTGGCTGATGTGAATATGCGTAGAAATGCGGAAGTCAGACAAGAGGTGCTGGCTATGTATACCGGTCTGATTTCGGCATATGCTGCAGACAATCCGTCGGCGGACTTGTTTACTCGTCTTGAAATGTTGCCTTACCGACTGAATGCATATGCATTGTCTTCTTATTATCCCGAACAGCAGGATTCTGCTATTGCTTGTTTGAATGCATGGATTAAGGAGTACGAAGGTACTGAGGTTTGTGCGGAAGCTTACAGGCAACTGGCTATGTGCTATGAGAATACAGACCGTGTGAAACAGCTTGCACTGGCCCAAGAGGGATTGCAGCGCTATCCGGATACTCCGTTTTCGGACGGACTGAAGAGTATGATAGCACAGATTAAAGCACCCGAGTTGTCTGTGAATTTTGGTTATAGTTATCCCGGTGATGAGGCTGCCGTACGTGTAGTGCATCGGAATGTCAAGGGATTTACCTGTACGATATACAGGTTGAAGGGAGAGTCTTCTGATTTCTGGCATACTCATAAGCCGGAAAAAGAGCTTTTGAAAAATAAGGGTAAGCAGCTTTATCAACAGCATTTCGGTTTGCAGGTTCCAACGGACTATCAGTCCAAGGATACAACGGTGCGTGTGCAGCTTCCGCAGGCCGGAACGTATCTGGTAGAATTGTTGCCGGATGGTTATCGTGCGGCTGCTTCTTATAAGGTCATGCATCTGTCGGCACTGATGGGACTGGCTGTTACGCAGGCTGCCAGTGATTTTATCATTACCGACAGTAAGTCGGGACATCCGGTTCCCAATGGCTGGATGGAGCTGTATAGCAGGGATACATCCGGATTCCGTTTGTATAAAACCTTGAAGGCCGACGAGAACGGACAGCTGCAGGTAAAGCGGGAAGACTTGAAGGGGTATTTTGTGCGTTTCTGTACGGATACAGACAAGGGAATGGAGCCTCTAACGGCTTATACACCTTGGTGGACCCCTCGGAGTGGTGAAAATGCTGAGCAGTTGCGTACGGCGCTTTTTACCGACCGTGGATTGTATCGGCCCGGCCAGATGGTTCGGCTTACCGGACGTGTGTACAGGCAATATGGAGATAAAACACAGGTGGCCGAAAATGTGGAAAGAGAATTGGAGCTGAGGGATGCCAACGGTCGCTCGTTACAGAAAAAGCAGGTAAGGACAGACGAATTCGGAGCGTTTAGCGTGGACTTTGTTTTACCGGAGTCGGTGTTGCCGGGAAGATTCGGTATTTCCACGAAGGATGGAAGTTGCTCTTTCCAAGTGGAAGCGTATAAACTTCCTACGTTCCGGGTCGACTTTCTACCCTATACGCGCAGTTATCTGCCAGGTGATACAGTTACTGTAGAGGCTGAGGCTATCAATTTCACGGGTGTTCCTTTACGTCTTTGTCGGGTGAATTACCGGGTACTGCGTTCGCTGAACTTCTGGGTACGGAATAGCGAGGAGGGAGAAGTCTTGGCTTCGGGCACTACGCAGACCGATGCCGACGGGCACTTCCATATAGAAGCGCCTCTGACTGCATTTCCGGATAATGGCGATGTATGGAGGAATTATTATTTATATAAGGTCGTAGCCGAAGTAACGGGAGAGAATGGGGAAACACAAACCGGTTTTCTGAACTTGCCGGTGGGTGAAAGCTCGCTCATTATCCGGATAAATGGTTTGACGGCCCGGATTGTAAAAGAAAAGCAGGAGAAGATTCAGTTTCTTGTCATGAATCTCAATGAAGAGCAAGTTGAGGCTTCTGTCCGTTACAAGGTGTTTGAGCTGGATGAAAAGGGAAACATGGGTCGGGAGGTCTTGTCAGCTGTTACAGCTCAGTCGGAGGCGTTTGTTCCGGTTGACTTGCTTCGTATGCCTTCGGGTAGGTATCGCTTGGTAGCTACTGTTGCCGATGAGCAGGGCAGAGAGAGCAAGGCGGAAGAAGACTTTATACTTTTCTCGCTGCAAGACCGTGTTCCACCGGTTAAGGAATCCGAATGGTTTTATCAGGACGGAACGGAGTGGAAGGAAAATGTCGTGCCTACTCTTTATATAGGAAGCAGTGAGCAGGATGTGTATTGCTATTATCGGGTATACAGTGGTGAAAAGTTGCTCGAAAAAAAGGTGATGCATTTGAGTAATGAAATCCGGAAAATTGCTTTTCCTTATAAGGAAGCTTACGGGAAAGGTATTTCTGTTGTCTATGCGTTTGTCAAGAACGGTGTAACGTATGGACGTACGGCTACGATCGTATGTCCCCAGCCGGATAAGCGTCTGGTGTTGAAATGGGAAAGTTTCCGTGATGAGCTGACGCCGGGCAGCAAGGAGGAGTGGAAGCTGCGCGTGTCTTCTCCGGACGGAGCAAAAGCGGATGCTTCACTGCTGGCTACCCTGTACGATGCTTCACTAGACCAGCTGTATCCTTATCAGTGGCAGTTTAGACTCTATTTTAGCCGTCAGTTGCCTTGGATTTCTTATAATTCTTATTTCGGAAACAGTTATACTTCGCTGTATGTACAGTTCCCGTCGTTGCCATCGTATCAGGGAGTGAATGCGTGGAGCGAGATGCAGGACAGACTGTATGTTCCGGCATTACTTGGCAGACGAGGCTGGTATGGAGGAGGCATTATGGCGCGTGCCAACACGATGATGAAGTCGGCCGTGGCCAGTGCTCCTTTGGCTGAATCGAAGGTTTTGGATTCGGTGGAAGAAAGCGGAACGGTTACCGAGGTTGTTTTTCAAGAGGAGGTGGTGTCCGACTTGGCCGGAAATCCGGAAAATGCTTTGCCGGCATCCGGCAGCCCGTCGCTTCGGAGTAATTTTGCTGAGACGGCTTTCTTCTATCCGGCTTTGCGGACAGACAGTAATGGAGTGGCTGTTTTGTCGTTTACAGTCCCTGAGCGTCTGACCGAATGGAAACTGATGGCAATGGCGCATACGAAGGATATGGATTACGGATTACTGACGGACAAGGCTGTAAGCCGTAAGGAACTGATGATTCGTCCTAATTTGCCACGTTTTATCCGTAAGGGGGATAAAGTCAGTATTCCGGCTGTGATTCAGAATCTTTCTATGAACGTATTGAAAGGAAAGGCAACGCTGGAACTGACAGATGCTGTGAGTGGTAAGTCGGTATGCCGGAAATCGGTTTCGTTTACGGTGGATGACGGAGCAAATCAGACTGTGAACTTCTCGTTTGTCGTGCCCGATACATACGATTTGCTGGTCTGCAAAGTGATGGCCGTTACCGATGTGCTGAGTGATGGTGAGCAGCATTATTTGCCGGTGTTGTCGGATAGGGAATGGGTGACTGAGACGGTACCGGTACAGGTAGAGCCCAACCGGACGCAGCAAGTGGACATGCGTACTTTGTTTAACGGGCAGAGCAACAGTGCCGGCCATAAGCGGGTGACGGTTGAGCTGACGGCGAATCCGGAGTGGTACGTATTGCAGGCATTGCCTGTACTGGGAGAGCCCTTGCAGGAGGATGCGCTTTCATGGGGTACGGCACTTTATGCCAATGCACTGGCCGTGAAGATTGTGCAGGACAATCCGCAGTTGAAGCAGGTATTGGACAGTTGGTTGCAGCATCCGGATGAGCTGAAGAGTCCGCTGGAAAAGAATGAGGAACTGAAGACTTTACTGTTGCAGGAAACTCCCTGGCTGATGGAGGGACAGCATGAATCGGAACGCAGAAAACAGCTTGCTATGCTGGCAGATGTCAATACCATGCAATACAGGTTGCAACTGGCTTTGCGGAAGTTGCGTGAACAGCAGCTTGCTGACGGTTCCTGGGGCTGGTACAAAGGAATGACGGGCAGTAGGTATATCACAACGCAGTTGGCTGTAGGAATGGCACGCTTGAAAGCAATGGGTGTTTCATTGGTTTCACTGGAAATAGAACCGCTGTATCAGCAGGCTTTGCGGTATTTAAGTAAGGAAGTGCATCTGGATTACGAACGCTTGCTGGAGCTGCGGGCAAAAGGACAGCATGACCTGAAACTATGGAATGAGCAGATTCTGAACTACCTTTATATCGGCTCGCTGGATAAAGCAGCCATGCAATTGCTGGATAAGTCGGTGCAGAATGAACTGGTGAAGGCCTTGTTGGAGCATCCTGCTGCTTGCTCAATTGCAGAGAAGGCGGTGATCGCTCAAATACTGCATGCCTGTGGACAGCAGGCTGAGGCCGCTGTTTGGTTGCAGTCGGTTAAAGAGTATCTGGTCTCTACTCCGGCAATGGGAAGCTATTTTGATACACCGAAAGCTGCCTATACCTGGAGAAGTTACCGTATCCCGACCCATGTGGCTGCAATGGAAGCTATCCGGATTATTCAGCCGGATGAACAGCTCCTGAATGCGATGAAGCGCTGGCTCCTGAAGCAGAAACAGGTGCAATGTTGGGAAAGTCCGATTGCTTCGGCCGATGCTGTCTTTGCCTTTATTAGTACGGGTACGGCTTTTACCGATACGGCTGCGCAGCTTGATATGACGTGGGGAAATGAAAAGCTGAAGGTGTCGTCGGCTGCTACGGGTACTTATTCGGGTTATGTGAAACGGAGTTATCCGGTGAAAGGGGCATCGGCTTCTACGCTGGCTATAAAAAACAGCGGTGAAAAGATGGGCTGGGGCGCTGTGTATGTACAGTACAGTGAGAAGTCGGAAAAACTTGTCGCACGGGATACGGAAGGTTTGTCTGTTGTACGCGAACTGCTGTCGGATAACCGGGTGGTTGACGGGACTTCGCTGCATGTCGGGGATAAAATAACCGTACGCCTTACGATACGTGCCGACAGGGATATGGATTTTGTGCAGGTGACTGACCGCAGGCCATCGTGCATGGAACCGGGAGGAACCTTGTCCGGATATGTCAGCCGGAAGGGAACGGGTTATTATCAGGTTCATAAGGATGCTTCTTCCGAATTCTTTATCGACAAGTTGACCAAGGGGGTACATGTGATTGAATATACGGTTTACATCGACCGGAAAGGTACGTACCAGCAGTGTACAGCATCGGTACAGTCGGCCTATGCACCCGAATGGATTGCACGGACCAACGGGGAAACGCTGACTGTTGAATAACAGGACTTGAGCGTAAAGAAAATCAGGGATATGAACAGAAGAGGAGTGTTTAGCTTTCATAAAAAAGCGGCACTCCTTTTGTGGCAAAGGATTTTCTCTCTATCTTTGTTTGCATTATAGAATGAAAAACTGATAAGATGAGAAATTTACTACTGTTGGCTGTCTTGCTGTGTTTTTGTGTGGGTACAGCTCAAGCACAACCTAAGATAGAATTTGATAAAACCAATTATGAATTCGGCTATGTGCTGTGGCGCAATCCGGTGAAGATTACCTATAAGGTGACCAATACGGGAGACAAGCCTCTGGTTATTTCGAACGTGACAACATCCTGTGGATGTATGGAGCCGGACTGGACCAAGCAGCCTATCCTGCCGGGAAAGACAGGGGAGGTGAGCTCTACATTTGATGCTGAGGCTATCGGTCATTTTCATAAAATGATTGGGGTTTACTGCAACGCTTCTACCAAACCGATTTATGTATCGTTTACGGGGGAGGTAACCGCCGACTCAAAGAATTTCTCGTTTACGCATCCATATGCCATCGGTCCTATCCGCCTGAACAAGGAGGAAATCGAGTTTGATGATGTGAATGCGGGCGACAAACCTGTATTTGAGTTGCTCGTTGCCAATGGCTCGAACAAGTCTTATTCACCGGTGCTGATGCATTTGCCTCCTTATTTGAGTACCAAAGCAGTTCCGGAAAAGCTGGCAAAAGGAAAGACCGGAAAGATTCTGATAGAGCTGAATACAGAAAAATTGCCTAAGCTGGGTATTACGACTTCTTCGGTTTATCTGTCTCGTTTTATGGGGGATAAGGTGAGCGCGGAAAATGAAATACCGGTATCGGTGGTATTGCTGCCCGACTTTTCGAATCTGAACGACTGGCAGCGCAAGAATCCGCCGGTGGTGTCTTTGTCATCTACGGAAATTGTATTCCCGGCGCTGAAACCCGGTCAGAAGAAATCGATGAACGTGGTGCTGACCAATAAGGGTAAATCTGACTTGGATATTCGGGATATGCAGATTTTCAATACGGCAGTTGCCGTAAATCTGAAAAAACGTGTGCTCAAGCCCGGGCAGTCTACGAAGATGAAAATTACGGTGTATGCCGATAACTTGAAGCGGGTGAAGGGAACTTCGCGTATCTTGATGATCACCAACGACCCGGCACACCCCAAAATCAGTATTCGTGTAAAGGCGACTTTGTTGAACAACTAAAAATACTAAAACTATGGAACACCCTGAAAACAGTAAAGAGTATAAGGGGTTAGCAGTGAACGAGGGCGTGGAACAGCCTTCGGTAGTTAATCCGTATCTGCACTTGCGCAAACGGCCTAAACGCCGGCAGTTTACTGCTGCCGAATATGTAGAAGGCATTGTGAAAGGGGACATTACAGTCCTGAGCCAGGCGGTAACGTTGGTGGAAAGTGTATTACCCGAACATCAGGCTTTGGCGCAGGAGGTCATAGAGAAATGTCTGCCGTATTCGGGAAACTCCATTCGTGTGGGTATCAGTGGTGTTCCCGGAGCCGGAAAAAGTACTTCGATAGATGTGTTTGGCTTGCATGTGCTCGAGCAGGGTGGCAAGCTTGCCGTTCTGGCTATCGACCCGAGCAGTGAACGCTCGAAAGGAAGTATTTTGGGTGACAAAACCCGAATGGAAAAACTTTCTGTACATCCTAATTCCTTTATACGCCCTAGTCCTACAGCAGGTTCGCTGGGAGGAGTAGCACGCAAAACCCGTGAAACGATTATTCTTTGTGAAGCAGCCGGTTTCGACAAGATTTTTGTGGAAACGGTTGGGGTAGGGCAGAGTGAGACTGCCGTTCATTCGATGGTGGATTTCTTTTTGCTTATTCAGTTGGCTGGTACCGGTGATGAGTTGCAAGGTATAAAGCGCGGTATCATGGAGATGGCCGACGGAATTGTGATAAACAAGGCGGATGGCAATAATGTAGAGAAGGCCAAGTTGGCTGCAGCTCATTTCCGCAATGCATTGCATTTGTTCCCGGCTGCAGAATCAGGCTGGACACCGCAGGTGCTGACTTACTCTGGTTTTTATGGGTTGGGTATCAAGGAAATATGGGATATGATTTTCAAGTATTTCAACTTTGTCAAGAAGAACGGATATTTTGAATACCGGAGGAACGAACAGGCAAAATACTGGATGTATGAAACGATAAACGAACATTTGCGGGATCATTTTTATAATAATCCGCAGATTGCAGCCATGCTGGCAGCTAAGGAAAAAGAAGTATTGAGCGGGCAGGCGACATCGTTTACTGCGGCAAAGAAATTGCTGGATACGTATTTTGATGCTTTAAAAGAGCGTTAATCTGAAAATAGAGGAAAAAAGAAAAGTCTTGCAAGCGTACCTTCGAGGGTAGTTGCAAGACTTTTTTTATGTGGTCAGTGTTTCTTTAGATAGAAAGCTCGTTCAATACGTTGACAAGTTCTTTGTTGATAGGCTTGTCGTTCTTGATAGCTTTGTTGAACGGAACGTAAACAATTTCATCGTGGTCGATACCGATCATGATATTGCGCTGTCCTTCCAGCAAAGCCTGAATGCTGGCAACACCCATACGGCTGGCAATGATACGGTCGTGTGCTGTAGGACGTCCGCCACGCTGCAAGTGGCCGAGGATGGTTACACGTACATCGTATTGCGGATATTCGTTCTTAACACGTTCTGCATAATGCATGGCACCGCCTGTGATTTCACTTTCGGCAACCAATACGATTGAACTGCTCTTTGACTTTCGGAATCCGTTCTTGATGAATTCTTCCAACTGGTCGACTTCGGTATTGAATTCTGGGATAATGGCTGCTTCTGCACCTGCTGCGATTGCACCGTTTAATGCCAGGAATCCGGCATCGCGTCCCATTACTTCGACGAAGAACAGACGTTCGTGAGATGTAGCCGTATCACGAATCTTGTCGACTGCGTCCAGAATGGTGTTCAGAGCCGTGTCATAACCAATGGTTGTGTCTGTTCCGTAAAGGTCGTTGTCGATAGTGCCCGGCAAGCCGATACATGGAACATCATACTCTTGTGCCAACAGGCGGGCTCCGGTCAGAGAACCGTCACCACCGATTACAACCAGAGCATCAATACCTTCTCTTTTCATGGTTTCGTATGCAATGGCGCGTCCTTCAGGAGTTTTGAATTCTTTACATCTTGCAGTTTTCAGAATCGTACCTCCCTGCTGGATAATGTTACTTACGTTTTGTGTCTGGAATTCCTGGATTTCTCCAGTAATCAGTCCTTTATATCCTCTGTAAATACCTTTAACCTTTAAGCCGTTGAATATGGCAGAACGAGTGACGGCACGGATTGCTGCGTTCATACCGGGAGCGTCGCCTCCTGAGGTCAGAATACCAACACATTTAATACTTCCCATAATTATATATTGTCTAAAGTTGTTATTGATTGATACAAAGTTACTAAATAAAAATAAACGATATACAGTTTCGTTTTATTTTGTATTTTATTTATTCAAAATGACTTTTTTACAGGCTTCCATTAACCATTTGGGTGTGGATGTTGCTCCGCAAATACCAATAGACTGAGCTTTGCCCAATAAATTTTTGTCTATTTCTTCAGGTTGGTCTATCAGATATGAGTTAGGATTTACCTTTTTGCATTCCTGATAGAGGATTTTTCCGTTCGAGCTTTTTTTGCCGCAGACAAAGAATATCAGATCGTGTGCTCCTGCAAACTTCCGGATATTGGGCATTCTGTTGGCAACCTGACGGCATATGGTGTCGTAGAATTCAAAGCTGGCATCGGGCGAAATATGTTCTTTGATGTATTCGACTATTTGCCAGAATTCTTCGAGTGACTTGGTGGTCTGTGAATACAGGCGGATGTCTTTGGTGAAATCCAGCTGTTTGGCTTCTTCCAGACTTTCGATGACAATGGCTTTGCCTTCTGTCTGTCCTACCAGTCCTAACACTTCGGCGTGTCCGTTTTTACCGTAAATGACGATTTGCTTTTCCTTGTCGGATGCAGTATCATATTCTTGTTTGATACGTTTCTGAAGCCGTAATACAACAGGACAGGTTGCATCGATGATTTCAATGTTGTTCTCTTGGGCTGTCTTGTATGTTTGCGGTGGCTCGCCATGAGCTCGTAACAAAACTTTGGCATTTTTCAGTTTGCCAAACTCCTCGTGATTGATAGTAATCAGTCCCATTTGCTTGAGGCGTTCGCATTCCTGACCGTTGTGAACAATGTCTCCCAGGCAGTATAATGTAGTGCCTTTGGATAATTCTTCTTCGGCTTTCTGGATGGCTGTCGTTACTCCAAAGCAAAATCCCGACCCTTCATCTATTTCTACCTTATACATGAGCTACTTTTTGATATTGTTCCAAAAGCCATTGCTTCTGTTCTTCGATGGTGAGGTGGCTGTTGTCAAGCAGCAGTGCATCATCGGCTCTGCGCAATGGACTTACTTCTCTTGTTTCGTCAATGTGGTCACGTTCTTTTACGTTGGCCAGAATTTCTTCGAAAGAGGCGTTTTCACCTTTGGCGGTTAATTCTTCATAACGGCGCTGGGCACGTACTTCGGCAGAGGCGGTAACGAAGATTTTCAGTTCGGCATCGGGGAAAACAGTGGTACCGATATCTCTTCCGTCCATGACAATACCTTTGGCTTTACCCATTTCTTGTTGTTGTCTGACCAGGGCTTTGCGTACAAAACCCAATGCAGCGACCGGACTTACGCGGGATGAAACTTCCATGGTACGGATTTCTTTTTCTACATTTACCCCGTTCAGGTAAGTCTGTGGACGTTGAGTCTGTGGGTCTAACTGGAATGATATCTTGATTTTGTCAATGTCATTCTGCAGTTGCTGGACATTGATCTGATTGTCTGCATCAAAAAGTTGCTGCTGGATACAGTATAAAGTCACGGCACGGTACATGGCTCCGCTGTCAATATAGATATATCCGATTTCGCGAGCAAGGTCCTTTGCCATGGTGCTTTTACCGCAAGATGAATATCCGTCTATAGCTATGGTTATCTTATTCATTGTAGTAATGTTATATATTAATAGG
>USQO01000051.1 GCA_900556845.1 uncultured Bacteroides sp. | reverse complement strand
ATATATATGAATAAAATACGTGTCGGTATCACACAGGGTGATATCAATGGAGTAGGATATGAAGTTATCTTGAAAACATTTTCGGATCCTGTCATGCTGGAATTATGTACTCCAGTGATATACGGTTCTCCGAAAGTTGCAGCCTATCATCGTAAGGCAATGGATTTGCAGACAAATTTCTGTATTATAAATTCAGCGACAGAAATTCAAGACAACAAATTAAATATAGTAAACTGTTCGGATGAGGAGTTGAAGGTAGAGTTGACCAAACCGACTTCTGAAGCGGGAAAAGCTGCTTTGGATGCTTTGGAAAAAGCATTGGCTGAGTATCAGGAAGGTTTGTTTGATGTGCTGGTTACGGCTCCTATCAATAAACATACCATTCAGTCTGAAACTTTTCACTTTCCTGGTCATACGGAATATATTCAGGAACGTGTGGGAGCAGGTAATAAAGCACTGATGATTCTTCTGAAAGGAGATTTCCGTGTAGCACTTGTTACAGGTCATGTCCCGGTAAGTGAGATATCGAAGGTTTGCACAAAGGAGCTGATTATGGAAAAAGCCGAGATATTCCATCGTTCGTTGAAGAAAGATTTCGGTATTGATAGCCCGCGAATAGCTGTATTTTCGCTTAACCCTCATGCAGGTGACAATGGTTTGTTAGGTACAGAAGAACAACAGGTTATCATTCCTGCAATTCAAGAATTGATAGCCAAAGGTATTCAGTGTTTCGGACCTTATCCGGCTGATGGTTTTATGGGGGCTGGTAGCTTTAAGCATTTCGATGGTATACTTGCCATGTATCACGATCAGGGATTGGCACCTTTCAAGGCTTTGGCAATGGATGAAGGAGTGAATTACACGGCAGGACTTCCGATAGTCCGTACTTCTCCAGCTCATGGCACTGCTTATGATATTGCAGGACAAGGTATTGCTTCTGAAGATTCATTCCGTCAGGCTATTTACGTTGCGATGGATGTATTCCGTAACAGAGAATTTGAGAAAGAAATTAGTGCTCGTCCGTTGCGCAAACAATATTATGAGAAGCGTGATGACAGTGATAAATTAAAGTTGGATACGATAGACGAAGAGTAAATATGAAATTTGCGATTATTTCGGCTGGTGAAGGCTCACGTCTGGCACAAGAAGGAGTGGAGTTGCCTAAACCTTTGGTGCAATTGAATGGAGTAGCAATGATAGATCGTCTTATCCGTATTTTTATGGATAACGGTGCTGATGAAATTGTTGTTATCATTAATAACGAAGTGCAGCAGACTAAAGAGCATTTGCAATATTTACTGGAAACGACAGATTTACCATTGCGCCTGGTAGTGAAGACTACCCCCAGCTCGATGCATAGTTTTTATGAGTTAAGTCCTTATCTGAAAGACGACAAATTCTGTCTGACTACGGTAGATACTATATTTAGAGAAAAGGAGTTTGCGCAGTTTATTGATTATTTCAAGCATTCGGAGTATGATGGATGTATGGCGGTAACCGATTTTGTAGATGATGAAAAACCTCTTTATATTTCGACGGATGCAGATTTAAATATAACAGGATTCCATGATGTAGCTACCCCTGAGTGTAATTATATTTCAGGAGGAATCTATTGTCTGGGGCCTAAGGCTATCAGTACATTGCAAAAATGTATGGATTTGGGAATGGCTAGAATGAGAAATTTTCAAAGACAATTGGTTGCTGATGGATTGCGACTGAAAGCTTGTCCGTTTACTAAAATTTTAGATGTAGACCATGCTTCTGATATCGTAAAGGCGGAAGAATTTCTGAATCAAGACTAGAATTTATTAAAGATAGAATAAGAACTCTGAAAACCGTATTTGCAGGAGTGTAAGGACGGTTTTCAGAGTTACATGTTCTTTATTAACATAGAAAGAAAAATAATTGTAATGAAAGAAATCTCAATCGTAGGAGTAGCTCGTGGGAACGAATATTCTCCTAATCATGTAGGAAATGATGCAGCAATTCTGAATTGTACAGCAGAGGCTTTGCGTGAAAAAGGCTGCAAAGTTTCTATTTATCCTGAGAAGGAGTTTACCGAGAAAAAAATAAAGGCCGATTATATCTTTGATATGGCCCGTGACCGTGCTACTATTACTTATCTTAAACAACTGGAAGAGGAGGGTGCTCTGGTCATCAATTCTGCTTTTGGCATCGATAATTGTGTTCGCAAACCCATGACCGAACTTTTGTTGGAAAATGGCATTCCACATCCTGTAAGCCATATCATTGAAACAACAGAAGAGTTCGTATTTACTAAGTTCCCTTATTGGATAAAGCGTGGTGACTCGCATGCAATGGTGAAAGAAGATGTGGTTTATGTTACCAATAAAGAAGAGGCAGAGGCTGTATTGGCCGATTTCAGATCTCGCTCTATTCCAGTAGCTGTAATCAATGAGCATTTACAGGGTGATTTGATTAAGTTTTACGGAGTCAGAGGAACTGATTTTTTTTATTGGTTCTATCCTTCTCCTTGTTCGCACAGTAAATTCGGGTTGGAAAAAATCAACGGTCTGGCTCATGGCTATTCTTTTTCATTAGAAGATTTAATGCGTCACTGTGATAGAGCTGCTGACGTATTGAATGTGCCTGTTTATGGTGGTGACTGTGTAGTACTTCCTAATGGAGATATGAAAATCATTGATTTTAACGACTGGCCAAGTTTTGCGCGTTGCCGTGAAGAGGCTGGAGTTAAAATAGCAGAATGTATTTATAATAGGGTATTAAGTAAAAAGGTGAAATAATGGCTACAGAAAAAAAAGGTCTTCAGTCTACATTTAAGTCAATGGATACTGAAGAGTTTTTAGATATTTATTTTAATCGTCCGATTGGTTATGCCTGGGCGTTGTTTTTCAAACGTTTAAAAGTACATCCTAATGTGGTTACAATCTTGTCAATCATTCTGGGGGTTGCGGCTGCGTTCATGTTTTATTATCCGGATATGGTACATACTGTCGCAGGTATCCTGTTGTTGATGTGGGCTAATCATTATGACAGTGCAGATGGACAGTTGGCCCGTATGACTGGCCAAAAGACTCGGTGGGGGCGTATGCTGGATGGTTTTGCTGGGGATATATGGTTCTTTTCGATTTATGTGGCAATTTGCTTGAGACTTACCAACCAGCCGATTCCATTTTTTAATATCAATTGGGGCATTTACATTTGGATACTTGCTGTTTTGTCTGGAACTATTTGTCATAGCAAGCAGTGTACGCTGGCCGATTACTATCGGAACATACATCTGTATTTCCTAAAAGGAAAGGCAGGTAGTGAGCTGGATAACTTTAAACAGCAGCGTGAAATTTTTTATAGTTTGCCATGGAAAGGAAATTTCTGGTGGAAGGCTTTCTTGTATTTTTACGGCAATTACACCCGTCAGCAAGAAAGTATGACTCCGAATTTCCAGAAGTTTTATGCATTGGTCCGCACAAAATATGGTGAGGAGATACCTCAAGACTTGCGTGACGAATTTAGAAAAGCCAGCTTGCCGCTTATGAAATATACTAATATCTTGACATTTAATACGCGTGCTATTACACTGTATATCAGTTTGCTTATTGGTGAGCCTTGGTTGTATTTTGTGTTCGAAATAGTAGTTATGACGTCTTTATTCGTATATATGCGTCATAAACACGAAGCGATTAGTGCGTATTTTTATAAAAAATATTCTGCGGAATGAAAGATAAATTTCGGAATATATTCTGGTTCTTTGGCATCTTTGCCATTATTGTAATGCTGTTTACCTTTGATATGGACTATCAGGAGCTGCTTCATAACCTGCGCAGGGCTGGTTATTGGCTGCCTGCCGTATTATTGTTATGGATTGTAATTTATTTCATGAACGCCTTGTCATGGTTTGTTATTATCCGCGACGGTAAACATGCAAAAGTTCCTTTTTGGAAAGTATATAAACTTACGGTATCGGGTTTTGCACTCAATTACGCCACTCCGGTTGGCTTGATGGGAGGAGAGCCTTACCGTATCATGGAGTTGACTCCTTACGTAGGTGCGAGTAAGGCTACATCGTCTGTCATACTGTATGTCATGATGCATATTTTTTCTCATTTTTGCTTTTGGCTGGCATCGGTGTTTCTTTATCTGTTGCTTGAGCCGCTCAATGCAAGTATGGGAATTATGCTCGGTATTGTGGCTTGCTTTTGCATGCTTGCAATTTACTTTTTCATGAAAGGTTATAAAAACGGTATGGCAGTGCGTACCTTAAAGGTATTACGGCACGTTCCGTTCATAAAAGGGTGGGCTTGCCGTTTTTACGACAAGCAGCAGGAAGCATTGCAACGTGTAGACCACCAGATAGCCGAATTGCACCAGCAACGTAAGTCCACATTTTATCTTTCGTTGGGACTGGAATTCATGGCCCGTGTCGTAGGCTGTCTGGAAGTTTATTTCATCATGAATATTCTTACAGGCAATGTAAGTTTTGCAGCCTGTATATTGATAATGGCTTTTACATCTCTTTTTGCAAATTTGTTTTTCTTTTCTCCCATGCAGTTGGGGGCCCGCGAAGGTGGATTTGCACTTGCTGCCGGTGGTTTGGCCATACCGGGAGCTTTTGGGGTGTATACTGCATTGATAACCCGTATTCGTGAGTTGGTTTGGATTGTCATTGGAGTAATGTTGATGAAGATAGGAAACGGAAAAAATATATAATTTAGGTTATGAAGACATTTACAGATATTAAAGGTATTATTTTCGACTATGGAGGTACTATTGATACCAATAGTCGTCATTGGGCAGAAGTGTTATGGGGTGTGTACACTCAGTTTCAAGTGCCTGTAGATAAACAGAGTTTTCGCGATGCTTTTGTCCATGGCGAACGGACTTTAGCTAAGTTCCCGCTGATTAAGGAGGAGCATAATTTTCATGATGTCCTGACGATTAAGCTGAAAATTCAGATTGATTATCTGATTGAGCAAGGTAAATTGCAGGCTGAGGCCGAAGCGCAGCACCATTATGCGCAGAACATTGCCGATGAGGCCTATGCTTATGTTTTGAGAATCTTGGAAAAAACGCGTCCGGTTGTAAAAGAATTTGCCAAACGCTTTAAGTTGGTGCTCGTTTCTAACTTCTACGGAAATATCCATACCATTCTCAGGGATTTTGATTTGGAAGATTGTTTTGCCGAAGTAATCGAATCGGCTGTAGTTGGTGTTCGCAAACCAGATCCGGCTATTTATCAGATGGGGGTTGATGCAATGGGATATCCCGCACAGGAAATCGTTGTGGTAGGTGATTCTTTCTCAAAAGACGTAGTACCTGCCAAGCACGTAGGCTGTAAGGTTGTCTGGCTGAAAGGTGAAGGCTGGGGAGGAGAAGTTATTGATGAAACTTTACCTGACGTTATTATAACAGACCTCTGCATGTTGCCGCAGTATTTTTAAACCTCAAGCATAAAAAATATGAGTTTGTTGAAGAAACCATTAGTAAAAGCACAATACAGAGTGCCGTTTGTGCTGATTACCACATTGTTTTTTATGTGGGGATTTGCCCATTCAGTATTGAATGTCTTGAATAAGCATTTCCAGGAGATTCTGGATATTACCAAGGCACATTCGGCTTTGGTGCAGGCAACCATGTACATGGGATATTTTATTATGGCGATTCCTGCCGGCTTGTTTATTTCAAAGTACGGCTATCGTAAAGGAGTTGTACTTGGATTATTGCTTTATGGTATAGGTTGTTTGCTGTTTATACCGGGCCAGCAGTTATTATCGTTTGAGTTTTTCCTTTTTTCACTGTTTGTCATTGGTTGTGGACTTACCTTCCTTGAAACTGCCGCCAATCCTTATGTCACGGAGTTGGGGGACAAGGAAACCGCTGCCAGTCGTCTGAACCTGTCGCAGTCACTCAACGGCTTTGGCTGTATCTGTGCGCCCGTGTTGGCCGGTTATCTGCTGTTTGACGAGCATGGAGCAAAAGGAGGAAATGTTGCAGTTCCCTATATCATTATGGGAATAGTGGTTCTTACAGCTGCTTTGATTTTCTCGCGGGTAAAACTTCCCGAGATAGCTCATGAGGTCGAGATAGACGAACAAGGCAATAAAGTAAGTTTATGGTCTCACAAGCTTTTTATTTTCGGTGCTATCGCCTTACTTTGTTATGAGATTGGAGAAATTTCCATCAACAGCTTTTTTATCAACTATGTGGTCGAACAGAAATGGATGGGGGCCAGAGATGCTTCGGTAATCCTTTCTTTCGGCGGACTGGGACTGTTTATGGGAGGCCGTCTTTTAGGCAGTTGGATTATGAGCCGGATTCCTGCCGGAAAAATGCTGTTTATCTGTGCTACCGGTACGGTTGTTGCTAATTTAATCATAGTAATGGATTTGGGAGTGGTTTCATTTGCTGCCCTGCTTCTGAATTATATGTTTGAGGCAATTATGTTCCCGACCATTTTTGCATTATCTTTACAGGGACTGGGTATACATACCAAACGTGCATCTTCTATTTTGATGATGTCTCCTGTAGGGGGAGTTATCGGTCCTTTGCTTATGGGAACTGTTGCAGACTATTTTCCGATGAGCATTGCTTTTGTTGTTCCACTGTGTGCCTATATTGTAGTTTGGCTTTATGGCTGGAAAATGAGCAAGCAGCATGTTTGATGACTGAAATAACAGAATATTATATTAGCCGGATTGTTTTTTATTAGCATGAAACAATCCGGCTTTTTCTATATTATAAGTATATGCATGGATAGACGGTGAATAACTGTCTAGTCATATTTAAAGCAAACTTTTATCATTGCTATGGCGCACATTCGGGATTGCAGAACTGTAACTTTATCTTAGCAATGACATGATAATAACGTATTGGAATCTTTCTTCGGTACGAATTTTATTATTGTTACACCATCTTTAACTGGTTGAAATGAATTTGTAATATCAGAATACGACATTTGCAGCGTAAAAATTAAAACAGCGTAATGAAAACAAAAAAACTTATCTTGCCGATAATGCTTGGCGTATTGGTTCCGAGTTTTGCTTCTGCGGAAGAACCGAAACAAAATGAGAAAAATGGTGAAGCTATTATAACGGTTTTTACTAATGCTCACACAGGGTTTGGCTCGGTTAATGACGACAGAGGGTTTGATTTAGAACGAGCTTATATTGGTTATCAGTATAAATTGCCTCATAATCTTCAGTTGAAGGCTGTGATGGATTTCGGACAGTCTGACGATGTGACGGATTATCATCGGGTTGGCTATATAAAAAATGCCATGGTTACTTGGAAAAGTAACGGATGGACTTTGAATGCGGGTCTTATCAGTACTACACAGTTTAAAGTGCAGGAGTCGTTTTGGGGAAAACGATATCTGATGAAGTCTTTCCAAGATGAATATAAGTTTGGTAGCAGTGCGGACCTTGCTGTTTCGGCTGAATACAAGTTTAATAAAATACTTTCTGCTGATGTAATTGTAGCCAATGGTGAAGGCTATAAAAAAGTTCAGGTGAAAGACGGTCTTCAGTATGGTGCCGGGCTGACTTTATCACCGGTAAAAGGGCTGAAGGTAAGAGCATACGGGTCGTATAATGAAGGAGTGGAGGATACTCAGAAAGGTATCACCAATCTGGCTTTTTTTGCCGGATATGCGAACGACCTGTTTTCACTGGGTGCAGAATATAACTATCAGATGAACACCAAGTATGAAGATGGTAACGATAAAAGCGGTGCTTCTGTATACGCAGTGCTGAACTGTTCTAAAAAAATAAACGTATTCGGCCGTTGGGATTATCTGACCTCAAAAAACGGTTGGGACAAGGATAATGACGGTATGGCCGGTGTTGCCGGTGTGGAATTTAAACTTGGCAAATATGTCAAGTTGTCTCCGAACTTCCGGATCTGGTCTCCCAAATCGGACAATGTATCCAATACTACTTATGCATACTTAAATGCTTCCTTTGCTTTGTAAAACAAATAAACAGTAACTATTATAAATTTTAAAGATATGAAAAAGATTTATTTACCTTTGATAGCAGGAATGATGGCAGTTGCTTTTACT
The DNA here is from genome assembly GCA_900556845.1 of uncultured Bacteroides sp. Taxonomy (GTDB): domain Bacteria; phylum Bacteroidota; class Bacteroidia; order Bacteroidales; family Bacteroidaceae; genus Phocaeicola. Next base: position 7,351 of record USQO01000051.1, on the reverse strand, counting down.
TCTTGTGGTGGACAAAAATCAGGAAACAATAATGGCGGACGTGAATCTGTAGAACTTACAGGTGCGGGAGCAACTTTCCCATTGCCTTTCTATACAATGTCTTTCGATGCATACGGTGAACAGTCGGGTGACAAAGTTTCTTACGGTGGTATCGGTAGTGGCGGTGGTGTCCGCAACTTGAAGGACGGTATTGTAGACTTTGCAGGTAGCGACGCTTTCCTGAGCGACAAGGAAATGGCTGAAATGAAACCTGTAGTACATATCCCGACTTGTATGGGTGCTGTTGTTTTGGCTTATAATTTGCCGGACGTAGTAGCTTTGAATCTTTCGGGAGATGTTATTGCAGATATCTATAGCGGCAAAATTACAGACTGGAACGATGAACGTCTGCAGAAACTGAATCCGGATGTAAAACTTCCTGCCCAAAAAATCATCCCGGCATACCGTTCGGATGGTAGTGGTACAACTTTCGTGTTTACCGATTACTTGAGCAAGGTAAGCGAAGACTGGAAAAACAACTTCGGTACAGGAAAAACAGTTGACTTTAAAGTAGGTCAGGCTGCAAAAGGTAATCCGGGTGTAGCTGGTATTATCCGTCAGACTCCTTATTCAATCGGTTATATTGGTTCTGAATATGCATTTGCACAGAAAATTCCTTATGCAAGTGTTGTAAATACTCGCGGTGAACGGGTAACTCCTTCTACTGCAAGTATTTCGGCTGCAGCTGCCGGTGAGATTCCGCAGGATACACGTTGCTCTATTACCAATGCAGATGCTGCAGGTGCTTATCCTATCAGCTGTTTCACTTGGTTGCTTATCTATAAAGAACAGAGCTACTCTGACCGTACAATGGAACAAGCTCAGGCTACTTTGGACATGCTTCAGTATATGTTGAGCGAGCCGGTTCAGAAAACGACTGAAACTGTACACTATGCTCCACTGCCAAAGAGCGCAATCGAAAAGAGCCTTCAGAACCTGAAAGAGGTTACATTCAACGGACAACCTATTCTTAAATAAAAATCGAAATAGTTTATGCAGGACAAAATATTCCGCGCATTACTGATACTTTCGGCGGTTGTTGTACCGGTCATTGGTGGGGGAATTATTTACTCCCTTACCAATGATGCCTCTGGTGCTTTCGAGCACTTTGGCTTCTGGAACTTTATTTTTTCTGACGATTGGGTGACAACAGCCGGTAAGGAAAGTTATGGTGCATTGCCGTTCATTACAGGAACGCTGCTTACTACGGCATTGGCTTTGCTGATGTGTATTCCTTTCTCGTTGCCCGTGGCACTGTTTACAGGTGAATACTTCCGAGGAAAGAAAATCGCTACCATATTGAGTACTGTTACCGATTTGCTGGCCGGTATTCCATCAATCATTTACGGTTTGTGGGGTTTTTATGCATTGCGTCACGTATTTATGCATCTGAATCTTTCTCCGCAAGGTTCCGGAATTTTGACAGCAGCCTTTGTATTGGCCATTATGATTGTGCCGTATGCTGCTTCACTGAGTTCGGAATTTATTAAAATGGTTCCTTCTGACTTGAAGGAAGGTGCGTATGCAATGGGAGCTACCCGTGCTGAAGTGATTAGACGAGTAATTTTCCCGATGGCTGGTTCTGGTATTTTCTCGGCATATATTTTGGCGATTGGCCGTGCCTTGGGAGAAACCATGACGGTAACCATGCTGATTGGTAATACGAACCAGATGCCAGACACACTGCGTACGACTGGAAACACAATGGCCAGTATCATTGCCAACCAATTTGGAGAAGCTGACGGACTTAAGTTGTCATCGTTGATTGCCATCGGACTGCTTCTGTTCCTTATTACAGCAATTATCAACATGATAGGAAAAGTATTGATACGCCGTGCCCAGCATGTGTAATTAAATGATGTTCTGAATATGGTACAAGATAGTAAATTAAGATTCCGTATTTTTAAAAACAACCTGCTTTATTGGGTAGTATGCATTCTTTCTGGTCTGACTGCCATTCCTTTGCTTGCGATATTAGGCGAAGTCCTGATTAAAGGATGGGAACAGCTGGGATGGTCTTTCCTTACCGAGGCAACCCCGAATGCTTATAAGGCTATGATGGCCATGCAGGCAGGAGAAACAATTCCAGGTGGTATTGCCAATGGTATTGTTGGTACATTCCTGATGCTTTTTCTGGCAGCGATAGTTGCAATTCCCGTAGGTATTTTCTGTGGTATCTGTCTTTCGGAATACAAAGGTAACTGGTTTGCGACGCTGGTCAGCTATCTGACCGACCTTTTGCAAGGAACCCCTTCTATTATCATAGGTATTATTACATATATATGGGTGGTTGTGCCCATGAAAGGCTATTCTGCTTTTGCAGGAAGTGTGGCATTGTTCATCATGATGCTTCCTTTGATTATCCGTTCTACAGAGGAAACCATGAAGATTCTTCCCGATACACTGAAAGAGGCCGGTCTGGCTTTGGGAGGAAGCTATTGGAGAGTTATGCTGCAAGTGATGTTGCCATCGGCTTTCGGTAGTATTTTTACTGGTATTCTGCTGGCAATATCCCGTGTAGTCGGTGAAACAGCTCCATTGATGTTTACTGCACTGGGTGGTGCAGCCATCAGTTGGAACATGGGTAAACCTATGTCGGCCGTACCTTTGCTGATTTGGGAATTTTTCAACGACCCTAACTTGCAGAGCCTTATCTGGGGAGCTTCTCTGTTCCTGCTCACCTTTGTATTATGTTTGAATTTATTAGCGAAAAGAATTGCAAAGAAATGGAAAATATAAAGAATCCTATATTACAGATACAAGATGTTTGTATTTCATATACCAGCAGCGTAATGGCTGTTAAGCACGTATCGGCAGATGTGGAAAAAAATACGATTACTGCTATCATGGGACCTTCTGGTTGCGGTAAGAGTACACTGCTGAGAGCTGTAAACCGTATGCACGAGTTGTATAAGAATATTCAGGTTACAGGAAAAATTTTGTTGAATGGAGAAAACGTGCTGGAAATGCATCCTACCGAAGAGCGCAGACGCATTGGTATGGTTTTCCAGCGTCCTAATCCGTTCCCAACGATGAATATTTATGACAATGTACTGGCCGGATACATTCTGAACGGTATCAAGTTGTCTAAGAGTGCTAAAGACGAGATTGTTGAGCGTAACCTGCGTAACGTAATGTTGTGGGATGAGGTAAAAGACTCTTTGACCAAGCGTGGTACTTTCTTGTCTGGCGGACAGCAGCAGCGCTTGTGCATTGCCCGTTCACTGGCATTGCAACCGGATATTTTGCTGATGGACGAACCAACTTCTGCATTGGACCCTATTGCGACCAAATATATTGAGGAGTTGCTTATCGAACTGAAAAAGGAAGTGACAATTTTGATTGTTACGCATAACATGTCTCAGGCAAAACGTATTTCAGACCGTTCTATGTTTATGTTCTTGGGCGAATTGATAGAATACGATAGCTCAGAGAAAATGTTTACCAATCCTAAGGATGAACGTACACGTGCTTATCTGACTGGAAAAATGGGATAAAGGGATAAATTTTATCATACATGGCTCTACTGCGAACCTTTGTAAGGTTCGCAGTTTTTTTATATCTAATAAGCAGTCGTATAGCGTTTTGGGATAGAACTATAATAGCTTTAAAATAGCTTAAATTTAAAGGCTGATTCCTTGTGAATTACTATCTTTGGGCAACTTAAAATTAACCGACAAACACAGATGAGTGAAATTTTTATTATTTTGGGACTCATTCTTTTGAATGGAGTCTTCTCTATGTCAGAAATTGCATTGATTTCTGCACGAAAGTCAAGTCTGACAACTGATGCAAAAAAAGGAAACAAAGCAGCTAAGGCTGCGTTAAAACTGGCTGGTGAGCCCGACAATTTCTTATCTACGGTCCAAATCGGTATTACTTTAATCGGTATTCTTACAGGTATTTATTCGGGAAATACCATTGCTGTACTTTTTACAGACTGGTTGCTTTCTGTAGGTGTGGCTTCGAAGTATGCTTCGTGGTTGGCTCAAGGTAGTATTGTGGTAGTTGTTACTTATTTGACTTTAATTTTGGGTGAATTGGTACCAAAGCGTATTGGTTTAAGTATTTCGGAAAAAGTGGCTAAAACAGTAGCCCGTCCTATGCTGTTGCTTTCAGCCATCGGCTCTCCGTTTGTGTGGCTGCTTGCCAAGAGTACTTCCGGCATCTTTAATCTTTTGGGTATTTCGGCATCCGAAAATAAAGTAACTGAGGAAGAAATTAAATCAATGGTACAGGAAGGAACTGAAGGAGGAGAGGTGCAGCCTGTAGAGCAGGATATCGTGCAGCGTGTTTTCTTGACCGGTGACTTGAAGGTTTCTTCTATCATGACACATAAAAGTGACTTGGTTTGCATGGATATAAATATGACCCATCAGGAGGTGAAAGATTTGCTCAAACGGGTGCTGTATGAAGTTTATCCGGTGATTGATGGCGATATGGACCATGTAAAGGGAGTCGTTTATTTGAAAGATTTGGTTTTATATCTTGAAAATGAAGATTTTAAAGTCTCTGATATTGTGAAGCAGGCTATCTATTTTCATGAATCGATGAATGTTTACAAAGTATTGGAGCAGATGAAAACCGGAGGATTCAGCCGTGGACTGGTGTGTGATGAGTTTGGGGCTTGTGTGGGTATGGTTACGCTGAAAGACATATTCGAAGCTCTGGTCGGAAACCTGAACGATAAACACGAAGAACCGGATATCATTAAACGTGTGGATAAGGAAGGATGGCTGGTAGACGGGCAATGTCCTTTTTACGATTTTCTGTGTTATTTTAAACGTGAAGATTTGTACGAGGATGCGGAATATACAACAGTCGCCGGACTTATTCTGGAAAAGTTGGAGCATATTCCACAGAGTGGAGAAAGTATAACATGGAATGGTTTTAGTTTTGAAGTTGTAGACATGGACGGGGCGCGAATAGACAAGGTTTTGGTGAACTATTGTCCGGCTTGCGATGATGAGGCCGGCATATAATATTTTTATCCGCTTTTTATAAAATCTTTGTTCTCTGTTTTTCTGTTCCCTGCTTTTGTTGTATTTTTGCAGTCTCAATTATAACAATTAAATATCGATTAGGAATGGGAGGTTTTTTTGGAACAGTCTCAATGGCTGAATGTGCTACCGATCTGTTTTATGGAACAGACTACAATTCGCATTTAGGAACAAAACGCGCCGGATTGGCTACCTATGCGGAGAATGAAGGTTTTATTCGTTCTATCCATAATCTGGAAAGTTCGTATTTCCGAACTAAATTCGAAGCCGAGTTGCCCAATTTTAAAGGCAAGGCAGGTATTGGAGTTATCAGTGACACAGATCCACAGCCTATTATGATTAATTCTCATTTAGGTCGTTTTGCAATTGTTACTGTAGCTAAAATCAATAATACGGAAGAATTGGTTAAGGATTTGCTGGATGCCAACATGCACTTTGCCGAAATGAGCATGGGTAAAACAAATCAGACTGAATTGATTTCACTGTTGATTGTTCAAGGAAAAGATTTTGTTGATGGTATAGAAAATGTGTTCAATAAAATCAAGGGTTCTTGCTCAATGTTGATTTTGACTGAAGACGGTATCATTGTAGCGCGTGATAAATGGGGACGTACTCCTATTATTATAGGTAAAAAGAACGGTGCCTATGCTGCAACTAGTGAGTCAAGCAGTTTGCCCAACTTGGATTATGAAATTGAGAAGTATGTAGGACCGGGTGAAATTATCCGTATGCGTGCTGATGGCTTGGAGCAGTTGCGTAAGCCAAACGATAAAATGCAAATCTGTTCATTCTTGTGGGTGTATTATGGCTTCCCCGTGTCATGCTATGAAGGCCGGAATGTAGAAGAGGTACGTTTTGCCAGCGGATATAAGATGGGGCAAGTAGACGATTCTGAAGTAGATTGTGCTTGTGGTATACCTGATTCGGGAGTGGGTATGGCTTTAGGATATGCGGAAGGTAAAGGAATCCCTTATCATAGAGCAATTGCAAAATATACACCGACATGGCCTCGAAGTTTTACTCCAAGTAACCAAAGCATGCGTTCATTGGTAGCCAAGATGAAGTTGATTCCTAATCGAGCTATGTTGCAGGGTAAACGCCTGTTGTTCTGCGATGATTCTATCGTGCGTGGAACCCAGTTGCGCGATAATGTAAACGTGTTGTATGAATACGGAGCAAAAGAGGTACACATGCGTATTGCATGTCCGCCGTTGATTTACGGCTGTCCGTTTATCGGATTTACTTCTTCAAAAAGTGATATGGAATTGATTACACGTCGTATCATCAAGGATATTGAAGGAGATCCTAATGCCAAATTGGACAAATATGCTACAACAGACTCGCCGGAATATAAGGAAATGGTAGAGCGTATCCGTGCACAGTTTGGCCTGACTTCATTGAAATTCAATACATTGGAAATTTTGATAGAATCAATAGGCTTGCCTAAATGTAAAGTTTGTACACACTGCTTTGATGGTTCAAGCTGTTTTTGATAAAGTAGATCAGGTCGTATAGGCACTGAAAACATAAAAGGTTGTTTGAGTATCATGGAATGTGAAATTCAAACAACCTTTTTTATTAATGTTTTTAAGGTTTGAGATTTTGGAATTGTTCAAGTAGCGAAGTGATGTTGGCTGTAAAAAGTCGCGCTGATATTGCCAGCAGGATAATACCAAAGAATTTACGGATAACATATATACCACCTTTACCCAAAATTCGTTCTATCAAATCAGTCAGTTTTAAGACGATATAAACCCATACCATATTCAGAACTAAAGCAAGAATAATGTTTATAGGAGCATATTCGGCACGTAAAGAAAGCAAGGTGGTAAATGCTCCTGCACCGGCTAATAGTGGAAAAACTAGCGGGACCAAAGTTGCTTCTTTGATAGGACCGGTGTTTTTAAAAATTTCAATGTCCAGAATCATTTCGAGAGACATCAAAAAGATGACGAATGCACCTGCTATGGCGAACGAAGCAATGTCTACTTGAAACAGCTTTAGCATACCGTCTCCCACATAGAAAAAGGTGATGAGCAGTGTAAAGGCTATAAGTGTAGCCTTTATTGCATTTACGGGACGTCCCTTTTGTTTCAGTCCTAAGATAATGGGTATCGAACCGATAATGTCGATAACAGCAAAAAGCACAATAAAAGCGCTTAGAAATTCTTGAAAAACAAATCCCTTCATAAGTCTCTAATTTTATTAGCAAAGTTAGTGTTTTTTTATATACGGTGTGCAAGAATATACGAATATGAGAAAACTAAATGATAAAAAGATTCAATAAAAAAACACTAAAATACAAAGATGAC
>USQO01000050.1 GCA_900556845.1 uncultured Bacteroides sp. | reverse complement strand
TAAACCTTTTTAGTATTAATACAAATAGAGTGTAAAGTAAATTTAGGCATAGTCAATTCTCCCCACCATCTTCACACAGCACAGCAAAGATAAACATGCAGCACCAAAATGATGTTCTTTCATCAAAACCATGCCAAAAGTTTATCACACCAATAACAAGCCTTTTCTACAATGTTTTTTCTCAAGATACAGACAGAGCTACAGCCATATTATCAGCTATATTATCATATCTTCCAACACTTTCTTAAACAAAAGGAAAATATGAACATCCAAAGCGAAAATGGCGACATTCGTATTTCCCCGTATCTACCTATATTTGCAGTGGATAAACGAAAGAACAATATGAAAAAGTTATTAGCAACCCTCTCACTTGCCTGTTTGCTTTCACCTCTTAAAGCCCAGCAAGTATTGACTTTGGAAGAATGCCTGCAGACAGGTATCGAGAACAACCTGTCGCTGCGCAGCAGGCAAAATGAAATACGGAAAGGGAAACACAACATTTCCGAAAACCGTGCCAAGCTATTGCCTCAAATAAACGGAATAGCTTCCTTTAACGACAATTTCAACCCACCGGTATCTGTTACCGATGGTTCTGCTTATGGAAGTCCTTACAACGTTACGCACACATTGCAATACAATGCTTCGGCAGGAATACAACTGCAAATGCCACTGTACAACCAAACGATTTACACAGCAGTGTCCATTGCCAGAACGATGGACGAAATCAATCAGCTATCTTACGAAAAAGCCCGTGAAGACCTGATTATACAGATAGCCAGCATGTACTATCTAGGGCAAAGTACAGTCGAACAGATTGAACTGATAAAAGAAAACATCGCCCGTCTGAAAGCACTTAAAGACATCACCGTAGCTTTTTACGATAATGGGATGGCAATGGAGGTAGATGTTAAACGAGTCAATATCAATCTCGAGAATCAGCAGGTACAATATGATAATGCCGTATCTATGCTTGCACAGCAGCTCAACATGCTGAAATATATCATAGATTTTCCTGCCGAAAAAGAAATCGCACTGACACCGGTGAATGCTGAAACAATCAGCCCCATGGAACTAAGCGGACTAAGTGAAGAGTTATACGAGTTGCAATTACTGAGGAGTCAAAGCAAACTTATGGAACAGCAAAAGAAAATGGTGACACACGCATACCTTCCATCGCTGAATCTTACAGGCAACCTTATGTATTCGGCTTTTACAGATAAAGGCTATCACTGGTTTCACTCCGGACCTTCCAATCACTGGTTTCAATCATCGGGAGTAGGGATTTCATTGCGGATTCCAATCTTTGACGGACTGGAAAAAAGAGCAAAGCAACGAAAAGCCAAAATTGACATAGAAAACATCAAACTCTCTTACGAAAATATGCTGAAGAACTTCCAGACACAGTACTTGAATGCCACAAATAATTTATTGAACAACGAGCGTAACTTTGTGAAGCAAAAAGACAACTACCAACTGGCAGAAGATGTATATACCGTCACTTCAGACCGATATAAAGAAGGTATCGCATCAATGACGGAAGTCTTGCAGGACGAGATGCGCATGAGTGAAGCGCAAAACAATTATGTTACAGCTCACTACAACTACCGCATTTCCAACCTTACATTGCTGAAGCTCACCGGAAAGACAGAAATACTACTAAAATAAAACAACATTTGAAAAAACTTTGAAGAATTACGATATGGAAACGAACAAACAACATACAGCAAACAATCCCAGTCATCTGGAACAAGCCTCAAAAATGAAAAAACAGCGCCGGAACCAGATTATAGCCAGCATTTTCGGTATTATTATTCTGATAGTAGGATTGGTGCAGACAGCCTTGCTGTTCTTAGACTACAAGAACTCTGAAACCAGTAATGACGCACAGATAGAACAGTATATTTCACCGGTAAATTTGCGTGCATCAGGCTATATCAAAAAGATATATTTTACAGAACATCAGCAAGTCAAAAAAGGAGATACACTGCTGGTCCTGGATGACCGTGAGTACAAAATCCGTGTAATGGAGGCCGAAGCAGCCTTGAAGGATGCACGTGCAGGAGCTACTGTCATAGGTGCCAGCCTGCAAACCACCAGAAACTCGGCATCAGTTTACGAAGCTTCGATAGCCGAAGTGAAAATCCGGCTGTCCAAACTGGAAAAAGACCGTACCCGCTACGAAAACTTATTGAAACGGAATGCCGCAACTCCCATACAACTGGAACAGATTGAAACCGAGTATAACGCTACAGTAGAAAAATTGGAAGCCCTGAAACGTCAGCAGAAAGCTGCCTTATCGGGGGTGAACGAAGTTTCACACCGCCAGGAAAGCACGGAGGCTGCTATTCAGCGAGCAGAAGCTGCGCTGGAGATGGCTAAACTGAACCTTTCGTACACAGTAGTAGTAGCTCCCTGCGATGGAAAACTAGGCAGGCGGGCTCTGGAAGAAGGCCAGTTTGTAAGTGCCGGCCAAACCATTACGTACGTCATGCCCGACACTCAAAAATGGGTAATAGCCAACTACAAGGAGACGCAGGTAGAAAATTTGGCAGTAGGACAGGAAGTTATCATCACAGTTGATGCCATCAGCGGAAAAAAGTTTACAGGCACTATTACTGCCATATCGGGAGCTACCGGCTCTAAATACTCACTGGTGCCTACCGACAACTCGGCCGGCAACTTCGTCAAGATCCGTCAGCGTATCCCTGTACGCATTGATTTCAACCATCTTTCCAAAGAAGACAATGAACGCCTTGCCGCAGGAATGATGGTTATTGTAAAAGCTAAACTATAAAAAGGTATGAAAAACTTGCCACAAAACTATCCGTTCTATAACTGGATACCCAAACCATTGGGAATCATCATCCTGATTCTGCTCTTCATTCCAATCCTCACAATTGGCGGAGTTTACTCGGCCAACAGCGGTGAAATGATGAGCGGACTGGGTATCCAGTCGGAGCATATCCAGTTTGTAGGTTTTGTCACATCAATAGGGATGGCCGCTTTCTCGCCGTTCTTCTATCAGCTGGTATGCCTACGGCGAGAAAAAATGATGTGTATCTGCGGATTCTCCATCCTGTATTTTCTGAGTTACGTATGTGCCGTGACAGACAGTATTTTCCTGCTGGCGCTGTGCAGCCTCATCATGGGATTCTTGCGTATGGTATTGATGATGGTCAACTTGTTTACACTTATCAAATACGCTTTCGGAATGGAAGCCACACGCAACATCACTCCAGGTATGGAGCCAACCGATGAAGAGGGCTGGGACAAGCTGGACCGTGAAAAAAGTACCAGCATGCCCATTATATACTTGTTTTTCATGATTCTGGGACAGATAGGAACGGCACTGACAGCATGGCTAGCCTATGAATACGAATGGCAATATGTATATTACTACATGATGGGAACTACCTTGCTGGCTATCCTTATCATTTTCATCACAATGCCTTATCACAGCTACAGCAGCCGGAAGTTTCCCATCAACTTCCGGAAGTTTGGCAGTGTAGCCATCTTCTCCAGCATGATGACATGTATTGTTTATGTACTTGTCTTCGGGAAAACACTCGACTGGTATGCCGATCCCACCATCCTGCGTTCTACACTACTGGCCATAGTATTCGCAGGGATATTTTTCTATATGGAATCATCGGGACACTCTCCGTATTTTCTGATGGAAGTATTCCGGCTCCGTACGATTGTGATGGGTATTATTCTGTTTCTCCTGCTCATGATTCTTAACTCGAGTGCTCTGTTTGTGAATATCTTTACAGGTATTGGCATGAAAATAGACAACTGGCAAAATGCAGTACTGGGCAACTGGTGCATTGCAGGCTATATCATTGGGGCTATCATATCCATCGCGCTAGGTTCAAAAGGAGTACACTTGAAATACCTGTTCGCCACCGGATTCCTGCTGATAGGAATGTCTGCCCTGTTTATGTATTTCGAAGTACAGACAGCAGGACTGTATGAGCGTATGAAATATCCCGTTATCATACGTGCAGCCGGCATGATGATAGTTTATTCACTAACAGCTGTCCATGCCAACCAGAGGATGCCTTACAAATATCTATCGACCTGGATTTGCGTTATGCTCAGCGTACGCATGGTGTTAGGCCCCGGTATTGGTACGGCACTCTATACTCAGGTATTCCAGCAACGGCAGCAGCATTACATCACCCGTTTTGCCCAAGATGTAGACTTGGTAAATACCGAAGCTGCGGCTTCCTACTCGCAAACCGTCAAAGGGATGCGCCACCAAGGTAAAAGCGAAACCGAAGCTACCAACATGGCCGCAACTTCAGCAAAAGGGAAGGTACAGGTACAAGCCACGCTGGCAGCCATAAAAGAAATGTCAGGATGGACATTCTACGGATGCATAATTTCGACGATATTTGTTCTCGTTTATCCCTATCGTAAGAGGAAATTACTAACTTAGCGGATGAGATTATTTGATTCCGCTAAGCTTAGTAATTGAAATGAAAGAAATAAACGACAAAATATGCCAATTGGAAAAGGCTTTGCAAAACAAGGAAGACGTGTGCAGCTCACAAGGTATTATAAACGGCTTTCCTGCAGCATTCAGCCATCCCTTTTATAACCGGGGCATTTTATTGATAATATGTAACCGGGGAAGTTTCAGTTTCTCACTCGCATCAAAAGTTTACCCGGTCTGCGAGGGAGAAACTGTTTTTCTACCTAAAAATGTAACATTCACTATCCAGCAGGTATCAGAGTCGGTAGAAGTAAGCATACTGCAGTACAGTATCGACCCTATAAAAGATATTTTAGGCAACCAAGTACAGTCCATGCACCTATATACACGCCTTTCGCCAGATATCTGCCATGTATGGAAAACCGGTGAAGAAGACGATGTCATGAGATACATGACATTGTTGGAGCATACTAGCCAAAATACAGAAAATCTATTCACCGCCAACGAACAGAAACTGCTCTTACTGTCACTCACTTACCGACTATGCTCCATCTTTCAACGAAAATATTTATCAAGCGGTAATGCCAGTGCCCGACATACGGAAATATTCTTGCATCTCATTCGCTTGATAGATCAATTCTATATGAGCGAAAGAGGAGTAGAGTTTTATGCAGACAAGTTATGCCTTTCGCCCAAATACCTATCAAGTATTACCAAATCAATTTGTGGATATACCGTACAAGAGCTCGTATTCAAGGCAATTATCCGCAAATGTATCTCACTGCTAAACAGTACAAGCAAAACAATTCTGGAACTATCAGAGGATTTTAATTTTCCTAGTGCATCAAGTTTCGGAACATTTTTCAGAAAACAAACAGGCATGTCTCCTCAAAGGTTCAGAGATATCCATAAGAAAAAATCTTCTTCCTGTTCCAAAAACGAGGAAGAAGATTTTACTTCAAAATAAGAGTCATACAGATCAGTTAAAGAACTTGATTCCCACAAAATAAGTACGTGGCTGAGTTGGCCCGTAGAAATATTTCGAGTCGCGGTCTACTCCCTTGTCAAGGTCTTTCTGGTATGCATTGAAGATGTTCTGCACACCTCCGTTAAGCTGCAACTTCAGATGGTCGTTCAATACAAATGTATAGTTCAGCTTCAGGTTAAAGTCCATAAAGTCCGGTGTACGTTCCAGACGGTCTTTTTCTATATAACCGGCAAAGTGCGGTACATACATTTTTCCGGTATATACTCCAGACAACGAAAAATCAAAATTCTTAAGCGGAGCTGATGTAAAGGTAAAGTAACCGTAGTAATCGGGAGTACGTGTCATGTTCTTGATAGGTGCTACATCCGGATCATCCGACCACTTCAGTGCTTCTGTATAGCGGCTGCGCTGCATGGTAAATCCCAACTGCAACTGTGCTTCACGACCGTGCGCTATTTTATAATCGATATTCGCTCCATATACACGTGCCCCGTTACCGTTGCGGCGTTCCTGTATCTGTGCACCCGTAACAGGATCGCTACCTAAAGCTTCAAGATAGAACACATCATTCAATGCTGTATAGAATCCTTCAATCAACAGATTCGACTGGAAATGTCCGAAATTGAACGACCAGTCTACCGAACCGCTGAAACTGTTTGACTTTTCAGGTTTCAGACCTTCTGAAAGACGAATCAGCATCGCCTCACCCCCTACTGCTGCTACGTGCAAATCTTCATCGTACGCCTGTGGAGCACGGAATCCGGTTGACCACGTAAGACGTCCCTGCAACTTGTCCGACGGTTTCCAGAGTGCATTGATACGAGGGCTGAATATCACATTATCCACCAAGTTATGCTTGTCCAGACGGAAACCAGCCAACAAGGTGAAATATTCCATCTTCCACTCGTTCTGAGCAAATCCGCTGGCAATGTTTACCTCCTGCGTCAAGTCACGCTGATAGCCGGTCATTACATCGTGCAACTTATTATGCTGGTACTCGATACCTCCGGTAAAAGTAGCCGGTGCAAAGAAACACTGGTCCATATTACCTACATACATGGCACCGGTTACGGCTGTCAAGTCGTATGTCTTACCGTAAGCATTGGCATCCTGTTTCGCACCATAATAACTGTTGCGGTCGGTATGCTGTACAGAACCGTACAAAGACAACTTATGCTTATATTCCTTGAAGAACATATCATAGGTCAGTCCTCCACTGTTAATGATATGTTTCGTCTGCTCAGTAATGTCTGTTTCATGGGGCTGCAAGTCGAATTTATTTCCACCGCGACGGAATTCATTGGTGGTATGGTACTCCAGACTCAGGCGACTGAATTGTGTAGGACGATAGTAAGCACGCAAGCCAAACGTATTCATATTGAGTTTTCCCAATTCTGAGAATCCGTCGCTATCAGCATCATACGGATTGCGGTTGCGGTACGACTGGTACACTGCGATTCCATAAGAATTGTCCGATGAGACCAAAGAAGCATTGGCTCCAACGTATTGTTCCCACACTTTGGCATTCAGGCTGGACATGGTAGACGATACCTGGAAAGAATTGCTCACGGGGTCCTTAGTAATAATATTGATGGTTCCCCCTACAGCATTAGCTCCAAACAAAGCCGAGCCACCGCCACGGACTACCTCTACGCGCTCAATCATATTCACCGGAATCTGCTCCAAACCATATACGCCCGAAAGCGCACTCATCACCGGGCGGCTATTAATCAATATTTGCGAATAAGGCCCTTCCAGACCATTGATACGTACTTGCGGAAAACCACAGTTCTGACAGTTATTCTCCACACGCAATCCTGACTGATAATTCAGAGATTTGGCCAAATCGGTCGAATTGACCGTCTCAAACAGGCGGCTGCTCATCACATTTACCACTACCGGAGCCACCTTACGGCTTGTTTCGTTACGGTTGGCCGATACTACCACCTCATCGGTAATGAAGCTTTCTTCTTCCATCACAAAATGCATGTCCACGGTAAAATCCTTGCTCACAGTAACCTCCTTGGTCTGTGTGGTATATCCCATCACCTGCACCTTAATCGTATACTTACCTTCGGGAACTTTCTTAAAGCGGAAATAACCTTCGGCATCGGTTACCGTACCCTCACCACTTTCTACAATCAGCACGGCAGCATAGGGGATTCCCTGCTCGCTGCCCTTTTCAATTACATGACCGGCTATAACATTCCCCTCTTTCACCGGTTGGTTGTTATTATTATAAACTATATTGTTGTTGTTGGCGAATGCACACGCCGGAACTGCCGACAAAGAAAGGATTGTCAGCAAATTATAAATAGTAGATTTCATCTGATATTATTCTTCTGTAAAAAAATGCATGCAAAGAGGCAATGCCCGGATACACCTTATCCGGCCACCTTACATGCCAAATCTGTAAATTAAGTACATCACAAACAGGTAAACAAACTTTTTAGAAAAGCCAGCCTGCACAAAAGTTGATTATAAGAAATATTACAGAAGAACCGGTGGAGCACGTAAATAAAGCCCGACAGCAGGCCTCAGCACCACACGCTGACAGGCTGCTATAAAAAAGACGGCAATTAAAAAGAAAGCAGGAACAGACAAGGCAAAAGAAGGGCTTGCCTCCAACGAATGATAGGTACTTAAATGATGCAGTACCAGCGTCTGTCCTTCGGAGTGATTATGCTGTTGGCTGAAAGGATGCGAGTGCACCAGCATCACGCCGTTCACAATATGCACGTGGGCAAACATAATGATGCATGCCTGATACGTCATAAAGAGACTCAACAGAAAGAGTCCCGGCAGATGGATGTATTTCTTCAGTTTATGTTGCACTCGCAATCCTTATTATATAAGTATATTATTTGTTTCGGTTGAAAAGGAAGTCGTAGTCACGACGGGCAGCAGGCACGGTCCATTCCTCTGGAATCATCTTCCACTGATTAAGAGGTTTAGGGTCGAGCACCTTCACTTCTTCAATACGCTTCATCAGATAGAAACGCAAATCCTTATCGGTTGCAAAGATAATACGTTTTGCCAAATCTTCCTTCGGAATTCCAGCTCCTTTTGTCAATAAATTGCCACCACCATTACCACGATAGGAGTTTACGGCCACTTTATATACTTTTTCCGGCTGGAACGGACTTCCATCGGCCATCGACTGGATGGTAATCTTCTCTCCTTCAGGACGGGTTACGTCCACTGTGTAAATGATACCAGCAGCCGAATCGAAGTTGAAACTAAAGTTCTTGAAGATATATTTGTTTTCAGGATCATCGCTGAAAAGCAAGAGACGGTCGTCCGGCGATTTCATCTGATTTGTCCACAAAGCATACGACATTTCCAGGAAATTCTTGATTTCCTTTCCCGTCAGTTCCATCGTATACAGCATATTTTCAAACTTATACAAGTTGAACATATCGCTGACGTAGATATCTCCCTTTTTAATTTCGGCATACATAGAAAGCGGCGCACAAAACGAAACATCAGCCCCTGTCAAGTCCAGCTGCAACTGATGTATCAAGTCGATAAATGCCGACGGACCGAAAAAGGCATCTTTCGATGTAATCGTTTCATTGATACTTCCTATCTTGCGTGAAACAAAATCCAGCGTAGCCTGATAAGCCGGCTGAAACGCTTTCAGAAAAGCTTCACTCTGCGGATAGGCAGTCACATCCGTCAATTGTCCGCTGATTTGCTTGCGGACTACTTTGCCGTCTTGCTTGGTTACCTTAATCGTCACATCCGATACCACACGGGCCGCATTGGCCGGGTCGATAACCAGTACCGAATCACCGGCAACGTTCAGCATCTTCTTATTCAGCCGTGCGTGGTCGTGCCCGATAAGCACAACGTCAAAGCCCGGTACATTTACCGCCGTTGCCTGCGAGCCATTCTCTACCATGCCATCCAAATCGGCTCCGTCAAGCCCGGCATGAAACAAGCCCACCAGCACATCCGGATGCTCTTTCTCGCATATCACCTGCACCCACTTGCGGGCACTGCTTTCCAAATCCTCAAAACGAAGTCCGCTCCACAGGCGTTCCGGCAACCATGCCGGGATAGCAGGTGTAATCATTCCGAGTATGGCAATGCGTACACCGTCGCGCTCCAAAATCTGGTAAGGTTTGAGGTAAGGCTCACCCGTATCCGTACGGACAATATTCGCTCCCAGCACCGGGAAAGCACAATCGGCCACCCAACGATCGTACACAGCATGCCCTGTTTCCACATCATGATTTCCCATATTGGCCACATCATATCCCATGAAATTCATCATTTCGGCCGTAACATGTTTGGAAACCGTGTCAATATAGTTATAGTAATAAGCAATCGGCTGTCCCTGCAAAATATCTCCGTTATCTACCAGAATCACATTATCGCCAAACTGCTTGCGCTGTTCCTCGACGAAAGTATGCACATGCGCCAGTCCGCCTTTACCGTCTTTCCGTTCTATAAAATTATACGGAAAATAATTTCCATGTACATCACTGGTTTCAATCAACTTTATTGTGACTTCCTTTTCGGATGAAGCCCAAATGGATAGACTGTTCAAGACCACCATTGCCATAAAAGAAACGAAATATTTCATATTTTCTGAATATTTATATTTGCAAACCTACACAAAAAAAATCACTTTCCTGCTTAAAGAAAGCAAAAACAGATTCTGCACGCTTCAATAAGCCGCAAAATACCTAGAACTTGTTACATTGCAGCATCAGCACACAGACCGTCCCGCAGCTCTTGTGCTAAAAGATGAAACACACCGGACATAATTCTAAAAAAGCATTTCATTCAAGTGCTGTTTCATACAACCTGAATGATTTTTCCATACATTTGTGCTTCACATAACCAAAAACGAAGAAATGAACGATTTTTTTGACAGGATTGCACGGGCTCTCAAACTGCCCGTACACCGTGTAGAAAACACACTGAAACTGCTGGAAGGCGGAGCTACCATTCCGTTTATCAGCCGCTACCGCAAGGAAGCTACCGGCGGTCTGGACGAAGTGCAGATTGGCGACATCAAAGCGCAATATGACAAGCTGTGCGAACTGGCCAAACGCAAGGAAACTATTCTTTCGACCTTGAAAGAACAAAATAACCTGACTCCCGAATTGCAGCAACGCATCGACAACTGCTGGGAGAGCACCGAACTGGAGGATATTTATCTTCCGTTTAAGCCCAAACGAAAAACCCGTGCCGAAATGGCCCGTCAGAAAGGACTGGAACCACTGGCGGTACTGTTGATGATGCAGCGCGAAAACAATCTTCCGGCTAAAGTGCGTTCCTTTGTGAAAGGAGAAGTAAAAGATGAAGAGGATGCCCTGAAAGGTGCCCGCGACATCATTGCCGAACAGGTGAGCGAAGACGAACAGGCTCGAAACCTGATACGCGGTCAGTTTACCCGTCAGGCTGTCATCACAGCCAAAGTAGCCAAAGGTAAGGAAAAAGAAGAGGCAGCAGCCAAGTACCGCGACTATTTTGATTTCAGTGAACCCTTGAAGCGCTGCACCTCGCACCGCATGCTGGCCTTATTACGTGGCGAAGCAGAAGGTATCCTGAAAGTAAGTATCGCACCGGCAGAAGATGACCTTTGTACCGAACGCCTGCAGCGCCAGTTTGTGAGAGGCAACAATGCCTGCTCGCAGCAGGTAACCGAAGCAGTAGCCGATGCTTACAAGCGTCTGCTGAAACCGGCTATCGAAACCGAATTCTTCGGTTCCAGCAAGGAAAAGGCCGATGAAGAAGCTATCCGTGTATTTGCCGGCAACCTGCGACAATTGCTGCTGGCCGCACCACTGGGACAGAAACGGGTAATGGGTATTGACCCCGGATTCCGGACCGGCTGCAAGGTCGTATGTCTGGATGCACAGGGGGCTTTGTTGCACAACGAGACAATTTATCCTCATCCTCCTAAATCGGAATACCAGCAGGCAGCCAGAAAACTGGTCAAGCTGGTAGAACAGTACAAGATAGAAGCCATTGCCATCGGCAACGGAACAGCCAGCCGCGAAACGGAACAGTTTGTCACCTCCCAACGCTACGACCGCGAAGTACAGGTCTTTGTCGTGAGCGAAGACGGAGCCTCTATCTACTCGGCCTCCAAGACTGCCCGCGAAGAGTTTCCTGAATACGATGTAACGGTACGTGGTGCTGTATCTATCGGCCGCCGACTGATGGACCCCTTGGCCGAACTGGTCAAGATTGATGCCAAATCCATTGGTGTGGGACAATATCAGCATGATGTAGACCAGACCAAACTGAAGGCTTCACTGGACCAGACTGTAGAAAGCTGCGTTAACCTGGTAGGTGTCAACGTCAACACGGCCAGCAAACATTTGTTGACGTATGTATCGGGACTGGGACCTGTCCTGGCTCAAAACATCGTGGACTACCGTACACAGAACGGTGCTTTCCACTCACGCCGGGAGCTGCTTAAAGTTCCACGCATGGGGGCTAAGGCATTCGAGCAGTGTGCCGGTTTCCTCCGCATTTCCGGAGCTGAGAATCCGCTCGACAATTCGGCTGTACACCCCGAAAGTTATCCGATTGTAGAGAAAATGGCCAAAGACCTGAAATGTACGGTTACCGACCTCATCAACCGGAAAGAGTTGCGCAGCCGGATTCAGATAGAAAAATACGTAACAGATACTGTAGGACTGCCTACACTGACCGATATCATGCAGGAGCTGGACAAACCGGGACGCGATCCCCGCCAGCAAATCGAAGTTTTTCAGTTCGACCCCAATGTACGCACCATCGACGACTTGAAAGAAGGCATGGAGCTGCCGGGTATTGTTACAAACATCACCAACTTTGGATGTTTCGTCGATATCGGTATTAAAGAAAACGGGCTGGTACATGTATCCCAGTTGGCCGACAAGTTTGTAAGCGACCCGACAACAGTGGTAAGCATCCACCAGCATGTACGGGTCAAGGTACTGAGCATCGACCATGAGCGCAAACGTATCCAGCTGACAATGAAAGGATTGTAAATACTCCCAGCACAAGGCCATTAATTAAAAAGCCGAAGTATCCTCCCAAAGGACACCTCGGCTTTTCTATTCAATAAATAAGCACTGAAATTTATTTCATATTATCATTGGTCAGCAGTTTTCCCTTATACTCTCCGGTAAGTGTTTTAAGGAAAGCTACCAAGCGTGCAGTTTCTGCATCATTCAGCTCTACGCCTACCTCATACTTAGCCATCGAACGGACAGCATCTTCCAGTGTCTGATGAGTTCCGTCGTGATAATAAGGAGCCGTAAGCTCGATATTGCGGAGTCCGGGAACTTTAAAGCGATGCATATCACGTTCTGTCTTGGTTTCTTTGTTACGTCCGTGGTCTTCGAAAGTAATTTCGGTATTACGGTCAGCAAAGTAATCGTGCTTGATACCCATCAGCTCGTACGACTGGCCTCCCAGGTTTTCACCTACGTGGCAGGTTGCACAGTTATACTTTTTGAAGAGGTCGTAGCCAGCAATTTCTTCCGAAGTCAGAGCTGTCTTGTCACCTTTCAGGTATTTATCGAAACGAGAGTTCGGTGTGAGCAGCGTACGTTCGAACTCCTGAATGGCATCGGTCACATTGGCTTCAGTAATGCCATCCGGATATACTTCTGTAAATGCCTTCTTGAAATTGGCATCTTCTGCCAGACGCGCACAAATATCATCGAAAGACTTATGTCCCATTTCAACCGGATTCAAAGGAGGACCACCTGCCTGTGCTGCCAGTGTAGCCGCACGGCCATCCCAGAACTGCACAAAGTTATAATGCGCATTGAATACGGTAGGTGCATTTACACCACCTTTCTGTCCGCCAACTCCTTCAGAGAACTGTTTGTTGTCTACACCGGCTGTATTCAGCGCATGACAAGTAGCACACGACACAGTATTGTCGATAGAAAGACGCGTATCGTGGAACAGCATATCGCCCAAAATAACCTTACGCATGTCAACTTCCACAGAATCGGCTATCGGACGTACTGGTTCATTGGCAAATTCGGCAGCAGCCAGCGGATTGGGATATGCAGCAGCACGTGCCGAACGTATCCAGTTCATAGCCATTGTCTTTTCAGTATCTGTCATCGATGCTCCCCAGTGTATCAGATAATACTTGGCCAGCGGCATGGTTCCGTCTTTAATGACTTTCTCTACTTTTGCCAAGTCTACTTCAGAAACCTTCTTGCCCGCCTCAATGGCAGCAGTCATTGGAGCAATATCAAACGCACGATAACCCAACTGGATATCTTCTTTCACCACATCGCCTACTACAGGAAGCGATGCATAAAACGGATACTTGGGAGTAGCCACATGGCATTCCATACAACCGGCATCTGCCAGCAATTCCATCATCTGCTTGTCGGCCGGTAAATCTGCCGAAGGGGGCTGGTTAACCAACCGGTACGTAACCGCTCCTCCTGCTACAATCAGAAGAGCTGCAAAAATAATCTGCTTTTTCATTTGTTCTATAAATTAGTAGGTTATTAAATTCTATCGTTTATTATCAACTTCCAGTCCGGTTATACAAGTGCACACTTTGCTGGGCAGCCGGAAGATAATTTACACCATACCAGCACATCTGCAGGGTAAGAAAACTGCCTATCAGCACCACATAAAGTATTTTGGGAGTGGTCTTCCCGAAAAGCCGTAGATGAATGTACAGCAGGTATCCGGCCCAGGTAATGGCAGCCCACGTTTCTTTCGGGTCCCAACTCCAGTAATTGCCCCAGGCATCTTTTGCCCAAATGGCTCCGGTCAGCATCCCCAGTGTCAGAAAAGCAGTCCCCGTATATACCAGTTCGTCGGCCATTGTCAGGTAAGCCTTCTTATGCCGGTAGAGTCCCATGCAGGAAAGCATAAAAGCACAACCCAATACCGAATACGAAAACATATAGACCGTAACATGCGGTATGAACCATACACTCTGCAAAGCCGGCATCAGTGACTGGTCGTGTATCTCGGGTTTCAGCAAGTTGATGATACAAAAGACGGTAGCCACCAGCGTTGAGAAAGACAAAATCCAGCGATAGTGCCAGCGCCAGTAGGTAAGCATGCCCGAAATTCCCATAAAGAATGCATACCACAGACGCGTTTCACCCATTGTGCGTAGCGGCGGACGTTCCAAAGAAAGCCACAAGCCGGCAATGAAAGCACTGAATATCAAAGTTCCGAGTAAGGAAAGCCATAAGGCTCTACTGTCGCGCACCGATGAGCGGAATGCCATAACAGCACCTGCAATCCAGCAAAGCACGGCCGGAACTACAAACCATATAAAATTATCCCAAGTTATCATTTTCATTCTTTTTTACAGGTCCTTCTAAAAACAGTAATATCCCTCCTGCCAATGTGAGCAATATCCCCGCTAGCTGAACATATTTCCAAGGTTGCTCAACCACCTGCAACACACAATAGGAAAGTCCCTCCGACTTTTTTTCGTAACCGGTGAGATACAGGTCCTCACCCAGACGGTAAGCATACGGATGATTTACTTTCAGTACGACCGGTTCTTTTCCTACACGGACTTGCGCTTCGTATTGACGCGGCATGCCATTTTCATAATAGTCTGCCCGGAAATCCAGCAGCTCCAGTTCATAGTCCAAATAAGTTACTTTCCCTTCCATCGTATAGGCGCGGCTGTTAGGCTCTCCTTTTACTACCGGAATACGCAATACCCTTGCGTCTGCACTGCCGAAATATCCGGCAAACAGTGCCAGCCATAACCCGGCATGATTCAGTATAAAGCGCCACTTATGCCGGCGTTTTGCCATAGCTCCGCGATAGGTTATCAATGCCAGATGGGAAAGCAAGAAAAACAGAATAGCAACAAATATCCATGACGACATAAAATCATAACAACCCAGACGAGCCAGTATGCCAGATTTATGGGCTGCCTCGGCAGCAGACAATTGTGGAAACAGACCTATCACAAGACAACCGGCTGTAAACGCAGCCAAGCTTCCTACCGTTGCTGCCGGAGAAAGCATAAAACGCATGATGCTTATCGGTCGGTAATCTTTATAAAGCACCCACAATGCGGTCAGCCAGATTGCTGCAAAAATAAAGTTCAATGGAAAAGAAAAAAAGAAAAACGGGAAATTACCTACAATAAATTGCAGGAATACAGCGACTAAAAGATATACTATCCAGAAAGTTACAGATAAAGCTTTCATTGTTTTTAGTTTATTGAGGTACAACTGTCTCTTATACACATCTGACGCTGCCGACGATAAGGC
>USQO01000049.1 GCA_900556845.1 uncultured Bacteroides sp. | reverse complement strand
ACGAGATAGGCTCCGGTCTCGTGGGCTCGGAGATGTGTATAAGAGACAGGGCATGTATTAGACTCGTCTTGTTATCGATGAAAATTATCTTCTAATAGAGAAATAGAATGGTGTATGAAAGAAGTTGTAGTAAATATCAATAAAGTAAATTTATATTCATTGCCATGTATAGTAATTGGAACACCGCTTTTCATTATTGTTTACCGATATTTTCATGGTACAGGATTAAGGGAAATCTTGGATGGTAATCCACATTTGTTGATGGTGTTAGTTCTTGTAATCTTGGTCATGATTATTTTACATGAACTGATACACGGGATGTTTTTTTCTCTTTTTGCAAAAAGAGGAACTAAAAGCATTAAGTTTGGAATTATATGGAGCAAATTTGCACCATATTGTCATTGTACGGATACTATAACCGCCAAACAATATAGAATTGTATTGTTAATGCCTACCTTATTATTAGGGGTATTACCAACATTGACTGGTTTTGTAATAGGAAATTTTATAATATTTTTTTCTGGAGTTATGTTAATATGGGGAGGAATCGGTGATATAATAGCTTATAGCTTAACGAGAAAGGTTCCCGGCAGCGCATTGTTAATAGACCATCCTAAAGAAGTCGGTTTTTATTACAATGATAAAATATAATCTTTTCAAAATTGCTAAAATATAAACAAGATGGAAACATCAGATAAACACATTAATAAAGAATCTGTTCGGCGGAAGGCATTGATTTCATACGGGAGAGGGCCTGAAGGGGAGGAAGTCTATATTGAAAAGAATGAGTTCAATAGAATAACTCCTATATTATGGGGCTTTATTTTCCCTGTAATAGCATTTATCCTGTTCTATGTCGTATATGATATAGATACCATAAAAATGTCTTTGAAAGAGAGGGAGTGTTTTATGAATCCTTTTTCAATCATTTTCATAATGGGATTGGGAAATATTCTGGCTATATTCGTCAACTGGTTTGTTCAACTTATAATGTTTCTTTTACTTAATTCATGGAATTATAAATCCTTATGTATCAGATATAACAAAAAAAGTACATCAATGAGACTGGACTATAAGAAGCCTATGAAATTATGGAAATTCAGAGCTGTATATATTACGGCACATATTCTATCGGCATATTTGCCTATGGTTATAGGTTTTATAATGAAGGATATGGCTATTTCTCTTGCTTCTGCTTTTGCAATAGCTTTTTTCTTTGATGAAACTTATATATTATGGAGGCTACGCCATTACAGCGGACAGGCCTTGTGCAGATATAAGGTAGATAAAGAATAACCTCCCGAAGTTATGGCTGACCGTATTTTACTCTATCTGAATTTACGCTCAAAACAGATGGTGCGTGTATTTACAGGCATCGGACCGTTTCGGTGTCTGTTTCTTATCGGTATTGCTGCCATTCTGTTTTATGCTTTTACGAAAGTAACAAGCGTATGGATATTGCCAGTGTGTTATCTGCTCATACTTTGGCTGTATCATAACAATAGAAAAGACATGGAGTTTCTGTCTTTACAGATGCATGGAGTAAAAAAATTGTTTACGGCAGAATATTTATTGCTCGGTTTACCGTTTATTATTTCGGGGATAATTGCTGCAAATTACATTTCTTTACCGGTTATCATACTGATTGCGGTAGTTATGCCGTGGATTCACCCTGTCAGGTTTCATTCTATAGTTCTGCCTATACCCTTATTATACAATGGGGATTTGTTGTATAGAAGGATGTTCCGGAAACAAGTACCACTGTATGCGGTATTGCTCTTTCTGTCTTTCATGGGAGTATTGCATGACAATATCAATCTCTGTAAAGTATGCCTGATACTGTGGGGAACTATTCAGGGAACTGCTTATATGGTGACGCCATCAAAGCATGAACTCTCTGTCTATAACAGTTTCGGCATGTATCAGCTGATACTGGTCAAATCAGGGCTGAGGAATATCTTTATAACCATGTTCCCGCTCATTGTACTTATGCATGTACTGAGACAAGATACAGAAGCTATACTTTTCTGTCTTGTATTGTTTTCTTCGACATTGCTATACCAGTGGAATATGGGCATGGCAAGATTTTCCTTCGAGACACAAACTGCAATGGGAATATACTGGCTGCTTTTCCCGTTGCCGTTATTTTTAGTTTCGATTATAACCCCAGTCGTATTGATTCCTTATTTGGCATTGAATATCGGTCTTACACTTTCAGTCAAGAAAAAATATAAACATCTATGGAACTGATATATATAAAGAATTTGAGCAAGGCATACGGTAAGACGAGAGTGCTTGACAACCTCTCCGTTTCTTACGAATCCGGAAAAATCTACGGATTGGTGGGAGAAAACGGAGCCGGGAAAACTACACTCTTCAATTGCATTATGGGAGTAACTGATTATAAAGGCGAGATAAGAAAGTTCTCCAAGATAAGCGTTGGCTATATGCCGGCTGAAAGTTTCTTCTACTCCCTTATCACAGGAAAGGAGTATCTTGAATTCTGTATTAAGGCAAAAGGGAAGAAGATGGATGCTAAAGCCATAGATTCCTTGAATAAAGTCTTTCAACTGCCAATGGAAAGATTCGCTTCTGACTATTCTACCGGAATGAAGAAAAAACTTGCACTTATGTCCCTGCTCCTTCAGGACAATGACCTGTATATCCTTGACGAACCTTTCAACGGGGTAGATCTTTATGGGTGTATCCAACTTAAAAGAATCATCCGCGAGCTGAAGGAGAAAGGGAAGACTGTTATAATTTCATCGCATCTTATCAATACGTTACATGAACTGTGTGATGAAATTGATTTCTTGGATGGTCATACCATTCGGAAAAGATATATTCAGGTATCAATAGATGAGATAGAGCAGGATATATTAAATAGGAGAAACAGTAATATGTAAAAAATGATATCATGATGGACAATAATACTTTCCATAAAATACCGGTAACCTTCTCTGATGAAAGTTACAATAAATATCAGAATGAGGTAATGAATCTGTTGCATTTTATCAGGTTATTTCATCCTGTCAGTATCGTTAATCCTGAAAGATTCAACAGATTTGAAAGACAGGCAGAGAAAATCTGCCATGAAATGAAAGGTGTGATAGACTTGCAGCACTTACAGTTTGCCTTGAATTCTTTGTTAGCCATACTTGAAGACGCACATACCTATATTATCCCTGAAGATGGATTAATTTATCCTTTTGAGATAAGATATTATGAAGGCTGTTTTTATCTGTATGCCATAGATTCAGAATATCCTGATTTCACGGGAAAAGAGATTGTTTCCATGAATGGCATATCCGTTAAAGATGTCAGGTTGGCTATGCGTAAGGCAATGCCCTCGGAGAATGAAGTAAAGGCGGGGTTATGGAGTTTTTATCTGAATCGTAAAGCATTATTGCATCAGATAGGACTAGATACAGCAAAGGGAGTTTGTCTTGGCTTTCATGATGGAAGTAGCTTGCTTTTTGAGTCGGAAACAGAGAATCGCTCCGGATGGTATCAAGTGAAATTTCCTTCCTATCCTGTTACTGTGAAGCGTGATGATTTGTTCTCCTATCAGATAATTGAAGATAAATGCTATCTGCAATTTAATGCGATGTATGATTTACAGTCGTATTTGCAATTATGTCAGATTACGGGTACCAAAGTTGAAGATAATTATCTGAACTTCCTGCCGTCATTTCTCGAATTTATAGATAAGATGGATGCCGATTTAAAGCAACATCATATACGGAAACTGGTGGTGGATATGCGTTATAATGGTGGAGGAAACAGTATGCTTGGCGACCAGCTTCTTCAATATCTTGGGGTTGATACGGACGGTATATCAAAATATAAGACATTTGTCAGAAAGTCTGATTTTCTTTTCAAGTGCATGCCTGATTTCTATGATTGCAGGAAAGGTAAACCTGGAGAACTTATTCCGATGGAAGATTGTGAAAACTTGTCATTCCTTCCCCAAATAAAGAATCGTTTTGAAGGGAAGGTAATATTCATACAAGGCCAGAACACCTTCAGCAGTGCCAATTACTTGCTTACAATTATAAAGGATAATCATCTTTTCCCCATTATAGGTACTCCGACTTCGCAGAAACCAACTTGCTTTGGCGATGTATTGCCGGTTGAACTGCCATATACAGGTACAAAGGGCTATATAAGTCATTCTTACTTTGAAAGACCGGATGTGAGCCGTAATGAGGAGGATTGTTTATCTCCTGATATCCATATATCTATGTCCATGGATGAAAGGTTGAAGGGTATTGATAAATGCTGGGAATGGGTTGAAACGAATTTGTCTGATGAGTGAAGCATTAACCTAAAGATAACGTGGCGATAACATAAACTCTTGTTTTTTACACATACCTTTGCAATATAAGTATAATGTAATTTTTATAGCTATGAATAAAAGTAAATACGGTCGTATATTTTATTATGGATTATTGGTTGGTGCTGCAATTGGAATGCTTATAATGTCGTATTATCTTATATGTAATAATACACCACTATAAAGATTTACGATGGTTATGAAAATGAAGTTTATAATATCAGGTATTCTGATTGCCGCTATCGGGCTGGTACTGTCGCACACGTATCGCCCGTATGTTTATGAGAACCATATCAATGATTTTCATCTGGCAGATGTGATAGGCAGTGTCGTTTGCGTTCCTGCTGCGGTACTATGCGCCTATGGCATTGATAACAGATATACGATAAAGCAATACACAATCTGGGCTGTAATAGTCTATATTGCATACGAGTTTCTCGGACTTTTTCATATACATGGCACTTTCGATGTATATGATATTATTGCCATAATAATAAGCAGTTTTGTGTTTTATCGGATATGTTTGCTCTTTGGGAGTTCAAGAAAAAGATAGTTGGTAGATAGCTTTACACGGTGAATATATCAATATAAAGTAACGTGTGAAAATGTTGTTTTAAATGAAACATCTTAACCTAAAGATAACACATAGATAACATAAGCACTTGTTCTTTACGCATACCTTTGCAGCATAAGATTTATAAAGTCTAACTTCAATTTAAAAAGAACGAAATGAAAAAGACACTCGTATTCATGTTATTGCTCTGCATTACGCTCGGCGCTCAGGCACAATTGTTATGGAAAGTATCCGGTAACGGACTTGACCGGCCCTCGTATGTCATAGGGACACACCATCTTGCACCACTCTCTGTCAAGGATAGTATAGCCAATCTGCAACAGGCTATTGACCAGACAGAACAAGTATATGGCGAAATCGTAATGGATGACGCTAATAATCCTGAAATACTTATGAAAATGCAGCAAGCCATGATGCTGCCTGCTGATACTACGCTAAAAAGTTTCTACACGCAGGCACAGTATGATACTATTGCTGCCGTGGTGAAGAATTATATGGGGGTAGACCTTGCCTTGTTCGATAAGCTGAAGCCTGCTACTATCACTACTCAGTTGTCGGTGGCGCTGGCTATGAAATCGCTGAAAGGATTCAATCCGCAGGAACAGCTTGACACATGGTTTCAGAAACAGGCACGACAGGCGGGAAAGAAAGTAGGTAGTCTGGAAACTATCGATATGCAAATCAATGTCCTCTATAACTCACAAACTCTGATGCGTCAGGCACTTTTGCTGTATTGCACTGCTACGCATATAGAACAAGGTGTTGACCAAAGTTTGCGTATGAATCAGGCTTATATGAAACAGGATTTGGACGAACTCCTTGCAATCATTGAAGAAAAGATGAACGATGCCTGCGACAGTACTCCCGAAGAAATTAGCACCCTGATATATGGTCGTAATGCAAATTGGGCCCGCCAGTTTCCAAGTATCATGAAGCAGTCTCCAACTCTGTTTGTGGTAGGTGCCGGACATTTGCCTGGCCCACAAGGTTTGCTGAAACTGCTTCAGAAACAAGGATATACGGTGGAAGCTATGAATTAACGAAACATAAGCTTGTGGCTGGAGGGTTGATGGTAGTCAGCGATACAGATGTTTCTCTTGAATAATCTGATAAACAGAAGGATGAAGAAAATATCGGATATCTCTCCCGGCAGAAATGCTTTCTCGGATAAAGGTAGAGCTTACTTCTAATATAGGAGAATCTACTGCCAATACATTGTTGGGCAGTGAGGTTTTGTCTATGTCGTATCCGAGGCGTGGATAAACCAGCAGGTGATATTTCTCCAAAATTTCCTCCGGAGATTTCCAGCGGTCGAAAGCTTTCCAGTTGTCTGCTCCGATGAGCAGGTAAAAATCTCTGTCCGGATAAGCCTGGGCCAACTTGTTCAGGGTATGGATGGTGTAAGATGGACGTGGCAGTGAAAATTCGAAGTCGGAAGCCTTGAAGTGCGGATAGCCGACTACTGCTGCTTCCACCAGCTCCAGCCGCAGTTTGTCTTCAAGCAGATTGTCCTGTACCTTGAACGGGTTCTGAGGGGAGACCAGAAACCATACTTCGTCCACCCAGCCATACTCGCACAAATAGTTGGCGAGGGCCAGGTGACCGATATGGATAGGATTGAATGAGCCTCCGAATATGGCTGTTCTTACAGACATTTTCTCCACTTTTTATAGTTGATGACCTGCCATGCTGCTACCAGTATCATGGCTACGGCAATGATATACTCTTCTTTGGCTACAGCCAGTATGCCGACAGTTAGGGCTGCCAGGCCAATAAAAATACAAAGAATGCTCAGGATGCGAGCTGTTTTTTTAGGGTCTTTTACAGCCATAGCTTATTTGTTTAAAAAGTCGCGGATAACCTGCAGTGCTTCTGCTTTGGCTGTTTCCAGGTCGTCGTTGATAATGGTTACATCGAATTTAGGAGCAAAGCTTAGCTCATATTCGGCTTTGGCGATACGGCTCTCGATCACTTCGGGCGTGTCTGTTCCGCGTCCGTTCAGTCGTTTGCGCAGTTCTTCTACTGAAGGGGGCTGGATGAAGACTGACAGTGCGCGTTCGCCGTAGAATTTCTTGATGTTGCATCCACCTACTACGTCTACATCAAAAATTACGTTCTGGCCACTTTCCAACTGTTTTTCTACCTGGCTTTTCAATGTGCCGTAAAAACGGTTTTCGTAAACTTCTTCGTATTCCAGAAATTCGTCGTTGGCAATGCGCTGTTTAAATTCTTCCGGTGTAAGGAAAAAGTATTCTACACCATTTTGTTCTGTACCTCTGGGGGCACGGCTGGTTGCCGAAATAGAGAAGGCAAGATTCAGGTTCTGTGTCAGAAGATAGTTGATGATGGTTGATTTTCCCGAACCTGACGGAGCCGAAAATATGATAAGTTTTCCCATGTTGACAATTTACATTACGTTAAGTACTTGTTCTTTGATTTGTTCCAGTTCATCTTTCATCTGGACTACGATGTTCTGCATTTCTGCATGGTTCGATTTGCTTCCGGTAGTATTGATTTCCCGGCCCATTTCCTGTGCAATGAAGCCCAGTTTCTTTCCCTGACCGTGGCCTCCAGCCATCGTTTCGCGGAAGTATTTCAAATGGTTGGCGAGTCTTTGTTTTTCTTCGTTGATATCCAGTTTCTCGATATAGTAAATCAGTTCCTGCTCCAGTCGGTTCTTGTCGTAATCCACACTAATGGTTTTTTCCAGAGCATCGGTAATGCGGTCGCGTATTTTTCCTACGCGTTCTTGCTCATAAGGCTCAATGGAGGCCAGTAGGCGTTCAATATTGTTCAGCTTTTCGTTGAACTTCTTTTCCAATGCCATACCTTCCTGTTTACGGAAATCTACCAGATGGCCAAGTGCTTCTTCAATTGTTTTTCTTACAATGTCCCACTCTTCTTCCTGCAACTCCTGAATGTCTACGCGTGTCATGACATCGGGCATGCGTAACAAGGTGGCAAACCAGTCCTGAGGAACCGGAATGTTGTAGGTCTCCGAAATGTTTTTAATCTGGTTATAATAATTTTGTACCAAGGCACTGTTGATCGGGGTTGCCGTATCCGCTACATCCTTTTCTACCCACAGACTGAAGTCAACTTTTCCTCTTTCCAGAGTCTGGGTTATCAGATTTCGGATTTCCATTTCCTTTTCACGGTATAATGGAGCGATGCGTGTGGATAAATCCATGGCCTTGCTATTCAAGGACTTTATTTCGACGTTGATTTTTTTTTCTCCGAACTGGGCAGTTGCTTTGCCATATCCGGTCATTGATTGTATCATACCTAATTTATTTTTTTGCAAAAGTAACAATTTAAGTGGAAAGGAGTACAAATAAAAGTGTATATTTGCAGATTATATAACATAGAAGAAAAAACTGTTATGTCGTGTATTTTACATATTGAAACATCTACGGATGTTTGTTCTGTATCGTTAAGTCAGGATGGTGCTTCTATCTTTAACGAGGAAGATTTCAAAGGTCCTTCACATGCTACACAATTAGGCGTATTTGTAGACGAGGCTTTGTCGTTTGCAGATAGTCATGCCATTCCTTTGGATGCTGTGGCTGTGAGCTGCGGGCCGGGTTCGTATACAGGTTTGCGTATCGGAGTTTCAATGGCGAAGGGTATTTGTTATGGAAAAAATATACCGTTGATAGGCTTGCCTACTTTGGAAGTATTGAGCGTTCCAGTATTGCTGACACATGACTTGCCCGATGATGCTTTGCTGTGTCCGATGATAGATGCCCGCCGTATGGAAGTTTATGCGGCCATTTATGATAAGGCGCTGAATGCGAAACGGGCTATTGGAGCTGATATTATAGACGAAAACTCTTATCTGGAATTTCTGAATGAACATCCGGTGTATTTCTTCGGAAACGGTGCTGCCAAATGTAAGGACAAAATCACTCACCCTAATGCTCATTTTATCGATGATATTTATCCGTTGGCTAAATGGATGTTTCCTCTGGCAGAAAAAGCCGTTGCTCGCGAGGACTATAAGGATGTGGCTTATTTCGAACCTTTCTATCTGAAAGAGTTTGTTGCTTCTACACCTAAAAAACTGTTGTAATTTAGTCTTATACAGATTTTATTGAACTTTAATAGATATAGATGGAATATAATACCCAACAACGAAAATTACCGCTTCCTGAGTATGGTAGAAGTGTACAGAATATGGTGGATCATGCACTGACAATTACCGACAGGGAAGAACGTCAGCGCTGTGCCAATACAATTGTGAATATTATGGGCGGCATGTTTCCGCACCTCAGAGATATTCCTGATTTCAACCATAAACTGTGGGATCATCTGGCTATTATGTCCGACTTTAAACTGGATATAGATTATCCGGTTGAGATTGTAAAAAAGGAAAGTCTGGAGATTAAGCCTGACCGTATTCCTTATCCTCAAGGACCGATTCGCTATCGGCATTATGGCCGTTTTGTAGCCGATTTAGTCAAGATTGCTGCCGACTATGAGGAAGGTGAAGAGAAAAAGCAGCTGATTAAACTGGTGGCTAATCATATGAAGAAAGACTACTTGAACTGGAATAAGGAAGGGGTAGAGGACCAGAAAATTCTGGATGATCTGTGTGAATATTCAGATGGCAAGATTAAACTTACTCCAGAAGACCTTCGCCTTACTGAACAGCGGACTTTTATTCCACGTCGCCGTGTAAACAATAACGGGAATAATAATTTTCAACAGCGTAGAAATTTTAAATAAAGATATAGATTATGGCTTCATTTGTAATAGAAGGTGGACATAAATTGCGGGGAGAAATCGTTCCGCAAGGGGCTAAAAACGAAGTGTTGCAGGTGTTGTGTGCTACATTGCTTACTGATGAAGAGGTTACCATTTGCAATATTCCGGATATTCTGGATGTCAATAACCTGATTCAGTTGCTTCGTGACATGGGTGTAAAGGTTGCGAAAAAAGGAATGAATGCCTATACATTCAAGGCTGATGCTGTCAATATAGACTATTTGGAAAGTCAGGAGTTTCTGACTCGTTGTTCTAAATTGCGTGGTTCGGTCATGCTTGTTGGTCCCCTTGTTGCTCGTTTCGGTCAGGCCGTGATAGCCAAGCCTGGTGGCGATAAGATTGGTCGCCGTCGTCTGGATACACATTTTCTGGGTATTCAGAAGCTGGGTGCAACTTTCTCTTACGATGAGGCAAACGGCCTGTTCAGAATTTCTGCCGATAAGCTGAAGGGCACTTATATGTTGCTGGATGAGGCTTCTGTGACAGGTACTGCAAATATTGTCATGGCTTCTGTACTTGCCGAAGGTGTGACTACTATTTATAACGCGGCTTGCGAGCCTTATGTACAGCAGCTTTGCAAAATGCTTAATAAGATGGGGGCACGTATATCGGGTATTGCTTCAAACCGATTGGTTATTGAAGGCGTTTCCAGTTTGAAAGGATGTGCTCACAAGGTTCTGCCCGATATGATTGAAGTGGGCAGTTTTATCGGTATGGCTGCTATGACATCCAGCGAGTTGACTATCAAGAATGTTTCGTATGATAATCTGGGAATCATACCTGATAGTTTCCGTCGTCTGGGTATCTCTGTAGTGCAAAAAGGAGATGACCTCTTGGTGCCCGAGCAGGATCATTATCAGATAGAATCTTTTATCGACGGTTCAATTATGACGATTGCCGATGCGCCTTGGCCCGGACTTACCCCTGACTTGCTGAGCGTTATGCTGGTGGTTGCAACTCAGGCTAAGGGTAGTGTGCTTATTCATCAGAAGATGTTCGAAAGCCGCCTGTTCTTTGTTGATAAGTTGATTGATATGGGAGCGCAAATTATACTTTGTGACCCGCACCGTGCTGTCGTTATTGGGCATGACCATAATTTCCGCTTGCGGGGAGGAAATATGAGTTCTCCTGATATCCGTGCCGGAATTGCATTGCTCATTGCGGCTATGAGTGCCGACGGAATCAGCCGTATTTATAACATCGAACAGATAGACCGAGGCTATCAGAATATAGAGCATCGTCTGAATTCGATTGGTGCACGCATCACACGATTATAAAACATTATATGATAAGAAAAGAAGAAGTATATAAAATCGGTATTTTTAATAAGCCGCACGGAATTAAAGGAGAAATTTCTTTTTCCTTCACCGATGATGTGTTCGACCGTGTCGACTGTGATTATCTGGTTTGTTTGCTGGATGGCATCTTCGTTCCGTTTTTTATAGAAGAGTATCGTTTCCGTTCGGATACTACTGCACTTGTCAAATTGGATGGTATTGATTCGGCCGAACAGGCTAGGATGTTCACCAATGTAGAAGTGTATTTCCCGGTTAAGTTTGCCGAACAGGATGAAGATGCACCTCTTTCGTGGAGCTATTTTGTTGGATTCGATGTTGTCGATATTCATCACGGTTTGCTGGGTAAGATTGTTGACGTGGACGAAGCTACAATCAATGTATTGTTTGTCATCGAGCAGGAAAACGGTGAGGAACTGTTACTGCCGGCACATGAAGAGTTTATTATGGGACTGGATAAAGCCAAAAAAGAAATAACTGTCGACATCCCTGAAGGTTTGCTTGACCCGGAAGATGTTGAATAAAGCTTAGACCGTATGAAGAAGCGCAGGATGCCTTTCTGGCGTAATTTTAAGTTTAAGTACAAACTTACGATTATCAATGAAAACACGTTGGAGGAAGTTGTAGGGATACATGTTTCAAAGTTGAACGGTGTATCGGTGCTTCTTACTGCTTTTTTGATTGTATTTTTGGTTACTTCTGTCATTATCATCTGGACGCCATTGCGGAACTATTTGCCTGGCTATATGAATACAGAAGTCCGTTCGCAAATCGTAAACAATGCTTTGCGGGCAGATTCTTTACAGTTGGCTTTGATGCGCCAGAATCAATACATATTGAATATTCAAGATATATTGAGCGGAAAGGTAAAAGCTGATTCTGTAGGTTCTATCGATTCACTGACTACTGCCAGAGCTGAAGAATTGGTCGGGCGCTCTCCGCAGGAAGAAGAATTCCGGAAAAGATACGAAGAGCAGGAACGTTATAATTTGAATGCGGTGGGTAAGGACCAGGCTGTAGCCGGTCTGGTGTTCTATCGTCCTACTCGTGGGGTGATGTCTAATAATTTTTCACCGGACCGCCGTCATTTTGGCGTTGATATTACTGCTAATCCTCATGAAAGTATTGTAGCTACTTTGGATGGTACTGTTATCTTGTCTACCTATACAGCCAATTACGGCTATGTAATGCAGATACAGCATTCGCAGAATCTGGTATCTGTATATAAACATTGCGGAACAATGTTGAAGCAGGAAGGTGACCGGGTAAAGGGAGGTGAGGTTATCGCATTGATAAGTGAGAAAAAGAATGAAGGAGAAACTCAGCCGCATCTTCATTTTGAAATGTGGAAAAATGGGAATCCTATTAATCCTGAAAAATATATTGTATTTTAAGTGGTATGAAAAAACAGATTGCAATATTAGGCTCGACTGGCTCTATCGGAACACAGGCCTTGCAGGTTATCGAAGAGCATCCCGACTTATATGAGGTTTATGCGCTGACAGCTAATAACCGAGTAGAGCAATTGATACAACAGGCAAGGAAATTCCTTCCCGAAATGGTCGTTATCGGTAATGAGGCGAAGTATGCGGAACTAAAGGAGGCTTTATCTGACCTTCCTATCAAGGTATATGCGGGAGTGGATGCAATTGCCCAGGTGGTTGAAGCAGGTCCTATTCATACTGTTTTGACTGCGATGGTAGGATATGCCGGTCTGCTTCCTACGATTAATGCTATTAAAGCTGGTAAAACAATTGCTCTGGCAAATAAGGAAACTTTGGTGGTAGCTGGTGAACTGATAAATACTTTAGCCGGTCAATATCGTACACCTATACTCCCGGTAGACTCAGAACATTCTGCCATTTTTCAGTGTCTGGAACCAGGCAATGCTCTCTCTAAAGTTATTCTGACAGCTTCAGGAGGTCCTTTCCGTACTTTTACGATGGAACAGCTGGAGCATGTTACCAAGGAGCAAGCCTTGAAGCATCCTAACTGGTCGATGGGAGCAAAGATAACCGTAGATTCAGCGTCCATGATGAACAAAGGTTTTGAGGTAATCGAAGCAAAATGGTTGTTTGGAGTGCGTCCGGAACAGATAGAGGTAGTGGTACATCCGCAGTCTATTGTTCACTCTATGGTAGAATTTGAAGATGGAGCTGTAAAAGCTCAGTTGGGAATGCCCGATATGCGATTGCCTATTCAGTATGCATTCTCTTATCCGCAACGCATTTCTCTTTCAGGAGAGCGTCTGGACTTCAGAAAATATAATACTTTGACTTTTGAGGAACCCGATACTAAACGTTTCCGGAATTTGGCTTTGGCCTACGAATCCCTGCATCAGGGAGGAAATATGCCTTGCATCGTTAATGCGGCTAATGAGGTGGTCGTTTCTGCATTCTTGAACGACCAGATTTCATTCTTGGGAATGAGTGATGTGATCGCTTATACGATGAGTAAGGTTCCCTTCATCAAGACACCTGCCTACCATGATTATGTTGATACCGATGCTGAGGCTCGCCGTATAGCAGCAGAACAAGTTCTGGCAGGAATGAATAAGAAAACAACTATGTATAACCTGTAAAAACAAAAGAAAAAGAACAAGTAGATGGAAACATTTTTGATTCGTGCCCTTCAGTTGGTTCTCAGCCTGTCGTTGCTGGTAATCGTACACGAAGGGGGACATTTCTTCTTTGCCCGCTTATTTAAAATCCGAGTAGAGAAGTTTTATATATTCTTTGACCCTTGGTTTTCACTGTTTAAGTACAAGCCAAAGAATAGCGATACAGAATATGGAGTAGGTTGGTTGCCTTTAGGCGGTTATTGTAAAATTTCGGGTATGATAGACGAGTCTATGGATACCGAACAGATGAAGCAGCCCGCTCAGCCTTGGGAGTTCCGTTCTAAACCGGCATGGCAACGCTTGTTGGTCATGATTGGTGGAGTCCTGATGAACTTTCTGTTGGCATTGTTTATCTATTCCATGATATTGTATACTTGGGGTGATTCGTACATTGCATTGAAAGATATGCATTATGGAATGAAGTTCAACGAACGTGCTCAGCAGATAGGTTTTCGCGATGGCGATATCTTGTTAAGTGCCGATGGGGTACCTTTTGAGCGCTATGGTATGGATATGATTCGTGGTATAGCCGAAGCCCGTCAGGTAAAAGTACAGCGGGATGGTAAGGAAGTTACCGTTTATATGCCAGAAATCAGTCTGATAGAATTGGCACAGGAAGTTCCTTTATTTGTTGATATCTTAGTCCCCAATGTAGTTGATTCAGTAATGCCGGGTGAGGCTTTTGCAAAAGCTGGTATTCAGAAAGGTGACTCACTGCTCGCTGTAAATAAAACCTCCATTCACTCATGGAATGAATTCCTTGGTCAGATGGAAGGTCTGAAAGAAAATGCAGAGAATAAGCAGGAGAAAACAGCTACATTCTCATTAGTTTATTCACGTGCGGGAGTAAAAGATACCGTTCAGATACAGACCAATGAAAATTTTAAAGTTGGTGTGGCTGCCGCTCCCTTGGACTATAAGGCAACTGTGCATCAGTATGGATTCTTTGAGTCGTTCCCAGCAGGTGTAACATTGGGCATTAATACAATGAAAGGTTATGTAAACGACCTGAAATATGTATTTACAAAAGAAGGTGCCAAGAGTGTTGGCGGTTTTGCTTCCATTGGCAGTATCTTCCCGAAAGTTTGGGATTGGGAACGTTTCTGGAGTATGACAGCATGGCTTTCTATTATTTTGGCAGTAATGAATATATTACCTATTCCTGCATTGGATGGTGGTCATGTTTTGTTCTTGCTGTATGAAATCATTGCTCGAAGAAAACCAAGTGATAAGTTCTTGGAATATGCCCAGATGGCCGGAATGTTTTTGCTTTTTGCATTGTTGATTCTTGCAAACTTCAATGATGTACTTCGATTCCTGTTTTAGCAGATAAAATTTAAAGATACAAGAGAGCTGCCTGAACAAGGCAGCTTTTTTTATAAGTTCTGACAGCTTTTTCGTATAGATACAAAAAAAGCGTTTTCATCACTGAAACCGCTTGCTTCCAAAAGAACCCCCCATTTAGGGTTCTTTACATCCTTTTTTCAAACAATGTTTGTGTTATCCCTTTACTTTCAAACCTTAAAAAAACAATTCTTCTAACTAATACCTAATTTGTTAATCCTGAAAAAACTTTTATTTCCTGAAAACATTTACCTTTACCTAATACCTTTTGATTTTAACCTTAAATCTAATACCTAAAATTGCTTTTTAACCTTTAATCTAATACCTTTGGTCTAATGTTTTTCTTTCAGTAAGAATTGTTATCTTTTTGATTACACTGCAAAGATAGAGCTTTTTTATGAAATAACAAGCATATATATGCTTAAAAACATGTAAATGCCCATTTTCATGATATAAATCAAGAAAAATAGAGTTTGGTATTTGCGAAGACTCGGTTGAGGTGTTGTATAAAACTAGAAAAGCCATATAGTTGTGAAAAAGACAACTATATGGCTTAACTTACGATGAACTTGTTAAATTTTTATTTTCCCAATTTGATAATCCTTTGGTTACTGCTTCCTCTAAATTCGAGATAAGGTGAATATAAATCTTCGATGAACTTTCCGTCCACCAAAACGTCCACCAGTTTTAAAATTTCTCTGCAAACCTCCATATCCATCAGTTGTTCATAAGTATATCCTGTATAGCACCAGATATTCATATTCGTACGCTCTTTAATTGTTTTTATCAACGGTAGGAATTCTTCCGGATTATAGAACGGGTCTCCTCCGGAGAAAGTAATTCCATCCAGTAATGGGTTTGCATTTATTTCATTGATAATTTCATCTACCTTTTGCTGGGTTAGCAGGCTTCCGGCCTGCGGATTCCAGGATGCCTTGTTATGGCATCCTTTGCAGTGATGCCGGCATCCGGACAGGTAGATGGAATACCGTATTCCTTCTCCATCAACGATGGTTTCAGGATACGTATAAAGATAATGGCTGTCTCTTATACACATCTCCGAGCCCACGAGACCG
>USQO01000048.1 GCA_900556845.1 uncultured Bacteroides sp. | reverse complement strand
AGAAGGATAATGCAGTAGATAACTAACTAAATCGTAACCTATTACTATCAAGAGCGATTAACCTACGCTCATTTCCAACAAATTACACTCTTTTCGTAACTTCTGAGAACAAAAAAAGTAATAATACCCCGTCGTGAGACGTGCATATCCTCTTAGCGAAGAGGGAATTTATTTTTAAATATTTCTCTACTTAGAGGCTGTTTCAAGTTCGGAGCAGCCTCTTTTTTTATTCATAAAACAAAGGATACAGAAATCTATGCCATACAAAAAGCGGGTGTACTTCACGCTCCTACGTGAAATACACCCGCTTTACTTATCGGATTCTGCTACAATCAGTCTACATAACGTTCGATAGTCTGAGCACGGTCAGGACCTACAGAAACAATCTTGATAGGAGTAGCCAACTGTTCTTCCAGGAAGTTGATATAAGCATTGAATTCTTCAGGGAACTCGTCTTCGCTGGTCATCTTCGTCATATCAGTTTTCCATCCCGGCATTTCTACATATACAGGTTCTACACCTTCTGTAATGTCGTATGGGAAGTAATCGATTTCTTCACCGTTTACTTTGTAAGCTACACAAGCCTTGATGGTTTCGAAAGCATCCAATACGTCGCTCTTCATCAAAATCAGCTGAGTAACACCGTTTACCATGATAGAGTAACGCAAAGCTACCAAGTCTACCCATCCGCAACGGCGTTCACGACCGGTTACGGCTCCGTATTCATGACCCAAATCACGGATAGTCTTACCTGTTTCGTCGAACAATTCGGTTGGGAAAGGACCTGCACCTACACGTGTACAGTAAGCTTTCATGATACCATATACTTCACCAATCTTGTTAGGACCTAAGCCAAGACCTGTACAAGCTCCGGCACAGATGGTATTCGAAGAAGTTACGAAAGGATAAGAACCAAAGTCTACGTCCAGCATGGTACCCTGAGCACCTTCGCACAAAACGCTCTTGCCTTCTTTCAACAAGTTGTTGATTTCGTGTTCGCTGTCTACCAGATGGAACTGACGCAAGTATTCGATACCTTCCATCCACTGTTTTTCCAGCTCAGTGATATCGTATTCATAATTCAGGCTCTTCAGAATCTGTTCGTGTCTGGCTTTTGCCTTGGCATATTTTTCTTCGAAATTATGCAGAATATCACCAACGCGCAAACCGTTACGGCTTACCTTGTCTGTATAAGTAGGACCAATGCCCTTGCCTGTAGTACCCACTTTGGCATCTCCTTTGGCAGCCTCGTAAGCAGCATCCAGAATGCGGTGTGTAGGCATAATCAGGTGTGCTTTCTTGGAAATATGCAAACGCTCTTTCAACGGATGGCCGCTTGCTTCCAAAGCCTCAGCTTCGGCCTTAAACAAAGACGGGTCCAAAACCACTCCGTTACCGATGATGTTTACCTTATCACCCTGGAAAATACCCGAAGGGATAGAACGCAATACATATTTTTGTCCTTCAAACTCCAGTGTATGACCGGCATTGGGTCCGCCTTGGAATCTGGCTACTACATCATAGCGGGGAGTCAGAACATCGACTACTTTACCCTTACCTTCATCACCCCACTGTAAACCTAACAAGACATCTACTTTCATGATTTCTAGTTTTTATTTATTCGTTTGTTTCTTTTTCTTTTTCGCTCCCATGCATTTACTGCACAGTCCATAAATATACAAAGAATAATGCGAAGCATAAAAACCTTTTAACTTTGTTTCAGCTATCGCTTTCTTCAATGCTTCGTCTTCATATTCTGTAACCTTGCGGCACTCTGTGCAAATAAGATGGTGGTGAGTTTCGTTATTGTATGAGCGTTCATACTGAGAAGTGTTTCCAAACTGATGCTTGATAACCAGTCCTGCATCTATAAGCAGAATAATAGTGTTATAGAGAGTGGCACGACTGACACGGAACTTCTCCTTTTCAGCCATGTAACTGTAAAGCTCGTCGATATCAAAATGCCCCTGAATGGAGTAGATAGTTTCGAGTATAGCGTAGCGTTCAGGTGTCTTTCGATGCCCGTTGGCCTGCAAGTACTCTGTCAGGACCTGCTTTACCGTATTTTTCACATTCTCTTCCATGATTTTATATCAGTTCAGCTGTCAAAGGTAAGCGTTTTTAAATGAATTTGAAAGTTTTATCCAAAGAATTATTCTATATCGTTCTTTATCTCTTGTACTAAAGATTGCACATCCGGACGGGACAGCTGCGATAAAGCCCCGAGAACCTTCTGTACCTTACGGGCATTCTCGCGCGACTGCTGGCCGTACTTGCGCAAAGCTGCCGAAGCTGCTTTCTGGATGCAAGAGGGTTCTGAACCGATGGCAGCTACTGCCTGATCCAGGAACTCTGCTTCAGAACGCTCGTTCAGACGCATATCTTTCATGAAAAGACGGGCCATCAGTAAATAACCACACAACTGGAAATAAGGTCTTTCATCGGCTATCCACTGGAAAACTACGTCGGTAGCATAAGGCAGATACTGGAACAGGTGCATGGTTGCCTGCTCTGCCTGTTCGGGCATGCGCATGCTTTCAATCCAGATTTCGGCTATTTCCGGATAGAATGTATCAACCGGCTGAAGCATGGTCGCCAGAATCTGACATTCGCGGATGTTTTCTTTCCATAATGCCTGTGCCAGATCGTGGTTCTTTTCGTATTGGGATGCTATTTCTTTTAAGCGTGGCACCTCTATACCAAAAATCAGCTTGTAATCCATGCCTTTATCGCGCATGCTCTGAGAGATAACTCCATTCATGAACAAGCGGAATTTTCCTTTTATGTCTTTTATTATATCGTGTACTTCCATTATTTTATTGTCTATAGGTTAGAATAATCTTTACTGTATCTCAACATCTGTTCTGCATAACCTTCTTCGTAAGAGATGGTGAC
The DNA here is from genome assembly GCA_900556845.1 of uncultured Bacteroides sp. GTDB lineage: Bacteria > Bacteroidota > Bacteroidia > Bacteroidales > Bacteroidaceae > Phocaeicola. The sequence goes on along the minus strand of USQO01000048.1, from coordinate 13,196 downwards.
ATCGGTAATTTCACCTTCCGCATTCAGCACCGGTGTATAAACGGGATTGACAAAACCTTTATAAGGTGCAAGGTTCAACCGGCGGTAACGCTCCAGTACTTCACGATGCAAAACCGGGTCTATCTGAACTGCATAGCGTTCTACCAAGTTGCGGGCTGCTTCGTAGTCGCCTTCACTTTTTATCCGTTGGATTTCGGCAAGCAGTCGGCCAAACAGTGTACGTAGTTTTTCATAATCACGAATCACCACATAGGTTTTACCTTCCTTGCGCACCAGTTCTACGACAGCATCCTGCGCTCCGTTTTCCAACGCCCAGCGTGCTATAAGCTGACGGTTACGCATGTGTGCCTCTTCAACCTCGGCCCCGGGCTCAATGCGTACCAGCTGCGTCATCAAGCCGTTCATCATAAATCCGTAATATTCGGCTTTATAGGCCTCAGCATCAGGAGTCAGTCCCAGCTCTACCATTTTAGGGTCAGGCAGGTAATACAGTCCAAACAAATCTGCCCGTGCTTCCTCAATCGTCGCACCATAAGCTTTCAGTCCATCGGGGTCAACACCCGGCAAGAGTTTGCCCGAACCGTGTCCCAGGCATTCATGCAAATCGGTATGCAAATCTCCAGTCAGCTCAGCGTACTTGTCCAGCAGTTGTTTCTCTTCCTCACTGTAAACAAACTCCTCACGGAAACCGTTTCCCTTGGCTGCCTGACTATATGCTGAGGTAAGATTACCGATTGTCACGGATTTAGAGCCGTGTACACTCCGAATCCAGTTGGAGTTAGGAAGATTTATACCGATAGCCGATGCCGGATACAAGTCGCCTGCCAGAATAGCCGCAGTAATCACCTTGGCCGATACGCCTTTTACACATTCTTTCTTAAAACGGCTGTCTACCGGAGAATGGCCTTCAAACCACTGCGCATTCGAGCTAATGATTTCCGTGCGGCGGGTAGCTTCTACATCTTTAAAGTTGACAATAGACTCCCAACTGGCTTTCATGCCTAACGGGTCACCGTAAGTTTCGATGAAACCGTTTACAAAATCGACTTGTGATGCGGTATCTTCTACCCATAAGATGGAATATGCATCGAAAAGAGCCAAATCGCCTTCCTGATAGAAACGGATGAGCATACGGATAACTTCTTGCTGCTGTTTGTTTTCGGCAACTGTTTCAGCTTTCTCCAGCCAATAAACAATCTTTTCGATAGCCGGTGAATACATTCCTCCGATTTTCCAGGTTTCTTCCTGCACGCAACCGTTCTTTTTTACCAAACGTGAATTCAGGCCGTACATCACCGGTTCAGCTGTATCGGGTGATTTCATACGTGCATAAAAATCCTCTGCTTCGGCCTGCGTCACACCTTCGTAATAATTGGCTGCTGATGTAACTACAAGGTCGGCACCGTCTGCCTGATTTACACGCTTAGGCATTACCGATGCATCAAATATCACCGGAAACAGTTTTCGGCGCAAGTCTTCTCTTGTCTCGTCTTTCGCAAATGCCAGGTCGACATCGTTCAGTTCCTGCATGCACTTCCAAAGAAATTCTTGTGAGAAGCCCGGCTCAAACTTATCGCAGGCGTAATGATGGTGTATACCGCTGGAAAACCAGACCCGCTTTAAATAGACTTCCAAGGCTTTGAAGTCATCGCTAGTACGGTCTCCGTTAAAATGGAGGTATACCGCTTCCAACAGCTTACGTATCTGCAAATTGTATTTTCCGTTTTGGTCGAACAGGATATCCCTGCCATGAAGCGCGGCTTCGGTGAGATAATAAACCAGTTTCTTCTGCTGGAGAGATAAATGCTCGAAATCCGGAACCCGGTAACGCAGCAACTGCAAATCGGCAAACTGTTCTACTGTATAATTAAATGTATTGTCTTTCATCTTTTCATTTCTTTTATGAGTCTGCAAAAATAAAAAAAGGAAAACAATTTCGAATATTGTTTCCCTTATAAATCTCAATAAAGAAATGGACCGAACGTTGTCACTTCGCATCCAATCCCTGTTTACGTTTTCTGAAGTTGTTAGGACTCTCTCCCATGATTTTATAGAAAGCAGCATAAAATGACTGCCTGTTTGCAAAACCGGCCAAAACGCTGATTTCTTCGATATTGCGGTCTGAATAACGCTTATCCTGCAACATATGCATGGCATCTTTTATTCTGTATTCATTTACCAGACACGAAAAATTCATTCCAAACCGTGAATTGATAACAGCGGAAAGGTAACGTGTATTGGTAGACAAATCTTTTGCCAAATCCTTTGCTGAATAATTAGGGTTTCTGTATTTCTTATGAACGACAATAATTTTCAAAATTTTATCATACAATTCATCCGCCAACTCTGCCCTGATTAACCCTCGGTAAGGAGGATTTTTTTCTTTCTTCTCCGTCAAGTTATAAGGCCGCTTAACCGGCTTATAAGCCTCATCCAACTTCTCTTTTGCTTGATCGTTCATCAGAATTTTATTTAAGGTTAGTATGCTTTTTATTTTTTATATTTACAAATATGAACATTTTTTTTGAATTTACAAAATTTAGCTGACTATTTTACATACAGGCATTTTTTTACGGCTTATAATTCGTAACAAATGCCTTTTCTACAATCAAGATATTACTACCTTTGTAGCCGAATAGAACATCCTTATGAAAAATAGCATACAACAAACGCTCAAAACTTACTTTGGATACAGTGGTTTCCGGCCTTTGCAAGAAGATATTATCAACCGAATACTCCAACGAAAAGATACATTGGTACTTATGCCTACCGGAGGGGGTAAATCCATTTGCTACCAACTTCCTGCTATTATGATGGAAGGAACGGCTATTGTGGTTTCTCCGCTTATTTCGTTAATGAAGGACCAAGTAGAAGCATTACAGGCCAATGGTATAGCGGCCAGAGCACTGAACAGCAGTAACAGTGAAACCGAAAATGCTACGATACGATATGAATGCATGCAAGGCCGTGTAAAATTGCTGTACATTTCTCCGGAAAGACTGATAGGTGAAATAAATTTCCTGCTGAGGGACATTAAAATATCGCTTTTTGCAGTCGATGAAGCGCATTGTATCTCGCAGTGGGGACACGATTTCCGACCAGAATATACGCAACTAAAAATATTACGCCAGAATTTTCCTGACGTTCCTCTGGTAGCACTTACAGCCACAGCCGACAAGGTAACCCGGCAGGATATCATCTTACAGCTTGCCATGAAAAACCCACAGGTATTTCTCTCGTCTTTCGACCGCCCGAACCTCAGTCTGACGGTAAAAAGGGGCTATCAGCAAAAAGACAAGCTGCGTGCAATCCTTGATTTTATCCGGAAACATCACGATGAAAGTGGTATTATCTACTGCATGAGCCGCAACAAAACAGAAAGTGTTGCCGAATGGCTGGAGAAGTATGGCATCAGTACCGGAGTATATCATGCAGGTATGAGCAATGCTTCTCGGGAAGCTACTCAAGACGATTTTATAAACGACCGCATACAGGTGGTCTGTGCCACGATTGCGTTTGGTATGGGGATTGATAAATCGAATGTACGGTGGGTGATTCATTATAATTTGCCCAAAAGCATTGAAAGCTTTTATCAGGAAATAGGACGTGCCGGACGAGACGGTATGCCGAGCGATACACTTTTGTTTTATTCGGTGGGCGATTTGGTTTTGCTTTCAAAATTTGCGGCTGAAAGCGGACAACAGGAAATGAATACCGAGAAACTGAACAGAATGCGCCAGTATGCCGAATCGGATATTTGTCGCAGGCGTATCCTACTGAATTACTTTGGCGAAAATATAGCACACGACTGTGGCAACTGTGACGTATGCAAAAATCCGCCAGAACGGTTTGACGGTACCATTATTGTGCAGAAAGCATTGAGCGGAATTGCCCGCACCAATCAACAGATAGGTACCCATCTGCTGATTGATTTACTGAGGGGAACTCCTACACAGGAAATCAATGCCAAAGGATATAATCTGCTGAAAACGTTTGGTGCCGGAAGGGATATTCCCTGGAAAGACTGGAACGACTATCTGCTGCAAATGCTGAATCTGGGTTATATTGAAATAGCCTACAATGAAAACAACCATCTGAAAATAACAGAGGCCGGAAAGAAAGTGCTATTCGGCAAAGAAAGTGCCACGCTGGTAGTCATCAAACACGAAGAATTTGAAAGCAATGTTACCCGTAGAAAAAGAGTTGCAGTCCAACCTGCTCCAATTGTTTTTGCCAATGAAGACGAGCGGCTGATGGCTGAGCTTCGGGAGTTGCGGAAACAGCTGGCTGATGCTCAGGCAATACCTGCCTACATCGTTATGTCTGATAAAGTCCTGCATAACATCGTACAGGCCAAACCTACAACCCTAAATGCATTCGGCGAGATACCGGGAATCAGTGACTATAAAAAGGAAAAATACGGCAAGGATTTTATTGCGGTAATCAAAAAGATAAAAAGCGTGTAGTTTTACCTGCACGCTTTTATTTTATCCTGAACTTCAATCGGAGAGATTCCTTTTTCCAAAGCCTTCCGGTAGGCTTCGAGTGCCTTTTTCTTCTTTTTTTGCTGCAACAAAATATCCCCTTTTAAAAGCCAGCTTTCACCATCGTCTTTTCCTTTACGTTCTAACATCTCAACATCCAACAAGGCCAAATCCATATTGCCCATCTCAATAGACAAATTGACACGTGCTTTCAGATAAGCCGGCTCTTCGGGATGAGCTTTTACCAAGCGGTCCAACAGGGTCATCGCTTCTTTGTATTGACGTTCCTTTTGGTTGAGATACGCTAAACCTAAAAGTGCTTCAGCATGTTCTGGATTCTTTGTTAAAATCGTATTATAATCAATCCTTGCTTCTTTATACTGACGGCGTTGCATGTAAATGAAAGCACGATAAAGACGTGCTTCGGCATTTTCGGGTAACAAATCAATTACACTACAATAATCCACATACGCCTTGTTCTGATTTCCTTGTTCCAAATAGAGGGCAGCTCTGTTGAGCAGGATTGTTGTAGAATATGGAATCATATTTAAAGCCATCGTATAAGATTCTATTGCCTCTTCTATTTTACCCTGCCGCTGCTGGACAGTTCCCAAATTAGAAAACAGCAAAGCATTACGGGCTCCCGAAGGATCCAGCTTCAAGGCTTCCTTATACAGGTACTCGGCCCGTTCCAAACTGTCTTTACGGATACAAGCCATCGCCTCGTTTATCAAGGTATTATAATCTTGTGCTGACATGGTACATGCCAGCAGGCAAACTGATAAAAATGAAAATAATTTCTTCATCCGTGCACGGTTGGTTTAACTGATAATTCACGGCAAAGGTAACAGATAAACTAATATCTAGAAGTAGAAGTTAAAATCTTTTTGTATGTTTGTACATTCATTTATAAACATACTGAGATATGAAAATAGAAAAAGCCATTTTTGCCTGTGGATGTTTCTGGGGGGTACAGCACCAAATGGAACGAGCAACAGGGGTTATCAATGCGACAGTGGGCTACACTGGAGGAGAAGAACAAAATCCTACATATCCTGAAGTTAAGGCCCATAAAACCGGACATGCTGAAGCGGTGCTGGTAGAATATGATGCTGAAAAGACATCGTATACTGAATTATGCAAACTCTTTTTTGAAATACACGACCCGGCACAGACCGACGGACAAGGACCAGATATAGGTCCACAGTATCGCAGTGAGATTTTTTATCTGAATGATACGCAGAAGCAAGAAGCCGAATCCGTAATCAAAATTTTACGTGAAAAAGGCCATGAGGTTAATACACGACTGACACCTGCATCTACTTTCTGGCCAGGAGAAGAATATCATCAGCATTATTACGATAAGACAGGCGGTGAACCATATTGCCACATCCGAATCAGAAAATTCTAAAAAAAATCCGTGACTCCTAGTTCAGAACTGGCAGTCACGGATTTTCTATTGCCACCGCTATTATTATCAGGCTTTACGGATATAATCGACAATCCACTGTCCGACTTCTTTTGTTCCGTATTTTTCGCCACCGGCAACCTGAATTTCCGGAGTACGGACATATTCGTCCAATGAAGCATCTACAGCCCGGCGAATAAGTGCTCCCTCTTCTTTACAGTCGAAATGCTCGAAAAGCATAGCAACCGATAAAATCTGAGCCAAAGGATTGGCTATATTCAAACCTTTAGCCTGAGGCCATGAACCATGAATGGGCTCGAATACAGGAGTACTTTCACCTGTTGATGCAGAAGGCAGAAGTCCCATAGAACCACTGATAACCGATCCTTCATCTGTCAGAATATCTCCGAATGTATTTTCTGTAACCATCACATCAAAGAATTTGGGCTCCTGAATCATCTTCATGGCAGCATTGTCTACAAACATATAATCTGTAGTTACTTCAGGATATTGAGGGGCCATTTCTTGTGCAATCTGTCTCCACAAACGAGAAGAAGCAAGAACATTGGCTTTATCAACAACTGTAAGGTGCTTACGGCGCTTCATGGCATACTCAAAAGCAACTTTCAGGATGCGTTCTATTTCCATACGTGTATACATATTGGTATCGTATGCTTTATCGTTATCCTGATACTTTTCGCCAAAATACATACCACCTGTCAGTTCACGGATACAGAGGAAATCAGCACCATCTACCAACTCTGCTTTCAAAGGAGATTTATGAACAAGGCATTTAAAAGTCTGTACCGGACGGATATTGGCAAAAAGTCCGAGTTTCTTTCTCATAGCCAACAATCCTTGTTCGGGACGGACTTTGGCAGTTGGATCATTGTCAAATTTCGGATCACCTACTGCCGAGAACAAGACAGCATCTGCATTTTTACATACTTCGTAAGTTGCTTCAGGAAAAGGATCTCCTACTTTATCAATAGCATCTGCACCACAGATAGCATATTCGTATGAAACAGTATGACCAAATTTCTCACATACAGCTGTCATGACATCTACCCCTTGAACAGAAATTTCCGGTCCAATTCCGTCACCAGCCAATACGGCTATTTTAAAATCCATAATCGTTGTTTTTTTAAGGTTTCTTCGCCACAAACCAATAAAAACGGATATCGGTTTATGCGATAATATTAAATTAGTTAATCAAATTCAACATTTTAATGGTTGCCTTTATAGCAGCCTCTGTCTGGTCGGCATCAAGCCCGCGAGTACGGAACTCTTTATCCTCATAATTCCAGGTTATAACCGTCTGAACAAAAGCATCCGTTCTACCTCCTGGAGGAATTGTCACTGCATAGTTTACCAGCATCGGAAACTTACGTCCAAGAGTTCCTTTATAAATTTTACGCAAAGCCCGGACAAAAGCATCGTATTGTCCGTCTCCGCTGGAGCTTTCCTGATAAACTTTTCCGTCAATCTCAATACTTAATGTCGCCATAGGTTTTAAACCTTGAGCTAATGTCACAAAGTAACTGAGCAATTTGACTTTGGTGTTGGTGGTATCATGCTTCAAGACATCGCTTATGATATAAGGTAAATCATCTTGTGTTACAAGTTCTTTCCGGTCGCCAAGTTCAATAATGCGCTCCGTCACCTTACGCATTGATTCATCATCAAGTTCCAGGCCCAGGCTTTCCAGATTTTTCCGGATATTCGCTTTACCTGAGTTTTTACCTAATGCATACTCGCGCACTCGTCCAAAACGCTCAGGTTGCAAATCATTAAAATAAAGATTGTTTTTACTGTCACCGTCAGCATGTACACCCGCTACCTGCGTAAAGACATTCTGACCGACGATAGGCTTATTGGCCGGTATGCTGATACCCGAATACGATTCTACGGTACGGCTTATTTCGTTAAGACGACTTTCATCAATATGGGTAATAGCTTGAAAATGGTCTTTCAATATAGCCTGTACACTAGCCAACGGGGCATTTCCAGCACGCTCACCCAATCCATTGATGGTCGTATGCAGTCCTTTTACACCACTCAACACAGCTGCCAGTACATTACTTACAGCCAAATCATAATCGTTATGAGCATGGAAGTCGAAATGCTGGAATAGATAACGTTTCTTCATTTTACGCATATACTCTATCACTTGCAACGGATTGAGTATACCTAGTGTATCGGGCAACATGAATCGCTTGATTCCAGCCTCCAACAGACCATCAACCAAACCAAAAACATATTCTGGAGAGTCCTTTATGCCATTACTCCAGTCCTCCAGATAAATATTAACTTCCATACCTTTTTCGTGTGCATAGGAAACGGTATAGCGTATATCTTCCAGATGCTCTTGCAAAGTTTTTTTCAGCTGATACTTGCAATGCTTTTCCGAACCTTTAGAAAGTAGATTTATCACACGACCGCCTGCATTGTAAATCCAGTCGACCGAAACTTTACCATCTACAAAACCCAGCACTTCTACCCGATGCAACATATCATGACGTGCAGCCCAATCGCAAATCATCCGGACGGCATTCATTTCTCCATCTGATACACGTGCTGAAGCTACTTCGATACGGTCCACCTTTAAATCCTCAAGCAACATGCGTGCTATCATCAGCTTTTCGTGCGGTATAAACGAAACGCCACTGGTCTGCTCACCGTCGCGAAGGGTGGTATCCATTATTTCAATTACGGGTCTGTCCATAGGTTTTTATATTATTCGTAATTCAACAATACAATTGGCAAATTGCTGCAAAATTACTTTTTAGCTTTTTCGTATTCTTCAATTAGTCCACGGTTTTCTACCAGGAAATCAATGTCATCCAGGCCATTTATCAGACAATGTTTTTTATAAGCATTGATTTCGAATTTTTCTAAATTGCCGGTAACTTTATTGGTTACAGTCTGTTCCGGTAAGTTCACTTCGACTTCTGCCTTGGGATTGGCATAGATGGTATCAAAAAGTTCTTTCAGAAATGCCTCACTTACCACTACCGGCAACACAAAGTTATTCAATTCATTGTTTTTATGAATATCTGCAAAAAAGCTTGAGATAACTACCCGAAAACCATATCCCGCTATGGCCCAAGCAGCATGTTCACGACTCGAGCCACTGCCAAAATTCTTTCCTGCCACCAAAATCTGTCCGCTATAAGTGGGGTTATTCAAAACAAAATCTTTATTCAATGAGCCATCCGGATTATATCGCCAGTCACGAAACAAATTGTCGCCAAAAAACTTTTCATCACGGGTTGTTGCCTTCAAAAAGCGAGCCGGAATGATTTGATCAGTATCCACATTCTCTAACGGCAAAGGGATACATGTACTCGTTATGATATTGAATTTCTGCTTCATAATAATAAACAATTTAGGAATTACATAAGCGTTCTAGGGTCGGTTATCACTCCGGCTACTGCTGCTGCGGCAGCTGTCAATGGACTTGCCAGCAAGGTACGTGAACCTGGTCCCTGACGTCCTTCAAAATTTCGGTTGCTGGTAGACACTGAATATTTTCCTGCCGGAATTTTATCGTCATTCATGGCCAGACAAGCTGAACATCCCGGCTGACGAATTTCAAAGCCTGCTTCAACCAATATCTTATCCAATCCTTCCTGACGGATTTGTTCATCGACCATCCACGAGCCAGGAACAAGCCATGCCGTAATATGCTCAGCCTTCTTACGCCCCTTAACAATCGAAGCAAAAGCACGGAAATCTTCTATACGACCATTGGTACAAGCTCCCAAGAATACATAATCCACTTTTTTACCCAACAGGTTCTCTCCTGGAGCAAAACCCATGTAATTCATCGATTTCTCGAATGAAGTCTTTTCTACATCACTCATTCCTTCAGTAGTAGGTATATTTGATGTTACAGCCATACCCATACCCGGATTAGTACCATAAGTAATCATTGGCTGAATATCAGCAGCATCAAAACGCACTTCTTTGTCAAAAACAGCATTGTCTTCACTCTTCAGTGTTTTCCAATATGCTACTGCTTTCTCCCATTCTTCACCTTTAGGCGCATATTCGCGACCTTTTATATATTCAAAGGTTACTTCGTCGGGAGCGACCATACCACCTCGAGCTCCCATCTCTATACTTAAATTACATAAAGTAAGACGGCCTTCCATAGTCAGACTTCGAATAGCTTCACCAGCATATTCTACAAAATATCCAGTCGCACCACTCGTAGTCATTTTCGACATCATATATAATGCAATGTCTTTTGCCGTAACTCCAACACCCAGTTTTCCGTCAATGGTAATACGCATTGTTTTAGGACGAGCTTGGAGAATACATTGTGAGGCCATTACCATTTCCACTTCACTGGTTCCTATACCAAAAGCTACTGCTCCCATAGCTCCATGTGTAGAAGTATGCGAATCACCACACACAATAGTCATTCCCGGAAGCGTCAATCCTCTTTCAGGACCAACCACATGGATAATACCATTCCGCTTATCCATCATTCCAAAATGTGTCAGGCCAAAATCTGCGGCATTTTTAGCAAGTGCATCCACTTGTGCCTTCGATACCGGATCTTCGATTGGTTTATCCTGGTCATGTGTCGGTGTGTTGTGATCTGGCATGCAGTAAATTCTTTCCGGACGGAAACATTTCAGTCCACGCGCACGCATACCGGCAAAAGCCTGCGGACTGGTTACCTCATGACAATATAAACGGTCGATGTATAATTGGGTAGGACCGTCCTCTACCTGCTGCACTACGTGTGCATCCCATATCTTATCGAATAATGTATTGGCCATAACTTTCTGATTTACTTACTTTTTGAATTTGTTGATACAATCTATATAAGCTTCTACAGAAGCTGCAATGATATCAGTATTAGCACCGAAACCATAATACATCTGTCCATCATATTCCACCTGCATGTGTACTTTACCCACATCATCACTACCTTTACTGATAGCCTGGATAGTAAATTCTTTTAAGGTCATCTGACGTTTAATAATCTGTTTTACAGCTTTAATAGCAGCATCAACCGGACCATTACCGGTAGCAGCTGCTTCAAAATGCTCACCGCTTATATTCAGTCCCAGACTGGCAACAGAACGAACTCCAACCCCACTGGTCACCTGCAAATATTCTAATTTAATATGATGGTTTACATTACGATCTGCACCAGCCAATACCATAATATCGTCATCCGATATATCTTTTTTCTTATCGGCCAGTTTCAAAAAGTCTTCATAAACCTTATCCAGCTTTTCCTGTGTCATGTCCAGGCCCAAGATATGAAGTCTGTGCTTCAAAGCTGCACGACCACTACGTGCTGTAAGCACAATAGCATTATCATCAATACCCACATCTTTCGGGTCAATGATTTCGTATGTCTGCACATTTTTCAAAACTCCATCCTGATGAATTCCTGACGAATGTGCAAAAGCATTACGTCCTACAATTGCTTTATTAGGCTGAACAGGCATATTCATTAAACTAGAAACCATTCGGCTGGTCGGATAGATTTTCTGCGTATTGATATTGGTATCAATATGTATATCATGATGACATCTCAAAATCATGGCTACCTCCTCCAGTGAAGTATTACCGGCACGCTCACCGATACCATTGATTGTGACTTCCACTTGACGAGCTCCATTCAACACACCGCTAATCGTATTTGCAGTAGCCATACCAAGGTCGTTATGACAGTGTGTAGATATGATCGCTTTGTCAATACCATCAACATGATCTACCAGATATTTAATTTTTGCTCCATATTCTTCGGGAAGGCAATAACCTGTTGTATCAGGAATATTTACTACAGTAGCTCCAGCTTTGATTACCGCTTCCACTACACGAGCCAAATATTCATTATCTGTACGACCTGCATCTTCTGCATAAAACTCTACATCTTCTACGTAGCGTTTGGCATATTTCACGGCAGCAACAGCCCGTTCAATAATTTCTTCACGAGTAGAATTAAATTTAAACTTAATATGAGAGTCAGATGTACCGATACCTGTATGAATGCGTTTATGCTTAGCGAATTTCAATGCTTCTGCTGCTACATCAATATCTTTTTGAACCGCTCTGGTAAGCGCGCATATTGTAGGCCAAGTTACTGCCTTAGAGATTTCAATGACCGAATTAAAATCTCCCGGACTTGAAATAGGAAATCCAGCTTCAATTACATCAACACCCAAAGCTTCAAGCTGCTTTGCAACCTGAATCTTCTCTACCGTATTTAACTGGCAACCGGGTACCTGCTCACCATCTCGAAGGGTTGTATCAAAAATAAATAATCTGTCACTCATAGTCTATGTATTTTTAGTTATTTGCATAAAAAAAGCCCTTCGCACCAGGAAGTGAGAAAGGCTTTATATTTCTATCCATACAGATTTATGCACACGACTCACTTCCCTTCTGGTATTCCAGTAGGTTAATCAAACCGCATAGCAAAATATGTACGAAAATTTTAATCATTGAGCTTGTTTTTTATTTGTTTGATGCAAAGGTATAGATAATTTCCATAAATCAAAATAAAACTGTAATTTTTTTCAATGAATTTCTTATAATTTATCATTGAAACTTGTCGTATCATTTCAAGTATATAGTAGTAACTGACTGATTGATAAGCAAAATATTACTTTTTAAAGTATATAGATTATATCGTTTATATCCCTCAAAACGCTATACGTAATTTCAAAATTCCCCAAAATAAAATGCAGCAAATATTTTGAACCCACATAGAAGGAACAAAACATCTGCTGCATTTTAAAACTCTGTACGAAATTTATAATATACAAAAAGCCCCCAGCATCTGTAGATACTGAGGGCCCTGACTAAAACGGCGACTACCTACTCTCCCACAAATCAGCAGTACCATCGGCGTGACGAAGCTTAACTTCTCTGTTCGGAATGGGAAGAGGTGGAACCTTCGTGCTATAGTCACCTGAATTTCTTTATAGAAAACATATTGCAAGCAAAAGATGATTTGGAAACTGACCTCTTAGCAAGGCAGCCAAAAGTATATATCATCCATCCTTATTCGATAAGGAAAGTGAACGGGCAATTAGTAATGCTCGGCTTTGATGTCTCCATCTTTACACCTGCATCCTATCAACGTTGTCGTCTACAACGACCCTGAGAAATCTAATCTTGTGGCCGGCTTCGTACTTAGATGCTTTCAGCACTTATCCGATCCAGACTTAGATACCCGGCGATGCACCTGGCGGCACAACCGGTAAACCAGAGGTCTGTCCAACACGGTCCTCTCGTACTAGTGTCAGAGCCACGCAAATTTCATACGCCCA
>USQO01000047.1 GCA_900556845.1 uncultured Bacteroides sp. | reverse complement strand
GGTCATTAACGTGTTCATTGAACTGATGCTGCCGTGGCACAACAATAGGTGTTTTCCCAATCTGAAGCGGCATAATAAAACTTGCTGGGCCCCCTGATGTCAAGATAGGGACAACAATTTTTTCAAAAAAAGCAAAAAAATAAGCCGCATAAAGTTTCCCATTGGGTTAAAACCATTGGGAAGCCCTATGCGGCTTATTCGTACTTATTTTAATTATTAGACAATTTCAAATTCAATATCATGAACTTTCGGTTCAATATATTCCGAACACATCAGTGAAACGCTTACTTTGAATTTTCCTTTTCTAGCCGGAACAATATATATCCCATCAAACTCGGTATCATCTTTATGTGGCAACTGATTGCATTCAGCAAATATTGAGTTATCTCGTATAGATATTGATTCAAACACAGAAGAATTGGAGTTGTTAAAAATTGCCGGGTCTATAATCGGCAAGCTTCGAGCTGAGTAGAATGGCTGCATTCCGTCCATACTATTTTTCAACAAGCCATATACTGGATTTAAGTCGCTCATAAAACGTTCCTCTGCCTTTTCAATAGGATTCGGTGGAAGTTTTGGTGCTTTCGGCTCCTTCATTTTTTCGATATCATCAATGTCATATACAAAAATATCTTTTGGAAATACGATTGAGATTCTAATGTCGGTTGCTTTCGCTGTTCCCTTATTAAGCACTCTTAGCTTGAGCGCAACACCACCGTTTGTTATTGTCTTATATACGCTCATCTTGTGTGCATAATCATTTATTTCTTCTTCAGACGGTAGTGCTGCATTGTAAGCCTGCAAGTCCTTTTCTTTTACATACTTTTTTAAATGTGATTCAACGCAACTTAAATCAAGTGGTTCATACTTGTTTTTGTAGCATTCTCCATCATTATGATATAACTGGATCTTGATTGCATTATCTGAGCTATCAATAAGCAATTTTCCATGTGTTTTAAGACCTTTTCCGTCCACTTCTTCATCATCCTGTTGATCCAGCACAACTGCGGCCATCAACTCAGGAACCCGCTTTACAATCTGTGATTTCAACTCAGCATTTTCCTGCTCAAGTTCTCTTATCTTTTTATTCAAACTGAGAATTTCTGCATGACTTGCTTCAATATCAAAGGCATCTCCTCTTATCCACCCTGGACGCTTTTTTCGATCCATTTGCTGATGTAAAGATTCTGAAACCTCTCTAGCAAGTTCGTCAATATTAGTCCACCACTGTACCGTTCGTCCTTTTTTAGCTTCTGTCTTGAAATCAGCCAGCTTTTTTATACTTTCTGGATCTTTTTCTATAAATTCCGGCTTAATTGCCACATCATCATCAATTATGAATACCAGAACAGGAATTTTCTTCTCTCTCGCATAGCGAAATTCCTTTTCCGTATAGCTAATTCCAGCATCCGATCCAGATTCTATTACAGAGCCATATCGCTGTCCCAAAATCAAAACATAATAATCCGAACTATCAATCGTCTCTTGTATGATTTCCCACTGTTCTTCGTCAGCAGCGTTAAACATCTCCATACCAACTGGGAAATGCATCATCGATAGGATGGCATCCCTTACTTTGCTACGGGCTTCTATCAAATCTTTATACGTTGACGAAATAAAAATCTGGTATTTCTTTTCCATGTTATATCACTTCCTTACAAGCTAGTGGTTCATTCCATAACCCATCAATTATTGTAGCGCATATAATTCTACTAATTCCTGAAGAATCTGTTCTTTCGTTCGTCCCACAAGCCCCAACTGTTTAACATCAACCGTTTCATTTTCCATTCGATCAACAAACTTCTGCATATCCTCATACACGCCACTAGGAGTGACAATCTTAACCGTAGGGTCAAGCAGTTCAGTCAAACGAAAAACATCATTTTTATGTTTCTTAATGTTTTTACTATCAACGTGTTCTCCGGCTGCTTTGCGATCCGTCAAATCCATCCATGCTTTCGCCTTGAACGGAATCAAATATGCAGCGTCCAAAACCGTTACTCCATCAACAGTCACTTTCCCCTGCTTCAAGAACTCATAGTAATCATCATCCAAAAGGATTGCAGACAAGCTCGATATATCCTCATCCATTGGCAGCGGTGTCAATACTGCATCATCTGGAAGTTGAATTGCATCCAGTTTTCTAGTGAACAGTTCGATCATTGCTGGATAACGGTTTGAAGTCGGGTGACTGAACCGATAAAACTGCGGCACACCAGAGCTTTTATTACGATGTTCGTATCCAGCCTGTTTTACATAGTCCCAGAATTTTCTTCCAAAAGCCGCATCCACGGCTTCAATAATTAGAACAAGGTCAATGTCTTTTGTTGCACGGAAGTCTAAGCCTTCTTCTGTCATCAAGATGTCACACGCAGTTCCACCGATAATTGCATACTGGCTTTCGTTACCCTTGAACCATTCCTTAAAGCTTTCAATCCCTGTTACCATCTATCTTCCTCCACAGATTATTTAACATTTCTTCTACTGCTTCTTCTACCCGTTCATCTGCATCTTCCCTGAGCGATAATGCCAGAGAAAGTCCATCGACCATTTTTCCCTTCGATAATTTTCGTGGGTCATATCTCCACATTTCAACAGCCACCTGTGAATTTGAGTCCTGTAAATCCTTGGTCATACAGTCATTCCACTGAGATATTTTTTCTGAAGCATAGCACCGAACACTAGGCGCATTGAGCATCGAATACTCCGCCAATGCGAAATATCCGCTCTCCAACAATTCACTCTTTACTTCCTCGCATGGAACATAGACCGTCCTTTTCACAGGATTGAGCAGAACTTTCTCTGCTTTGTAAAATAACTCTTTGGCAGAGTTTTCCGAAAGCAGTATCTTCTGCACTCCATTTTTTCTTGATCGCAGAAATCCCATTCCTTCAAGTTGTTTAGAAGCTCTGGAAATAGACGTTGGTGTCAAATCCAAATCTTTTGCAGCTTGACTTGTAGACAGCTCCTTTGCTCCCTCATAAATATAGTAAAGCAACAGCATCTGCGCCGATGGCAAGATTTCTTCTCTGTCACTCTTTTCTGCATCACAGCGTTCCTGCAAATATGCTGCCATAAAGGGCAGATAAATTTGCTTTCCATCCACAATAAATGCTATTTTCTCTCGAAGCAAATACTCTTTCTGCCGTGCAGTGATCTGTTCCAATACTAAAATCACCGGACAATCCGCAACCTTTTTCACACGTTCCAGATGCTTTTTTAATGTTTCCACCTGCTCCAATTCGGTTTTAGGATACAAAAAAACAGCTTTTTGACCACTCAGAGATACTTTCTGTGAATCATACCTTGTACTGATGAAGTTTGGCAAATGCTCTAAAGCTTTATTTTCATATAGCACTTCAATTCCTAAAACTCGCTTAAGGTATTCCACTCTATCGCCTCCATTCACAACTCTTTTTCTGTATTATAACTCATTTTAAGTTAAGATACAATATAAAAGTTATAATTATCCAAATCCAGCTATTGAAACACCAATATTTTCCAAACAATTTTGCTTTCATTTCACTTCTTGATACCCCTCCCTTACCGTGCTATACTATTATCAAATCAAATATTGAGGGAGTGCATTGTTATGAGCAAAAAGCTTGTTGCCTATTTTTCTGCCAGCGGCATTACCGCAAAAGTTGCCGAAGATTTAGCAGATGCCATCGGTGCAGACATTTTTGAAATCCGTCCCGAAGTCCCTTACACAAAAGCCGATCTGAACTGGATGGATAAGAAATCCCGTAGCACTATTGAAATGAGCAGTCCCGATTCCCGCCCTGCTATCGCTGCCAAGCGTGATAACATGGACGAATATGACACCATCTTTGTCGGATTCCCTATCTGGTGGTATATTGCTCCGACGATCATCAATACATTTCTGGAAAGCTATGATTTGAAGGGTAAAACAATCATCCCCTTTGCCACATCTGGCGGCAGCGACATGGGCAAGACCAATGAAAAGCTTGCTCCTAGCTGCCCTGGTTCCAAGCTCCTGCATGGTAAGGTATTCAATTCCTATTCCAGCAAAGCCGACTTGTCTGCATGGGTAGAAACCCTCAGCCTCTAATAGACACATTCCTGCGGAATGAAACACCCGCCTGGTCGAGAAGATTTTCTGAATTCTCTCACCCAGACGGGTATTCTTTTTCTTATACCACTTCTTCCATCCAATTATGTGCCATACTTTTCCAACGCTCTCCGAATCACATCCTCACAGTTGAACTCTATTTTCATCGTTTGATCGTCATACAGATAAACCATGCTCACAAAAGCATCCACACATTCTTTTGTCAGCCCGCCGATGTACGTTTTCTCGCTGGCCTGCTTTGTCAGAGCGCGGATTTCTTCATCCAGTTCATCAGCACACTCCTGTTCTTCCTTTTCTGTCCGTATGCTATCCTGCAATGCGACAAGTTTTTCCGAAAGGATCTTTTTCTTTTCTATGTACGCATCTCGCCGCAGCACACCGTCCGCATACGATTCATATAGTTTGATTTGTTCTACCCGAATGGCTTCTACTTGCTTTTCCAAGTCCTCAATGCCCATGCAGCGCACCGTGACAGACTGCTTTTCCTGCATCCCCTGATTTACCACATCCAGCGCATAGAATACTGTTTTTATCGCACGAGCCACTTTTGCGTTCACCGAATGTTCTCTGTAATAGCCGCCGTAGCATTTAGAGAACTTTCCGGCTGACCGTTTATAGCCGCAATAGAAAACCATTTCCCCATATTGCCTTTCGTGGCGAAGCTGCCGATTACAGTTTCCGCAGCAGATTTTTCCTTTTAACGCAAAATCATCGCCCACCTTATATTGAATTGGAGTTACGTTACGGATCGCTTTCTGTGCCTGATAGTATTCATCTTTTGTCACGATGGCCGCATGAGCGTTTTCTGCGATGATCCACTTATCCTCCGGGAGCGTCCGAACAGAGGTAGTATTCACATCAATTTTCTTTCTTCTCCCCATAACCAGCGCACCAGTGTATTCATACCGTCTAAGGATTCTCCACACGATCGCTGCGTTCCATAACATTTCACTATCCGGGGCAATAATAGGATTGCTGCCCATCAGCAGATTCTTTCGTTTCGCATACAATCCCGGCGTAGGAAGATTTAATTCGTTCATGCCGTAGGCGATCTGCGTTGTATTGCGGCCGGACAATGCTAATTCAAATACTTTTTTCACGCAGGGTGCTGCCTCCGGGTCAATCTCCCACCGCTGCCCACCTTTCTTGTTCCACACATATCCAAAAGGAACATTCGTGCAGGTGGCTTTCCCGTTCTTCCAGTTCGTTTCCAGAGCAGCCCGAATCTTTTTTGCAATATCCCGGCTATACATATTATTCACCAGATTGCTGACCGCCACTTCGATTCCCGGTGTTCCGTTGTTCAGTTTCATGCTGTCAAAGGAATTATTCACAGCAATAAACCGAACTCCCATCAACGGAAAAATCTGTTCAATGTAATCGCCAACACCGATATAGTCACGACCAAGGCGGGATAAATCCTTTACCACGATGACTTTTATATCGCCCTGCTTCAAATCCACAATCATTTTCTGAAAAGCCGGACGATTAAAATTTGTTCCAGTATAGCCATCATCTACATATTCTACAATCTCGCCAAATAAATCTTCCTGCTTCCCAATGTAATCGTGGAGCAGCATCCGTTGGTTCTCAATGCTGTTACTTTCATCCTTGCTGCTCTTTTTCAAATCTCCGTCTGCCAATGATAAGCGGAGATAGATTGCAATTTTATCATTCATTCTGAACCTCCGGCATGATTGCAAGCACTTCCTGATATGGGTCGCTACACTTAAATTCGACCTCCACAGAATTGTCCATTCCTACATAGATTCTCTTGATAAGTTCATGCACCAGTTCTTCATCAAATTCATTTTGATTCAGAATCCCGCGCATCCGCTCCATCTGCGCATCGCAGATTTTGATTCTCTTTTCCAGCTCCAATGCGCGCTGACGCTGCTTTTGCAGTTCATGTTCCAACCGCTGCTTTTCTGCTATGTAGTGTTCCTTTAGCTGACTATATTCATCTTCGTCCAGAATTTCAGCTTTATAGTCCTCATATAAGCGCAACCGCCGTTCTTCAGCTTCCTGAATCCGAAACAGGATAGAGTTTTCTTTCATCTTGATGGAACGGGCTGAATCCAGATTGCTGCCGCGCATCATGTCTTTTACCAGCTTTTCTTCTTCACACATGGTAGACACCAGATGATGAATCTGATCCATCGCCACCATCATCAGCATTTTCTCCGGCACCGCATGATAGGCACAGGGAGTCGTGTTCTTCTTTCTTTTGCAAATGAACACTCCATAGTGCGTTTCTTTCACCGTGCCATGCACTCGCCGTTCAAACGTCATGTTGCGTCTGCAGCAGCCACAGTAAACCATTCCTGAGAGATGGTTATAACACTTTTCTCTGGTTGCCTTGGAACGAGCCATCGCCCTTTCCCGTTTTTCCTTATTCTGCTCCCGCCGTGCCTGCACTTTTTCAAAATCCGATTTCAGAATGATTGCTTCATGAGCGTTTTCAACAATATGCCATTCCTTCTTTTCCACAGGATGGAGGCCAATCCCTTTGTATGATGCAGTTTGCGTTTTTCCCGATACCAGTTCTCCAATATAGGCACTACTGTTTAAAATACGAAGAACCGTACTGGGGTGCCATTTATTATAGGTAGGGTCGTCTCCCTCATGTAATTTGCGATTCAGCCGTTCGTTCGGCCTTGCTACTTCTAAAAATTCCAACCTGCGGGCAATTTCGTTTGTGCTTACTCCTGCAAGATACCATTGATAGATCAGTTTGACCCACTTCGCATCCTCAGTCGCTTCAAACTTATTTCCCTGTTGGTTCAACTGATAGCCATACGGTGTACACCACGATGTAGGGATTCCCTTTTCGCGGCGCATCTGGTAACTAAGGCTGATTTTCTTTGAAATGTCCTTCGCGTACAAGCTGTTTACCATGTTCTTGATGGGAACCGCAAGACTATCCACATCTGACTGCCGGATGTTGTCAAAATCATCGTTGATGGCGATAAAGCGAACATGGAGCATCGGGAAAATAGTTTCCAGATAGCTTCCCGTTTCGATATAGTCACGACCAAATCGAGATAAGTCCTTCACTACGATGCACTGAATTTTGCCTGTCCGTACATCCTGCATCATACGCTCAAATTCTGGTCGGTCAAAACGTGTTCCCGTAAAACCGTTGTCTGCATAGGTATCGGTCAGCGTCAGTTCCGGGTTTTCCCTGATATAATTATGAATTTGCAAAATCTGTGTGTGCAGGGAATCTTCTGTTTCATGCCCGCCGTTCTCAACCGACAGCCGCGCATACGCTGCCGTGCGCAGAAGTTCTTTTTCGTTTTGCTGTACGGCCTCCTGCACAGCAGCCTGTGGCATCATATTCTTTCTACTCTTTCTTGCCATTACAATCTTCCTCTCCGTTGTTCAGCCATTCTTCCGGGAAGAATCCTTTCCACTCACTTTCTTGTAGGATCACTTCTACCTGTTCAAAATCTACGATCCATATATGGTCAAGCCATTCTTTAAGATGTGTGCGCTCCAATTTTTCAGGAATTGAAATCGCTCGGAACTTCATCAACCAGGGGTTCCCATGGCTAAATGCTTTTTCTATATCATTAACAGCCAGCATTACTTTTTTAAAAGCCGCTTCCTGCTTCTGGATTGCCACCTGATACTGATGTTCATACTCCTCTACCTGTTCTAGCGAAATTGATCCCTGCTCGTAATCCCGATAAACCGCTGTTCGTTCATCGTCCTTGACCATCAAGCGCGCAACGATCTCATTTGCTTTTTTTCTGTACTGCAACAGTCCAGCATCCATGCACTGCTTGACTTTCTCAGGATTCAAGTCCAGCACCCTATCAATATGCGCAGCTTGCATTTTTTCTTTTTCCAAAGCTGAAAGAATTTCTCGAAAGATTTTCTCACTTTCGATGAAAGGGGCTTTTCCAGAAAAGCATCTATACCCCTTGTCAAACGAATAGACTTGCCGGCTTTCATCTTCTGATGTTCTGCACAGCAGACCTTTTCCGCTTTCTTTGTCATAGATTTTTTTGAAGAGCAGATTTGGTTTTTTTCGGGCCTTTTTTCTCGAAGGCAACCTCGTAGATTCCAACTTTTTCTGGGCTTTCTGAAATTCCGTCTTTGAAACAATCGCCGGAACCTCCAATTCTCGCTTTGCCTTTGCCAGTGTCAGCGTACATTTTCCGATATAGAGAGGATTTTTCAAAATCGAGCGAATGGTTGAATCTGGCCACTTGATTTTTGTTCTTGACCTTTTTTTCTTTGCCATCTGGATTTGTGGAGATGGAACGCCCTGTGCATCCAATGCTCTTGCGATTTCCGGGATTTTCATATCTTCCAGATACATCTGAAAAATCAGCTTTACAACCTGTGCGCTCTCAGGATCAAGAACAAGGTTTCTGCGATCTTCTGACAGCGCATAACCATATTTAGCCTGTCGATGTGTCAATGTACCTTCTTCAAAGTGATTCTGGCGATTGGTAATAAATTCCGAACGAATCTTATCAATGGTCTTTCCATTGAAATACTCTGCAACTTCTTCGGCAGTTTTATCTGCGCTGCAAAAGTCATCTTCCACAACTGCAAATTGGATACCAAGCGGATAAAACGTCCTCTGCAGTGCTTCAATGGCAAA
Source organism: uncultured Bacteroides sp. (assembly GCA_900556845.1). Lineage (GTDB taxonomy): Bacteria > Bacteroidota > Bacteroidia > Bacteroidales > Bacteroidaceae > Phocaeicola. The sequence continues at coordinate 7,467 of USQO01000047.1, read as the reverse complement.
CGGAAGGGTTCTTCCGCAGCGGAAGATAGAATCCACAACAACTGCATCAAATTTCCGAGCCATCCCATCCTGTACCAATTTGTCAAAGCCCTCTGTGGCTTCTGCTGTTCTCTTGCGGTCACTATACTTTTCGGATATGCTGCACCCGCGCTTTTTTAGATAACGTGCAATGCGCTCATTCTGTTCTGCAATCGTATTGGATGGATTTTCTTCTCCGATCCTGCTGGAAATCGACCTTGTATAACTGACCCATTTCATTCCTCTGCCACCTCATTTCCATGATGTGCTTGATATTCCATAAATTTTTCTGTGATACTGTGCAGTTCATCCTCGAAGCAGAAATGAATTTCAATCTCTGTTTTGCTATGAACATCTATGTGGTCAATCAGTTCCACCACGACCCTGCGTTCGAGCGTTTTGATATGTTCGTACTGCTTAAATTCTTCCAGCCAAGTGGGAAGCAGCGTATCGTGCTTTAACGCTTCCTGCTTCTTTTCGCGGATTTCCTGAATCTTATCCTGCGCCTCTTTTATCTTCTGCGCAAAGCGAGTATTCATTTCTCCGTACTCTTCCCGGCTGACGACATCATCGCATAAGTCCTGATACAGACGGATTTTCAAATTACTGTACCGTTCTAATTCAGCTTCCAGTGCAGTGATCTGGCTGTCCAGAATCTTTATGCCAATCTGTTCGCCGCTTGCCAACTCTGCATTGGAGAGTACCTTTTCCGCTTCTACAAGAAGTGTCACTTGATGCCGAATCGCAGTCAGAACACTTTCCGTCAGCTTCTCACTGTTTATCATGTGCGGTGTGCAGCCGCCGCCATTCTTATAGGTAGAGCAGTGATAGTATTGATACTTCTTTCCGTTTTTCGTCACCGTGCGGCGAATCATATTTTGCCCGCAGTCTGCACAGCGCAGAAAACCTGATAATGGATAAACTGTTGTCTGCGATGGTGCGGTACGAGTGTCCAGTTCCAACAACTGTTGTACTTGCTGGAACTCGCCTTTGCTGATAATGGCATCATGCGCATCTTCCACCCGAATCCAGTTTTCACTTCCAACATCATGGCTCTTTTTTACTTTGTAATTGATTTTCCTGCGTTTACCCTGAATCAATGTTCCCGTATAGGATTCATTTTTCAAAATACGATTGACGGAAACCACTGTCCACTTCTGATTCAGCCCAGCCTGAAAACCGCAGGTATAGTTGAATCCATTGGCTCTCTTATACTCGTTCGGCGGCAGGACACCCAGTTCGTTCAAGTGACTGGCAATGCGCTGTGAACTCATTCCGTTCAATTTCTGTTTGAATATTTCCTGCACAATGCCCGCAGCGTATTCATCTATAATCAGATGATTTTTGTCTTTGGGGTCTTTGCGATACCCATACCCTGCGAAACTGCCAATGAACTGACCTTCTTTTCGTTTCACATCCAAGTGACTGCGAACGCGCAGTGAAATATCCCGGCAGTAGGTGTCATTGATAAGATTGTTGAACGGAATCAGAATACGGCCCTTATCATCGTTTTCCTCTGCACTGTCATAATGATCGTTGATGGCGATAAAGCGCACACCCATGAACGGAAAGATTCTTTCCAGATAACGGCCCGTTTCAATGTAGTTTCTGCCGAAGCGAGATAAATCCTTGACGATGATGCAGTTGACGTTCCTTTTCTCAATGTCCTGCATCATCCGCTTAAAATCCGGGCGTTCAAAATTTGTGCCGCTGTAACCATCGTCCACATACTCGTCGAACTTGTGCAATTCCGGGTGCTTACCCATGTAATCGTTCAGCAACGCTCTTTGATTTTTAATGCTGTTGCTCTCCTGCTGGTCGCCATCCGAACGCGACAATCGAAGATATGTGGCACAGTTGTATTTTTCATTTCCCTGAAAAAACATAAAAAGCCGATAACCTCCTAATCTATTTGTCGTTCAGACAATAAACCAAGAAATTATCGGCTTTATCAGCATATTCTGTTTTGACCCAAAGCCATTATCTCATATTTCACGGTTCATGTCAACGCTTTAATGTGCTAAAGCGTAAATTTTCTTCTACTTTCTTCTTTTTTTATTTCCGATGTGTCCTTGCGCATTTTTTCAGCGTGTCCTCTAATCGGTTCTCTCCGGCAAAACTAATCTTTACGACCATTCCCCGGTCAAGATAGCAGTAGGGGTTCTTGATCTGTGAAACAAAATCAACCATCCGTTCTCGCTGCGACAGGTCTTTCTTGATTTCCACATCGTTGATGTCCACCAGTTCTTCACGGTTCACATCACGAAGTTCCATTGCTGCCAATTTCTTCAAATCCTCAAGTGTATGCGTCATTTTCTGGTACATCAAATACCTCCCTTCACCTATAGCATTCTAAAAGGGGTGTTTGGCAACCAAATTTTGAAATTTCACAAAAATATTTTTTCAAGTGGTTGCCAAAAGGTGCTTCCAGAATGTTATAGGTATAAGGACAATTCTCGATTTTCCAGGTCGTGGGGCTTTTTCTCTCTTAGCGCAAGATTCGCCCATAGCCGCTCAAAACTCACTTTCGTGGTTTTTCCCGGCTGGCAATCTTGATGGGGATTCCGTTCCCCATTCCCACGGTACGCACAAAATCTTAGATTTTGGCTATCCGGCTCCACATAAATGTGTTCGCAGCCGAACGCCTACGGCTTATCGGGAGTTGTTCTGCACCTATAAAATGCAGGAGGATTATGCTATGGCTCGACCAAAGAAAGAGAAATCACTTCATAGGGGAAAGCGGGTTTACATCCGTTTCACAGAATTGGAATATGAGCTAGTGGCCGGATACGCTAAAGATGCCGGATACCCGATTGGTACTTTTGTACGCAAACAGGCTCTCCGCGAAAAGCTGGAAGTTAACTATAATATCGTTGCCGATCTGGGCGAGATTCAGAATTTGACGGTGCAGGCCGCAGGCATCGGGAACAATCTCAACCAGATTGCCCGCTATTTCCACAGCGGTGGTCTGGCATCACGCGGAATGTTAGAAGAACTAAAAAGGTGCATTGCGGAAATCCGTGAACTGCGGCAGGAAATCGTTCAGCTTGGAGGTGTGTATCGTGGCAATTCTAAAACACATCGCAAGTAAAAATGCCAATTATGGGAGTGCCATCGACTATCTGAAATACCAGCATGATGAGTTTCATCTGGTTCCCGTTCTGGATGAAAGCGGGAATATGCTGCTTCGGGAAGAATTTTATCTTGACGGTTTGAACTGCAATCCCGAAACTTTCGACCTTGAATGTGAACTGTTAAACCAGCAGTACCATAAGAACAACACTTACGATGAAATCAAAAGCCACCACTACATTATCAGCCATGACCCCAGAGATAACGCCGACCACGATTTAACAGGAGAACGTGCACAGGCCATCGGGCTGGAATACGCAAAGGCTAATTTTCCGGGGCATCAGGCTTTGGTCTGCACCCATACAGATGGCAATAACGGCACAGGCAACATCCATACCCACATCATAATCAACAGCCTGCGCAAATCCGATATAGAGCCTCAGACCTACACCGAACGGCCAATCGACTGCAAGGCTGGATACAAGCACCACCTTACCAAAGACTATTTGAAGCACCTGCAAAAATCTTTGATGGATATTTGCCAGCGCGAAGGGCTGCATCAGGTCGATCTGCTCTCCCCTGCTGCGGATAAAATCACACAGCAGGAGTACCATGCGCAGCGGCGCGGCCAGCTGAATCTGGATATTGCAAATATGGAACTTCTGGGCGATGGCATCACTCCCATGCACACTACCTTTGAAACAAACAAAGAAAAAATCCGCAATGCCATTTCTGACATTGCGGAACGTGCTACGTCTTTTGAGGAATTTCAGCGGTTATTAAAAGCGGAATACGGAATTTTGGTAAAAGGCCATCGTGGACGATTCAGCTATCTTCCTGCTGACCGACAGAAATTTATTTCTGCCCGCGCTCTCGGTTCTAATTATGACCGTGATAGGCTTCTCCGCATTTTTGCAGAAAATGCACGGAGCGCAGAACGGAACAATCCTCATTGGGCAGCAGATGATCCTATGGCCATTCTGTTCATTAAGTCCGATCTGCGCCTTGTAGTTGACTTGCAGACCTGCGTAAAAGCACAGCAGAGCCGCGCCTATGCGCAGAAAGTCAAGATTTCCAATTTGCAGCAGATGGCACGGACAGTCGCTTATGTGCAGGAGCATGGATACGATTCTTATGAAAAACTTTCTGATACCACCAACACCATCCAATCCAAAATGGCGAAAGCCCGAAGTGATGCCAAATTCACCGAAGCAAAATTAAAAAAAGTCAATGAGCAGATTCGTTATTTAGGCCAGTATCTTTCTACAAAATCAGTCTATGGTGATTTCTTGAAATCTAGCCATAAGAAATCTTTCCGTCAGGCTCATGCAGAGGATATTGCCAAATATGAAGAAGCCCTCCGCATCCTAAAGCAGCACTCCCCAGATGGAAGGTTCCCGACCATGAAAGACCTCCGGGCTGAAAAGGAGCAGCTTACCATTCAGAAAGATGCCCAGTATGACACCTACCACTATTTCAAAGATTACCACAGGGAACTCCAGACTATATGCGCCAATGTAGATAACATTCTAGGAACAGAACGAGAAGTACAGCGCAAACAGCAGCAATCCCGAAAGAACGAACACTCTCTATAAAACAAAAAGCCAGCCCTGGTCTTTCCTGCGAAAGACTAGGGCTGACCCTTTTCTACCATATTACTCTTACTTTGTTTCATCAATCCAACGAATAGGATACCCTTGTGCTTGAAGCTGCTCAACATAGGTGCTTCTGTATGTAGAATCCTCAATTTCCTCCATTACCCACTTTGGTATCAGAATCAAATCGTATACGCTGAGGATTCCATCAGATGGATAGCTTCTCTGGCTCAACTCGTGCATAAAAGATGGCCTCCTTTTTGGGGAAGCCATCTCAACGATATTACGGTATTTTAACTTTTTCGGCTTCTTTCCTGTTCCTGCTGCGGCGTATTGTCTTTTTGTCGCCGCTCAGCCTGCTTAATATGCAGCCGATCAAGCACCGACCACCTGCCGCCAATGCGCCGGGGCTTTTTCGGCACATTATTGACGCAGCCATCTATCATGTTGTAATTTTGCTCTGTGCCGGATTCTTTGGCACGTTCCGCTGTGTCGTTTTCAAAGAACTTCTGATGGTGCAGCAGTTCAGGTTTTGGGCCTTGCATGAAAGCGCGCATCTTTCTGATAGCTTCTCCATCGAAACCTAAAGCTGTCTGCGTCACAAAGGCTCCACTCTCGTGAAGAATAATGCTCGGCGGTGGATTCTTCGTTTGTTCACTTCTCATCTGAACAAACCGCTGACCATCGACCTCTACTTCATCCGATACCAGCCATGTTCCTTTTTGCCCTGCCACCTGATAGCCGCCCTCATCAAGAATCAGGTATGTGCCGCTCTGGGGCTTTGGGAAAAAGCCGTTGAATCTCACCAGCCTATCCTTATCAACATAGAAAAAAGAGGTTTTGCCTGCCGCAGTCAATCCGATGACATCACTGACCCCAAATTTTCTAATTTTGAATTTGTCCGGGTTAATGCTTTCCATCTTTTTACGAATCGCTTCCGCGCCCATTCCCCGTGAAGCCGTACCAGAGTAGCCCGTGCCATAATTGTCTGCGGTTATCATAAAGCCATGCTGAATCTGGTATTCATAGCTGCGGCAGCGATACTCACGGTTTTTCTCAGAATTATCGATCTGATAGATTGCAAACACATCTGAACTCATTTTCCTGCATCATCCTCCGGCCTATGCCATTCCAGTTCCAGCCCCTTGAACTGCTGCTCGTTCAACTGCTGCATCTTCGGGATGGTCTGCTGAACCAGTGCAGCCATCTCTGCATCCTCTGCTACAAGCGGCTGAACTTCCGTCAACACCTGAATCGTATCTTTGAGTGTCGGCTGCTCAAACATCGCCATCAGCATCAATTCCAGTTCATCAAAGTGTACATTGCTCATAACTCCATCCCTTTCTTTTTCGCTTTCTTCGGCTTATCCTGTTCCTGTGCAGGCTGCTCCTGCTTTTTTGCTTTCAGACTGCGGAGGGCATCCAGAACAGACTTTTTCGTATTGCCGCGTTCCTGCTCCTTACTCTGCTGCCGTGTCGCCATCAGCTTTTCCATATCAGAGATAGCCTGCTGCACCAGCTTATCATCCCTGAAGTAGTTGATGGAGTTGATGTTCTCGCGTTGCACTTTATCGTTCACGACCAACTCATACATTCCAACAAAGCCGCCATCTTCCTCGATGCAGAATCCAATGCACTTGTCAGCGTTCATCCGTTCGGACGGAATCTTGTCGTAGATTTCAAGTGCTTCTTCCATTGTCAGATGGTCGTGGAACTCTCCCGCAAATGTAAACTCCAAACACTCCGCGACATAAAAGCTGAGCGTTTCTTCCGGCGCAGGTCTTTCTGCGGCGAGCTTTTCTTTCAAAACTTCTGCCTGCTGCTCTGCCACCATATCGGCCTGTTCCCGCAGTTCTGCCGCGTCCATGACCTTGCCCTGTGCTGCATCACAGCCAAACTCTGCCAACAGCTCCATCATAGCCTCCTGCACAGGCTTATCTCCATCCGTTTCAAGGATGCCGCCATCCCGCTCCGTGAAGTCCTTATTATATAAGGTATAGTCGAAACCGTCCTCACAGGTCTGGATATGGAAATAGGCATCCGGCAATTCGTAGGCCAGTTCCACATCCTGCACGGCTAACGCCCCCTGCAACGGCTGGACAACGTGCTTCTGGATATACGGGTTATTCCAGCCCGGAACCGTTTTATAGTCCTCTACGATGGTGTCAATGCCGTTTTTGCACTGTAAAATATCCAGTGAACCCGGCAGCGGATCAGGATTCTTCTCCACCCCCAAGGCTTTCATGTAATGGTTCGGAAGGGTCTGATACTGCGACATTGCATCGTCCAGATTTCCGAACCGCTCAATTTTCAAAGGCACGGCCTGCAAATTTTCGACCACATAGAACTGCTTTACGAAAGGCTGCTCCCGTGTTTTCTGTGCTTCCAGTTTTTTTCGGAACATTGTTACAAAGCCATCCAAAACAGCCGGATGACTGTCAACCACCCAATCCGTGCGGAACGTCATACGCTCTGCGTTATGCTCCGGGGTGCTGACCTGCTCTGCCCATTCCTTGTTGCTGTGAGAAAAGCGGCCATCATAGCTTTTGTGGTGCAGAGTATTCGCCAGAATATAACCCACACGCTCCATGCCGTACTGCCGCACCACCAGATCGACTGCACCATCGCCAAGGTACATTCCGTCATAATTGTCCGCAATCGCTTCATGGATTGCCTGCTTACACTCACTGTTCAGCCGATAGGATGTGCGGTATAAATCCACCTCGTCATTTTCTTTGGCATAGCTGAACGGCTCGTAGTAAACAGGCACATCCGAATAGTCC
>USQO01000046.1 GCA_900556845.1 uncultured Bacteroides sp. | reverse complement strand
TTATAAAAGTATATGTACTTCCACTACATCTTCAAGCATTATAATACCCGTCTTTCATGTAATAGGGGTTAGTTTTGCCGACAAAAGTATTAAAAAAAATAGAAATATCAAGTGAATCTCGTCAATAAAAGGTACCCCTGTCACCTACCCCACAATCAACTTATACCCTACACCACGCACATTGATGATACGGATACGCTCATCTTCCGACAGCTTACGACGCAACTTGGTGATAAAGACATGCAGACTGCGCTGGTTAAAGAAAGAATCATCGCCCCAAAGGTCAAGCAGAATATCCTGCATATTAACCACACTGTTAAAGTTCAAACACAGCCGATGCAGTATTTCTGACTCACGATGGGATAACTCCTGACTGATATCTCCATAGTGCAGCAATTGGCGACGAACATCGAACTGATAGTTTCCTATATTGTAACTATTTACCTCCCGTTCAACTGGAGCTGCATAGCTACAGGCCCTCCCTACCAGCGCCTTAATACGTACCATGAGCTCCTGCATACCAAAGGGTTTCTTCAGATAATCATTGCCTCCCAGCTCAAAACCTTCTACCACATCATTTACTGCCGAACGGGCTGTAAGAAAAAGCACCGGTGTACGGCGGTCAGTCTGCCGGATACGGCGTACCATTTCGAAACCGTCCATACGGGGCATCATAACATCGGCTACCAGCACATCGGGACGCAAGTCAAAGAAAAGGCGTAAACCGGCTTCACCATCAGCCGCTGTCTGAATGTCGAATCCCTGTCCGTCAAGTGTGTCTTTGATAATCATAGCAAGAGTTTGTTCATCCTCTACCAACAATACTTTTATCTTTTCCATAATCCTAACCTATATAATGAGAAATGAAAATCATCCAATAAAAACAGAATTTCTCACACTTTAAATTTAATACTAAATACACTTCCTTTTCCCGGCTCACTCTTCACATCCACAGTTCCACCATGTTTCTCTACCATCGTCTTTACATAGAAAAGCCCCAGTCCATATCCCTTTACCTCATGAAGGTTTCCTGTAGGTACACGATAAAATTTGTCGAACACATGAGACAAACGGTCACGGGCAATACCGATACCGTGATCCAAAACGCTAATTTCCGTATAATCCTGGCCACCTATCGTCATACGATTACAACTGACTATAATATCTGCCTGCCCAACGGAATACTTCACAGCATTATCCAGCAGATTACTGATGATATTGCTCAAGTGTATACGGTCGGCACAAACTGTCAGGTCAGCAGGAACAATGTCAAGACTGATACCAACAGGTTTGTCAGCCTTCAGTTTATGTTGCTCGGCCAAAGTATGCAACAAATCTGCCAGCCTCACTTCCTCCCGATGCAGACAAAAAGTCTTACGCCGCTCCATTGACATAGAGAGAATCTGCTCTACCAGTCCGCCTAATTTTTGCAATTGCTCCTGACAGATGCGCAAATAACGTTCACGTTTGCCCGGGTCATCAGCTTGCTGAAAGTTAAGCAGTGCATCGGTAGCCGCATATGCTACAGAAATAGGGGTCTTCAGTTCATGGGTTATATTGTTGGTAAAATCACTCTTCATTTCTTCCAGCGTTTTTTGCCGCAAGATAGTACGGATGAGATACCAGAAAGAGAAGCCCAGAATGAGCAGAATCACCAGTGAAGTAATCAGTATGCCCGCCATCTGCTGCAGAACGATTCCCCCTAATGGTTCCGTAATAAGGTAATAAATATCGTGCTTGGAGGAGGAATATTCATATTGATAACTGACAGCCTGAGAACTAGGTATGTAGCCGGAAGTACCTCCTGTTCCCAAAGTATCAGTATAAAGCCAGCGGTCGTCAATGTCATAACCTTTATATAAAGCGTACAGCCGATAGTGAATGTGGATATCCATCTCATGCAGACGGACACTGAGCAAGCTATCGTAAACATTAAATGAAGGATTCATCAGAAGATCAAGCCCCGAATGTAATCCGCGCTGCAAATAGACAGCCATACCTGTCATGGTGCTCTGGTTACGAAGTATCATGTTCAATCCTTCACTTGCATGAAGCATCGCATCGGGTTGCACGGTATCTATTTCTACTTTTTGAAATGTATCTTTTTGTGCCGTGAAGCCCTTCAATGCTGTTGTATCAGAGACCTGATGAAGCACAGTACTGCTCCGCACAAACTGCTTCCCCTTTTTATCAAACCCGGTAGAAATAGCAACTTCACCATGTTCTCTGTTTCTTTGCTGCAAGCGTTCAATGCGCACCAGCATCTCATTGTAATCACTGATACGCATAGCCTCAGTGATATTGCGCTCCAAATCAGTACACATTGTTCGGTAAAGACCTGTCAGCCAGTATACCTGATAAGCAAAGATACCTACCAATGAAAGGATGACAAGCAGGGCGATATTTTTGTTTTGAAACAGTTTTTCCATGTTATAACATAAACTCTGTCTTTATACAGCGATTTTACATTGATCCATATCACAAAAGTAATGTATTATTCCATTACTTCCCCTGCATGATAAGACTAAATAAGACTTCTGATAACACTTGGTAAGACTCCGTAAGTGTATAGTAACATAGTTTCTGCCAGGTTCTGCCGACCTTTGTCGTATCAGAACAAACACATGCGATTTTTATGAAACAACCTAAAAGCTTATTATGGATAGGAATAATGGGAGGCTGCCTGCTAATGGCATCTCCTCTGCCTGCACAAGAAAACAAAAAAGCAGACGTAAAAACTTTATCGGCCGATAGCCTTGTTACCGGTGATGCACGCATAGACAGCCTCTACCGTAACCTGCCCGAAGTGATGATTGTAGGCGAACGTCCTGTTGTCAAGGCTTCGGCCGGCAAACTGGAATATGACATGCCCCGTATGATACAAAACCGCCCCATAGACAATGTCTACGAAGCTTTGAAAGAACTCCCGGTGTTACAGAACAAGATGGGAAACTGACATTGGGCATGCAGGGAGTTACAGTAGTACTCGACGGCAAAGTAACCAACATGAGCACAGAACAACTCTATGCACTGTTGAAATCCATGCCTGCCGACCGCATTGAACGGGTAGAAGTAATGTACAATGCTCCTGCCCGTTACCAGGTACGCGGAGCTATGCTGAATGTCCGGCTGCGTCATCGCATTGGTGACCCCGGTGTTCTACAAGGCGAATTGTATGGCAAGTACAACCAGGAACATGAAGCGTCATTCGAGGAGCGTACTTCATTACTATATAACGGTAATAAATTCTCAGCTGATTTTCTTTATGCCCATACTCATGGCAACAGTTTCAGTACAACCGATAAGGAAGCACGACACTGGCAGCAAGCTGATGGTTCGACGCATCTTATCCAAAACTACGAAGTAATGCGCAACCGCAGCCACGACCACAACTTCCGATTAGGTACGGATTATCAACTGGCAGAGAACCATACTTTGAGCTTTGTCTACAATGGTACATATACCACAAGCCATACCCGACAGCACACAACCGGTACACAGACTGCTGAAAGTCTGAGCGACCAGACCTCATGGCTTCACAATGGACGACTGGATTATCAGGCTCCCATCGGATTGAAGGCTGGCCTAGAGTTTACATGGTACAACGCTCCCGACAAACAGTGGCTGCATAGCCGTATGGAAGAACAACAGCTTGACTTTTATACCGAAGCCAGTCAACGCATCAATGCCTGGAAGTTCTTTCTCGCCCAGGAGCACACATTAAAGAACGGATGGGGATTGAATTACGGAACCGTATACACTACGACAATAGATAATTCATTTCAGACATATTATGAGACTGACGAAAAAAGAATAAAGTATGATAAATCGACTCTACCGGATGATATCAGGTCTCGCCGACGTGAACAAACGCTTAACATCTATGCAGGTTTCAGTAAGTCGTTCGGACAGAAACTGATGACTGATTTCTCACTGGCCATAGAACGCTACAAAACACCGGTATGGGATGAATGGGACGTGTATCCTGTGCTCAACCTCACATTCCTGCCTGCCGACGGACATATCCTGCAACTCAACTTCAGCAGTGACAAAAGCTACCCGGGCTATTGGGCAGTGCAGGATGTAGTGTCTTATCTGGGCGGTGGATATAGCGAAATACAGGGAAATCCATTGCTGAAGCCAGCTATTGATTATACGACTTCCTTGTCCTATATTCTAAAATCGAAATATGTATTTACCACATGGTTCACCCATACCAAAGACCGCACCTTGCAGACGCTCTACCAATCGCCTGACGAATTATTGGAACTGTATAAATACCAGAACTTCGATTTTGAGCAGCAGGCTGGTTTACAGGCTTCCATTCCCTTTAAGATAGGAAAATGGTACAATTCACGCCTTACTCTTATCGGATTATGGATGCGCCAGAAAGACAGCGATTTCTACGATCTCCCTTTCGACCGTAACCGGTTGTTGGGTATTGCCATGCTCAACAATACCTTTACCCTAAGCCGCAAGCCCGACCTAAGTTTGACAGTAGACGGGCGTCTACAGGGACGTGCCATTCAAGGTATTTATGACATTCCTACGTGTGGTAATCTTTCGGCTACCCTCCGTTACAGTTTCATGAACGGCAATGCCATACTCACTGCCTGGTGCCGTGATATTTTCCAGACTTCAATGCCTTGCCCGCAAATACGTTACGACCGGCAATGGGTAACGAATAATTACTCCAGTTTTCGCAGTGTCGGACTTTCTTTCACATGGAAGTTCGGCGGTTACAAAGAAAAGAAACGAGAAAAAGTAGATACTTCAAGATTTAAATAATTCATTTACAGCTAGCCCTAAAAGTAATGAACCCTAAAAGCTTTTTATTCAACTTTTAGGGTTCACTTGATTAAAAACTTATGTTTGATTGAATCACTTCAAGCCTTCGCGCTCCAGAATCGCAGCCATACGTGCAGAGCCGGCATCTGTATCACCTACTTCTTTACGCAGACGCATCATTTCCTTTTTCATTTCACGGATGACAGACTCATATTCCTTTTCACCATAAGCATTATGGTTTTCTTTCGGGTCTTTTTGCAGGTCATAAAATTCCCATGAGGGGTCAGATACGTAATCTTCAGAACCTGTCATATTCAGCTTGTCGCCATACAGGAATATCAGTTTATACCGGTCGTTCCGCACACCAATATGAGCCGGACGTATTTTATGCTGAGTCCAGTAACGGTAGTAAATGCTCTTACGCCAATCCTTAGGAGTATCTCCTGTCAATATCGGTTTAAAGCTTCTTCCCTGGGCACCTTCCGGAGCCTCAACACCTGCAAAATCGCTCAAAGTCGAAGCAAAGTCGACATTCAGAATCAAGTCCTTCACGCGTTTACCAGCCGGGATATGGCCCGGATAACGGATAACGAATGGCATGCGGGCTGCTTCTTCGTAATACATACGTTTGTCGAAGAATCCGTGCTCGCCCAAAAAGTAACCCTGATCGGCTACATATACTACAATCGTATTGTCGGCAACACCCATTTCATCCAGTGCATTCAGCAACTTACCGATATTATCATCTACCGTAGCGGCACAGCGCAGATAGTCGCGTATCAACTTCTGATAAGCAGCTTTTCTCTTGGCTACTTTTCCCAGTCCTTTGGCAGAGAACGGAAGTTCAGGATAACGGCACCACCACTTGTCCGGATCGGCCGAAGCTGTTTCCCAACGGCGGACCATTTCTTCCAATGGCTGTCCGTCGAAAGTACGTCCGTTCGTTCCAGGTCCCCAGTCCAACAAGTTTTCCGGTTCAGGGAATGTCACCCCATCATACAGATGGCGCATACGTTCCGGGAAATCATACGGCTCATGCGTTGCTTTGAAATGACAACACATCAGGAAAGGCTTGCTCTTATCTTGTGCCTTCATCCATTTTATCGCTTTTTCGGCTACAATATCGGTCGAAAAGCCGCGTACCCGTTCTCCAAAATTACGTTGTCCCGGCCAAGGCTCATCACTGTTCTTAAAAGTAGGGTCGCGATATTCACCCTGATCATGAAATACAGAATAATAATCGAATCCCTGGGGTTGCGATTTCAGATGCCACTTTCCCACCAGTCCGGTATGGTACCCGGCTTTTTGAAACTCTTTGGCAAAGGTCGGCATTGCAGTATCCAGTGTATCTTCCAGCGTATAAACCCCGTTGGTATGACTGTAACGGCCTGTAAGAATAGCTGCACGACTGGGAGTAGAAATAGAGTTGGTACAAAAACAGTTGTCCAGCACAGCACCTTCGCTGGCTATTCTCCGGATATTGTCGGTCTGGGCATATTGCTCCAATATTCCCCCATAGACTCCCCAAGTCTGCGAGGTATGGTCGTCACTCAAAATAAATAAAATATTAGGACGTGTGTCCTGCTGCTTCTGGTCAGCAGCATGCAGAGCCAGTGCTCCAGCTGCTAACGCACCTGTCAATAATAGTTTCTGTTTCATCACTGATTTATATAGTTATCAAAAGTTATTTTCTACTTACGAATTGTGTCCAAGCTGCTGTTCCGAAACCCGCACCCAATTGTCCTCTCCATATTTCCGGTACATCACAGTTCCGTTGTTACGGTGTTGAGAGTTCCAGCCACCTATAAAATTAGATATCTGCTCAACTTTCAGGCTGTGCCATCCTTTCTTTAATGCCAAAGAACGGCCATATTTAGAATTCACCTGCGGCTTGCCGTCATTATCAACCACGGTTTTGTTGTCTACCGTTGCACGGGTATTATTCGACATGAATTCATAAATGCCATCTTCCTTTACATACAGGAAACCATCGGCCACTGCGACATAGAATTCAACTCCGGAATATTTATTGCTACGCAATTTGGCAATAGGCTCAATGGCCATCAGCACACTGTCTTTCCAGTCCTTTACTTGCTCCAGCTGTTCCATGTACAGACAACGGGCAGGCGAAAAGCGAAGATGCAATCCTTTTTCGTGAGGAGCCTCGGCACAAGCCTCCAAGAGCTGCTGCTTTTCAACCTCAACCTTTCTTACCAATCCCATTTTTCCGGAAGGCAAAACACTGCGAATCATAATCGTACCACTCTCCTTAAATACCAGCGGAGTGGTATATACTTGTGAATTCGTATCAGGTTCAGTTCCATCCAGCGTATAAACCATTTTCATAGGTCTGGAGGTTGTAAATGTCACAACTGTACTGTCTTCTGTAAATGCTACATGATTTCTACAATAATCCGGCTGTTCCGGAACAGGTATGTGGTAGTTTATACCATGAAAATCCATCCTTACGGCTGCATTGTTCAAACGACGGGAAAAGTCTGTAAAGTCCTTTTTCCCACCGGGTGTCCATCCTACCTCTGCCACTGCCAGAATCCGAGGGTAAACGCGGTATTCCACCAGATCTTCGGTATACATGCATTCGGTCCATGCATTGGCTTGCACACCAATTACATAATTCTCTTTCCCCATTCTTACCAATGTATCAGGAACCGGATTATACGAATATGTCTTCGCTATCGGTGCGTACGCTCCCCAGGCAAAAGGCTCTGCCTGCGAATTTCCCTGATAGTGATCCAGATACATTCCTCCGCTAGTGGGAGTCATAATCACATTATGATTCATCATAGCCGAAGCGATTCCACCGTTCTCTCCTCTCCACGACATTACAGTAGCATCGGGAGCCAGACCACCTTCCAGAATTTCGTCCCAACCTATCATTTTCTTGCCGTATTTCTTAAGGATACGTTCACATCGGGCAATGGCATAACTTTGCAAACGATGCTCGGCCGAATGCGTTCCATCCGCAAACAACCGTTCTTCACGAATGCGTTTCTGGCAATTGGGACATTGTTTCCAAACTTCTTTCGGACATTCATCACCGCCAATGTGAAAGTATGCAGACGGAAACAGTTCACTTAACTCTGCAAAGATGCCATCCAACATTTCAAACATTACTTCTTTGCCCGGACAAAAAACTACAGGGAAAGGTCCCCAGCGACTCATCACATCATACTTTTCACCGGTGCACGAAAGTTCGGGATATGCGGCTATTGCAGCCAGACTGTGTCCTGGCACGTCAATTTCCGGAATGATGGTGATAAACCGCTCTGCCGCATATGCCACCAATTCTTTAATATCTTCCTGTGTATAATAGCCAGCGTATACGTTACCGTATTCATCAATACGCTTGGCTCCTACTTCGGTGAGCAACGGATATTTTTTTATTTCTACTCTCCAGCCTTGATAATCACTCAGATGCAAATGCAATGTATTGATTTTTACGGTAGCTAGCAGGTCAATGTGTTTTTTCAATCCTTCTACCGAGATAAAATGTCGGGCTACATCTAGCATCAGGCCACGATAAGGGAACCGTGGAGCATCCTCAATCTGTACAACCGGAGCATGCCATTCTGCACGACCTACTTTTTCGTCCGACTCAATCTCTGCAGGCAGCAACTGCATAAAGGTATTCATCCCGTAAAACAATCCTCGCAAAGTAGATGCTCGTACCTCGACTTTATCTGGAGTAATATCCAATTTATATCCCTCTGCCGAAGCGACAGATTTATCGATAATCAGATTAACCGCATTACTTTTATTGCCCTTGTCTGTCTTCAGACAAAAGCCTGTAGATTTCTGAATTTTTCCGGCAAAGAATGAAGCTACCGATTGCAACGAATCATCCGAAACCGTAAGCCCCGTTTCCGATTCAAGCGTAAAATATCCTTTTCCCTGCTCTAACTGAACCGGCATTGGAATGATATTTATTCCCTGATTATACGCTTTTTCCAATAAATTTTCTTTTCCGCATGCACAAAGTATCAAACTGCATACGATTATACACCACAAGTTTGTTTTCATAGCATTACTGACTGATATATTATTTTATTTTTTCTGACTTAACTCGTATCTGAACGTTAAACGAACCTCCCGAAATTTTGGGATTCACATCATCAATCGCACAAGCCGCATAAAGCACCTCAGGATTGCCACACTCGTCCAAAAGCAATTGGGGGCGCTCCAGTCTCTGAACCTTCACAACTGTTCCATCGCCAAGAATCAATTCTTTTTTCATAAACAAAGAATGTTCCGGTAAAGTCCAGTGAATACCATCTTCCGAAGCCATAATAGCCAGGCAAGGCTCACCTTTTGTGAACTGTCCGTTGAAGTCTTTAAAGATGGCATAAAAACATTTATCTTCCTGATGATACCAAACATAAGGGTCTTCGGCCGAAAGTTTTCCTTCTGCACTATCAAGGTGAAATACAGGCTCGTCCAATGCAGTAAAAGGTCCATCGGGATTATCACTCAACGCAACCCCATGCACACCTCTCCAATGCGGGTCATACAGGTTTCCTTTGAAATAAAGCAAATATTTGCCATCCGTAGGACGATAAACCACCGACGGATTTACGACAATCAAATTATCCGGTTTGGGCTGTGTACCTTCCGGTGAAGGATTGACCACGTTATTCGGTTTTACCCGAGTTCTCGGACTCAGCAAGGGATGAGCAGAATGAGTAAAATTTCCTTTCAGCAAATCGGGGAAAGAATGAAAAGCGATTACACCAATCTTCTGGTTTTGCTGTATACGGTCTCTTCGGGGCAAAGTATCCCCTTCAGCACACACGCATTCATTACCGGCATCCACCGATGCTGCATAATACAAATAATAAGAGTCACCAAACTTGCGCACATGCGGATTACAGACCGTTTGGGCATCCCAAGCCGATTTATCTTCTGCAAAACCATCTGGATTCATAAAAAAGCCCAAATGCTTGAAACCTCCATCCGGACAATCGGATACGGCAAGTCCCATCTTGGAGCCGAATACCCATGCATTATTGAAAGGATATACCCCTGTTGCAGGAGCCGAATATATCATATAATATTTTCCATCTTCTGCTTTTGTAACAGATGCTCCCCAAACAAAATGATTGTCTACCTGAAATGCAGAAAAGCCTTCTACTTTATAGCCTCCCGAATCCGGTGTAATTTTTAAATCTACAGGCTGCGCCTCAAACTTATATTCATGAATTCCGGCAGATTCCCGACCACATGCAGTAAAACACAATAAGATACCTGCTATACAAAACTTGAAGATGTGCTTTTTCATTGTAATTTCAATTTATGGTTTTCTTTCTCTCATAAAAACAGACCAAGAACTAAAGCAAAACTACAACAAATATTCCAACCACACAAATAATCGTTTTTATAAAATACCTTTTTATAAATTTCAGAAACACATCCCCAAAATATACTTTCCAAAGTCCACACCTGTATCTTTTTTATAAACTCTATGTCCTTACTTGTAAGCCATAACTAAATATTTAGATTCCTAATAAAAATTCCGCATAATTGAACAATGCCTATGACTATTTATAATAGTTACAAGTTTTGCAATCTGAATCGTAAATATCGATGCAATGATACAAACAATAGTTGTTATTGTAATGGCTACAACTACGACAGCAGGCTTTAGATGATGAGCTGCTTGCACTTCCTATTACCCTCAAGACAAAATAGCCTACGACCACAATAAGCAATAGCACAACAAAATGAACTAGTATCAACACCGTGGATAAAGATCCAAGGAGATATACCACCAGACAAAGAAAAGCGTGCCCCCATCCTCCTTTCGGCAACACTCCCTTAAATATCAATACTATCTGCACCAACTGACACGCTACAAAAACTATACCAACAAAAGGAAGTATGACAGGTAGGAAGAAACTAGAAATCACACCTATAATTATTCCCCATATCCAGGAATATATACCCCAATACTTACTGAAAGAACCGTAACTGTTGTATTCCACATCTGTAATGGTATTGAAAAAACACATGAATTGATTATAGACAATGATACCGAAAATTATGAAATCTATAATAGTCCACAGCCATCCCACTTTGTCAGGAGCACAGAACCAGATAGCATCACCACCCATTAAAGAAAGATATGCTAGTTCAAGCACCGACACAGAAAGGAATAATATCACATTAAACACATGAAGTCCGTCTTCCAACGGAGTGTCTCCCCTTTTCTTTCTTACAATAAACAGAAGAACTGAAATCACAACAACAACATATGCCATCCATTCAGAATTGCCCTTACCAATACCCCAAAAAGGCAAATCAAATTCTCCCAATTCCTGCCGTGACATAGGCGTTCTATCAACTGCTTTTGTGATATAGTCCGAACTAATATAAGCATATCCTCCATCGTAGGATATCTTTGCCCAACCGTTAGCAATATCATATACATATACTTTTTCTCCATTCTTAATTGTCCCTAGCATAGGAGCATCGGTAGAAGCATAACTTCTGACATTCAGAAAAGTACTAGTAGTCACTTTATATTTAATCTGTGCTGTAGCAAAAACACTGCAGCACAGAATAGCAATTACCAAACAAAGCGTTCTCATCACTCTGAAATCAAAACATTCTTTATTGTTAATTTTGCAGGTGAATACCCTATTCGACATTCAAATATTATTTTAGGGAAAAACATTACTCCTTCCTCTACATCTTTTATATAGAGGCTGAAACGTACAGGAACTTCAGATGGCAATAAAGCACTCGGTAATTCACTAATGCCTTCATTTTTTGTAAACGTGCCATAAATACCTTTCACATATTGATTTCCTAGCTCATCATATACAGAAACCTCTTTACGTTGGAGAGCAATATTTACTTTGTAATCTTTACTAGAAACATTACAAAATAACATATCAACAATTACATACTCCCCAGAACGGTATGCTTTCATCACTTTAACCTCCAAAGAAGGATCAGGTGATATCACTTGCGTGTTACGTTGCAGACATACAGACGACGCAAACATTGGGAAACAACAAAAAATCATCATTACAGTGATGCAAAAACAAATCTTCTTTTTCATACTCATTTATATTTAGTTTATTGACATGTGCATTCTATTCAAACACAATCGATAAAGAAGTTCTTGATCTGACTTGGCTGCCGTTCTTTATTGCCGGAGACCACAGAGGCATGTATTTTACCAAGCGAACTGCCTCTCTGTCAAGACTAGGCTCAGCACTTCTAGCAACTTGCACATTGCTAATTTCACCTGTCTTTTCTACCACAAACGATACAACAACAGTGCCCTTTATTCCATCCATATATGCCTTTGCAGGATATTTCAGGTTCTTTTTTATATAGCTACTTACCGAACCATTGAACCGAGCTTGTGTATCAACAGCATCATATACATTGTTATCTTCCACAATCTGAGTTTTCTTGACGCTTGAAACAGTGTTGACTTCAGAGGAAGATACCGTACTTCGCTGTGGTATAGTTTCCTTTGGAGCCACATTATCACTATTTTTCACCGTATTTCTGGAAGAAGACGCCGAAGAATAATTAATTCTGTAGGCTCCATTTCGGTATGTAACAGAATAGATATAAGCCTTTTCAGCCTGTTCTTCATGCACAAGTTTCGGCTGTCCATCATCAGTAAACGAATATACAGCGACACGCATCTCATTCGTTGTGTTGTTAGTCAGCACAAAAGCAAAATCAGAGAACTTGTCATAACCATTGTTCATATTCGGATATAGCACCGAATTAGGCAGTACTTCCATGCTTTTTGCCATCAGCTGCCATCCTTCCCCACCAGTCCGCATATGTGAAGCTTTCAAATAGTTTAATATAGCAAGTCTATATCTACCTATTGATACACATTCGTTTGCCATAGCATTGCCCCACACTCCATCAAGTAATTTGAAGTCATCTTCCATAAGCAACATATTGCCCATTACATATCCCTCTTTTCCATCTACTTCCACTTCTGATAAACCTCCCTTTTGAGAAGCAACCTCCACCAAAGTTCCATACGGAAGACTTGTTAATACATTGTTTTCAGAAAAATCCTCTGAAGATTTGTATAATTCAGTGTTAGCAGTATAAACGTATGATCTAACACCATCTGAATCACTAAAAAATAACTTAACAACTCCCCATATAACCAAGAAGATAACCCCTAATGTAATTGATAAGCCTAGCAATGAAGAAAAACATCCTAAAGTAATAAGCCCTAAAGAATTAGATTTATGAATATCTATCTGCGACTTGTAAATACAGTTGTCGTTTTCATAAAACTCAATCCTCCATGTTCCACTTTCATTAAAAACATCCTTCTTATCACTACCGACTCCTAAGAAAACCACATCAAATACTCCAGTAGAATGACGCTGTACTTTTGATGAAGTGGTATATCCTAATTTTGATGTGCCTGCATCAAACAGTTTACCTGACGGAGAGAACAGTTTGTAAAAAATCTCAAGGTCAGCCCCCGTACGCAATACTTCACATTTTATCTTAGGCACAAGATATGCCACATCAGTGTAGAGTTTAGAGCCATATGGACGGATTATATTACATTTACAATCAGTGTCAGCAAACATTACGCTAAGTATTCTTATAGAAGGAGTATTCTTTTCTTCTCTTCTTTTCCTTTCTTCCTCTTGTCTTCTTCTGGTCTCTTCCTCTCTTCTCTTTGCAGCTTCCTCTTGCCTTTTTCTCTTTTCTTTTTCAAATTCTTCCTTGTCTTTTGCTTCTTTATCTGCCAATCTCAACAAATCCGAAGCCAAATTATTATTTATGGCAATTTGTTTGAAGTTAGGATTGCCATATAAAGTTTCGCAATAAGAAAGAAACTTACTCAATGATCCAGACAAGTCCGGATCTATATTAGCCAGTCGAATAGCAAAAGTACGAAGCAAAATAAGTTTCTCTTCCATCTCCTTCTTCTTGAATGAATCGCTAAAAGCCATCAATTCCAATTC
This sequence comes from uncultured Bacteroides sp., assembly GCA_900556845.1. Taxonomy (GTDB): domain Bacteria; phylum Bacteroidota; class Bacteroidia; order Bacteroidales; family Bacteroidaceae; genus Phocaeicola. The sequence continues at coordinate 2,605 of USQO01000046.1, read as the reverse complement.
AGAGAAGTAGCCTTCCATCTCCGAGTACTGAGGGGCGGAGATGCCCTCACGCACCTCCTTTCTCCTCTCATCCCATTCTTGTACTTTAGTTTCCAAAGTATCTATTGCCATAAGAATATCAATTAAAAGCAATCCCCTTCGTATTTATAACAAATTCTTTCTTCTGTCCTTGAATTTCAATATAGACTTTGATTATACCATCCTTTCCACGATTTACCAACAGCTTTGCAGGAGTGCCTTTAGGAACAGGGTAACCCCAATCTATATCTCCTTCTTGCAGAAGTTTTCCTAAATAAAGTTCACATACATCTTCATTTACACGATTCTCATATAAAGCCACATGTAATCCGGTCTGGTTATCCGACCTTGTAGAGAATTTGTCAAACGATTTTTCGACACATAAGTTATCTGACATGAGAATAAGATTGCTAATCATATGTTTATCACCTACCCAAGATGCCATTCCATAAGAAGTAGAGCCTTTATCATCTCCCATCTGAAGCCCTGTTTCAGTATAACCTTTTTCTTCCTGAGCCGCATAAAGAGCTGCACCTTTAGCAATTGCAAGATCAGGTTCGAACAGACGAGGAGTTATGCCAAACTTCTTCTCTATAAAAGTCTTTACCATACGCATACGCGACGAACCGCCTACTATTAAGACTTCATCTATTTTGGGGTTGCCAGCCATTTTCATGGCTTCATCAATTATATTTCCAGTCATAGCCATCAACTCTTGCGTGAGCTCTTCAAACTCTGCAAGAGTGATTTCCGTATTGTGAATACCCTTATAATTATATCTGAGTGATGTTTTTTCCCTGTCCGTAAGAATTTTTTTTGCTTCTTCAGCCGCTATCATTAGTGAACTATAAGTAGCAAAATCACTTGTTTTCAAATCCTTACAAGTAACATTTATATTTTCTTTCTTCAATACGCAATTGACAATAGTTTCATCCCAATCAACACCTCCCAACTGATGGTTTCCATTTGTGGCAAGAGTATCAATTATTCCGTTCTTAATTTGCATAATACTAACATCAAATGTACCGCCTCCCAAATCATAAACTAAAATATTGCGATTCTGTTTGTTCTTTATACCAAATGAAAGTGCAGCAGCCGTAGGCTCATTAATCAAGGTTATTACATCAAGTCCAGCACGCTTTCCGGCTTCCTTCGTTCTGGATCTTTCTTCATTTCCGAAGTAAGCCGGAACTGTTATCACCACCTTATTTATAGGATCTTTTCCATAATCATCCCGGCGTTTCATATTCGCGTCATTAACTAATTTTTTCAGAATTTCCGCTGAAACATCAATCGGGTTTATGTCTATGTTACCTATTTTTCTGCTATAATTAGCATTTGACATTTCACGTTTAATGAAAGCTACGGTACGTTCCGGATCGTTTGCCATATTAGCCTTGGCAGCATTTCCAACAAAAGGTGTTCCGTCTTCTTCGTATGCCACTACAGACGGAGTTGTCAAAAGACCTTCTTTATTGGTTACTACTGTAACAGTGTCATCTTCATCTATGATTGCAATACAAGAATTTGTAGTGCCTAAATCTATTCCATAAAATTCTTCCATATTCTGTGATTTTTATTGTTTGTCATTTTTGATATATTTAAAACATTCCACCTGCTCACGACGGAAAATCATGCGATATTCTTTCAGAGGATGTTCTTCACCATTAGCCTTCGCCCTTATTATATAAGGTAATGTCCATACGTATCCAGGGTTTAACGTACGTCGTATCTTCTTATCTATATCAGGATTGTCTGTAGGATATTCAAACGACTGCTGAGTATAGGGGTCAAAAGTGACATCCTCCTCATCATGTAGGAACGGCTCTATAGAGAAATCTTTCAATATGCAGTCTATACTTTCTATAAGTCGTTGCATTTGTTTCAGCAAATAAGGGGCAGACTCGTCTACATTTAATGGGTTATCATCAATTACCCTGCGCATCATATCTCCCAGATTGATAAATTGTCTTAGAAATGGTGCTGTGGCTTTTAGCCTGAAATCTTCCTGAAAACCTTGAAGTTCCGACTCCTTACGCCTCAGTTTATCTTCCACCTTATCCAAAATACGAACAAGCTCTAAGTTTTCACTGTCTATTTTCTCAGATAAGGTTAATGACATCTGTGTTATAGCATCACGAAGTTCCTGCCTTAACTTGTCAAGTATGTAATTATCATTTTCTTGTTCTTTCACATGTTCTTCCTCTTTATGGTTTTCATCATCCACCGTTCTTGCAGGGATTACTATACCATTGGCAGTAAGCCATTCTTCTGTCCATTCACCTCTTTCTGACAACCAAACTTGAAGTGACTTCAATATAGCCAATCTTTCTGAGTCAGACATCTTATTAACATCTTTCTCTCCGAAATAGCTAAAAAATCCTTTAGTACTCATATTTCATATCTAGATTAAAATATTTTGATAATTTCTTTACCGAAACCTTAAAAAATTAAACATAGAACCTACCAATGCAGATTCGATAAATGTAATAAGCCATTGAAATATTAATCAAAAACTGCAACGTGAGAATTAGCTAGAAAATGAACCTTATAATATCTGTCTCTTATACACATCTCCGAGCCCACG
>USQO01000045.1 GCA_900556845.1 uncultured Bacteroides sp. | reverse complement strand
CAGCGTCAGATGTGTATAAGAGACAGATATAATGATAACTTTAAAAATTACGGAGATAGTAATATTAATATAAAGTTATTGTATTATAGCGATAGTAATCCTGATAATAAACAAAAAGAACACTTCTATTTTTATTATGGTAATATTAGAGACGGTAAAAAAATAGCAACATATTTGCGCTCTCCTAAAATTGGAATAGAAATAAAAGAAGACGGAAACTTAATCAATAAACCACAGTCATATTTTAATGAAGCGAAACTAACAGCAATAGCTTTGGCTGTTAGATTTGCTGCAATGTCAACTACTGCAATAACACCAGGTTCCTTTTGCGCTCTTGATGATATGATTATCAGTCTAGACATGAGTAATCGCATGAAGGTTATTAAATATTTACTTAATGTAATTGCTCCAAAATATAAATTATATGTGCTTACTCATGATAGACTTTTTTATCATACGTTGAAACGCATAATTGAAACTCAATATAAAAGTTCAGAATGGTTATTTGGAGGAATATATGTTGATGATTCTATTACACCAAATGAACCTAATTATGTGCCTGATGACAAAACAAAAATCGAAAGAATTGAGGACGCATATAAATGTCATGACTATTTTCTTTGTGGAACTCTCCTTAGACAAGAATGTGAACGTTGTTTAAAAGAATTGCTACCTGACTCGTATAGAGTTAAAGAAGATCCAAGGACAAGGACAAGTATCCCCAAAAATTTGGATGAACAAATAGCATCACTTGAAGAGTTTTGTCATTATGAGAATATTGATTACACTCCATTTAAGGATTTAAAATCATACAAAGATTTATTCTTAAACTCAACTGCCCATAATGATATTACTTCACCTTTTTATAGAAATGAAATTAAAGTATGCATGAAAGCTGTAAAATCACTTTCACAAATTAATCGAACTAGAAATATTGATTGTCATAAAGATCTATCAATAAAGCAAAGTGATGATGAGGGAAATGAGTATACATTACGATTAAGACTTAGAGAACCGCTGCGATTATTAGAATATAATGGCACTAGTCGTATTTCTTTTTATAGTAAATGTGAAATATTAAAAATAATCTCATCAAAAGGGGAAGAACAAATTAATGAAGGATTTGAGTCTTTATATACAGCATATATCAGATTCTGTGAAAGATATAAACTAGATATGAATCATGATCTATTGGGAATATTACAAGACAGAGGAATCTTTTTAAAAGATAAAATTTAAAATAACAAACCATGAGCAAACTAAAATCAGATTCTACATCCACTATAAAAGGATTATTGTTCCAATTTCTTGTTGCATTAGAAAAATGTTTTGAGATGCAACAGGGAGAATCAGTATATATAGAAACATATGGGGATGTTTCTGTTTTAGGTAATTTGCTTAATAGTAAACAGATTGAATCAAAACTTTACAAAAAATCTTTAACAGATTTAGATAAAAATGTTTGGAAAAGTATTTATAACTGGATGAGTACAGACTTTCGTATTGACACATTTAGCTCTCTTGTCTTATTAACTACCCAGAAAGTTTCTATAGGTTCTACTTGGTTAAATTGGAATGAGAAAGACACATCTAAGAGGATGGAAACTCTTATAAATATCAAAAAAAGTTTTGACTCACGACAGAGAAAGGATAGGGACTTGGTAACATACATGAATACCATTTTTGATGCTAAAAATGCGACAAGACTATCACAAATCGCAAATATGTTATACATTGATAGTATAAGCATGGATGGAAGTCAATACCATAAATATCTTCAAGAAAAATACGGAAAGAACATCCCCGATATACAGAAAGGAAAATATATTAATCATATGTTTGGTTATATACTTAACCCTGACATTGTTAGTCATAACTGGGAGATTACTTACGATGATTTCACAAAAGAAGCAGAAGAAGTAACAAATACATTAGTAGAAAATACTACAGTGTTTCCTGCTAAGCTAAAGTTAGCGGATATACAAAAAAATGACTATGATGGTTATACTTTTGTTGAGAAAATCAAGGATATAAAATATGCAGATGTTATTCCTGATGCTATTGATGATTATGTGCATACAGCAAAAATGATTAAGCAAGAGTTGGAAAAGTCTGAAGCAAAGAAGAAATCGCTATTACAATATGAAGAGAACTTGATAAAAAGTTATGCTGCAAGATACAGAACAGCATCAAGAAACTACAATGATAGTGAGCGAATTGCGAAATCTCAAGACTTCTATGATGACATGACGGGAAGTAACGATATAACTTTTCATACCTATAATAATGTGGATTTATATTTCCATAATGGTATGCTACATATGATAGCTGACGAAAATGACAAATTTATATGGTTGTTAAAAGATAGAGCAAATGAGTAAGTTCATAGAAAACATATCAATTCTGCAAAACAATACATTTATTCTAACCCCGTTGCTGGTTTCCTTTTATAAAAACTTAAAACCAACGGACAAGAATATATTATTGGCTTACTTTGTATTTCCTTTAGTTCTAAATAATGAATTCGTAGAAAAAATTCAGCGAATTACTACCGCTTCCAATATGAGTCGAATAACAAAAGACAAAGATATAATGGCTGGATTTGAGGACCGGTTTTATTACTATAAAGAACAAACAAATAAGTGTTTGCAATATGCTATTGATTGTAAATATATTGAAATAGATAAAAATCTTACAGTAACTGTGATTAATGATGTAAATATGTTGACAGATTCCCGCTTGAAGAAAAGTATAAATCTTTCTTCACAGTTGCATAATATTTTCACAAAGAATGTTATTAACACTTACTATGCATTTGGAATAAAAGCGCTATGAGAAGTCATATAAAATATATGGGTATTATTGATCAATATGATAATTGTCATTATATTGATATGCATGATGGTCTAAACATTATAACTGGTAGATCTTCTACAGGCAAAAGTGCTATAATAGAGTTATTTGATTACTGTACAGGAAGTGCTGATAATACTATCCCAGCTGGTATTATTACGGAGAATGCGCACCTTTACTTTGTCGTATTATACAAAAACGACACTCAGTTAGTGATTGCCCGTGAGCAAACCGAAAGGACTAGAAAATTATTTTTCAAAATTGAACCTCAAGAGTTGGAAATAGATGATTTGAATAGTTCTTACTTTGCTGATGAGTATTATATTGATATAAATACCTTCAAAGAAGAATTGGGCCATTTTTTCGGAATTGAAATATCAAATATGGATGAGACTGATAATAGTATAAATAGAAAAGCTGTTAAAAAAGGACATCCCTCTTTTCGAAATATGGTTTCATTTATGCTACAACATCAAAACTTGGTTGCTAATAAACATTCTTTATTCTATAGATTCGATGAAAAAGAAAAACGAGAACGTGTTATAGATGAGTTTAAAATATTTGCAGGACTTGTCGATCAGCAGTATTATATCTTATCTCGGGAATTAGAGGAATATAAAATAAAACTAGAGAAAATACAGAACGAGCAAAATCGTTTTGAATCTAATAAGAAAGATCGGTGTTCGTATCTAGATACTTTAAGAGAAGAATATTATACCATAAGTGGTAATGAATTATTTCCAGGGATAGATAGTATACATATGCTTAATGCCGCTCAGACCTACCTTGATAAGCTAAGAGAATCTGCCATTGTAGTAAATGAAAACTCCGAGCAATACAAGTATCAATATACAGAATTAATTAAGCAGAAGAATTTATTACTTGCTCAAAAAAGAGAGATTACACTTAAGTTAGAGAAAGTGATATCTTCCATTGAGTATGCAAAATCTTATGCCGAAGCTATTGACAGATACAATCCCATTAAGGAGGCTATAAAAAGCAGCTCTATATGTCCTTTCTGCCACAACATAAATAATGCGACTATAACAGATGCAAATAAATTAACAGAAGCAATTAATTGGTTGAATTCCGAACTAAGGAAATCTCCAATGAGAATAGATTCTTTCCTACCTAAGAAGGTGGAGTATGAAAAAGAATTGCTGGAAATTAATCAACAAATTCGGACTATTAATAACGAAATCATAAAAATTAATGAGATTAATAAAAGTCTTGAAAACGACAGGTCATTAGAAGAACAGTCTTTGAAAGTGAGGCTCCAGATTGAGAATGAATTAGAATGGTCTAGAGATAAATCCATTAGTTTTGACGAAGAAAAATTCAAGGATATTAAGAAAAGAATAGAAGAGATTGAAAAAGTATTGCAAAAGCGATATAATGTTGAACATAAATTGGAAGAGGCTGAAGCCTTCATTAATCATTCGATGAATGAGATTGGTCATAAACTGGATTTTGAAGCATCATATCAGCCCATTAACCTTTATTTTGACATACATACTTTTGAATTATATCATCTGAAAGATAATCAAACAAAAGTATATCTTAGATCTATGGGAAGTGGAGCCAATTGGCTGTACTCTCATATTTGCTTATTTTTGTCAATTCTCAAGTATTTCGCCTCTTTAGGTGATAAGGCGTTAGTTCCTTCTATACTATTTCTAGACCAACCTAGTCAAGTTTATTTCCCTTCAACAGTAGATGTTAATGAAGAAAAGTTTGATGCCAATAAACTTAAGAAATTGGAGAACAAATCAGCTGATGAGGATCTTAATGCAGTAACTAATCTATTTATACAAATAATAAATGTTATAAACTCAATAGAAGAGAATTATGGTTTTCTGCCTCAAATCATAATATCAGACCATGCCGATAATTTAGATTTAGGAAAGTTCGATTTTAATAGTTATGTTGTGCGCAGATGGAGAGGGAAGAATCAGGGATTTATAGATATGCTTAAAATAAAGCATTCACAAGATATGAAGAATACAGAGATAAAAGAAAATAACCAACTATATGGCAAAACTCAACCGGATAAAATATAATAAAGAATTAATTCCTAAACTTGATGATTATAGCTTTCTTGAATTACAAATAATATGAAAAGGTATATCTATTGAATATGTCAAGAGATTTGTTTCAGATAAAAAGTTGATAGTTATTCTAAATCATTAAAGATTGGTGATTATTTGTAAAAATCGGAATATCATTTAATAGGTATATTCTCCACTTTAATCAAAGTTCTCCAATGAGGTGGAGCAAAAACACAAGGCATCTGCTTGTATTTCAAAATAAAGCGTTACCTTTGTCGTGGAATAGGAAATCGACTCCGCAAGACACTGCAAAATATTGCAAGAATCCGGTGGAGCAATAGCGGGAGATTGCTTCTTTAGCTAAAAGATACATCAAAGATATTCAGCCACTTATCGTTATATTACGATTCCTGGTGGCACCACAGAGAAGTCAAGTAAAGCAATTTACTTGACTTTTTTTGTGTTATCTTTTTCGAAATATATCCTATAAACATTGCTTTTGTTACAGAATATCCTATCTTTGTTACAATATATAATCATTAAATCTATTGGCATATGAAAGTGGCGATTATTGGAGTTGGCAATATGGGAGGTGCTATTGCACGCGGGCTGGCAAACGGACATTATATTTCGGCTGAAAATATTATTGTTTCTAACCCTAGCAGTGGGAAGCTCGATGCATTGAAACGTGAATTCCCTACCATTCAGGTAACGCACAATAATAAAGAGGCTGCCATGGATGCAGATATTGTTATTATTGCCGTGAAGCCCTGGAAAGTAGAAGAGGTTGTAAAGCCGCTGCGTTTAAGACATCCGCAAATTCTGGTTTCGGTAGCTGCCGGACTGACTTTTGAGCAGTTGGCACACTTTGTTGACCCGGAAATGTCTATATTCCGTGTTATTCCCAATACGGCTATTTCCCAGCTTGCCAGTATGACGCTGGTAGCTGCAAGAAATGCAAGCGGACAACAGATTGAAGACCTCCTCAAAATGTTTAATGAAATGGGACGTACCTTGCTGATTGAAGAAAAAGATTTCGAATCGGCTACGGCATTGGCTTCTTGCGGTATTGCTTATGTGCTGAAATATGTGGAGGCAGCCATGCAGGCTGGTGTGGAAATGGGAATTCGTCCTAATGATGCTATGTTGATGGTGGCACAGTCATTGCAGGGTGCAGCACAGCTACTGTTGGACAAGCAGACCCGTCCGGCTTTGGAGATAGAAAAAGTAACAACTCCTGGCGGTATAACTATAAAAGGAGTGAACGAACTGGAACATGCAGGCTTTACCTCTGCTGTTATTAAAGCTTTGAAGGCTAGCAGGTAATATAATTTATCCTATATTTTGCCCGACTTATGACGATATGAGTCGGGCATTTTTTATTTAATGGAAGCAACATCTAGCTTTATTTCTTCAAATTCAAGCATAGCATTGAAAATACATACCTGTTGATAACTTTGCAAATCTGTTAATAACAAATCTTTTTCTACAATGATTCCCCGGGTTATCAAATCTGCTCGATGCGTACCTTTTAGCAAAGGATGCTTTGGTGTAACCCATTGATAACCATCGAATAATGCAATGTTTCCAATAGATGTATCTGTTATTCTTCCCTGTTTTACAATTAGAATATCGTCCTGTTCATTACGTTGTTCATAGAGTTGGTTAATTTCGCTTCTGTCGGCATATTTAAAACTGTAATCCAGTGTATCATGGTTAATAATGCGTAGTGATTGTACCGGACGTGGGCGATAAGGCAGGAAGCTGATTTCTTCAATCTCTTTGCCATAAATCACTCTGCATCGTGTTCGTTTTTGGTATAAGGAAGTTTCCTGAAGTATCTCTTCAAGATTATAATCGGGAATGTCCGGTCCGAAAAAGAAATGTCGGGTGGTATTCATTCGTTGGTTGTGCAGACGTGCACGAAGTATCTTCCCGTTTTCAACATGGATGGTTTCAATAAAGTGGCACATAGATTTTCTGTATCATTTCGTTGTATTCGCTTTTTGCATCACTCATAAACGTAATTCCTCCTCCGCTTTTAAAGCATAAGGAACCATCGGGTTGTTGTTCCAAAAACCGGATCATTACGGCACTGTCCACGTTTTTCCCGTCGAATATCCCCATAACTCCGGTATAAAACCCACGGGAATACGTCTCTGATTCTGCAATGATGGCTTGCGTTTTCGGTTTCGGAGCTCCTGTGATGGAACCTGCGGGCAGCAGGCTGAAGAAGATCTCGCCCAATGAAGCTCTCCAGTCATGGGGTAATGTTCCTTCTATTTCGGAGCTCATTTGCAGCAAACGTCCGTTATGCGTAACGATTTCGTCCAAATAACGGTATCGTTTGACGTGCACGTTCGAAGCTATCTGACTTAAATCATTCCGGATCAAGTCGGTGATGGTAGCATGTTCGGCACTTTCTTTTACATCGTTGAGCAGGGTTTCACGCGCATTCTCTTGTGTGGCATCTATGGTCCCCTTCATGGGATAAGAGCTGATTTTGTTTTCAATGATGCGGACAAAAATCTCGGGAGAGAATACGGTAAATTTATCTTTCCACCACAGGCGGTAAGGTGCTTTCGAGTATTCGAATACCTGTAGTAACGACAGATTGGTATGTACGGGAGTAGAACAGGTAAGGTTGGTCAGAAAGCTGTTGCCTGCATACAGATTGCGGTGTACGATGTCGAATGATTGCCTGTAACATTCGAATGACTGAGGTTGAGGCTCCCAGACAAGAGAAGCAGGCTTTTGTGTTTGCTTCTCGGATTCATTGCACACTCCGTTAAAGTTGTATTTTAATTCGGATGCAGGGATCTCTGTTAAAGGCTTTAAGTAAGAACTTTGTAAGTCATAGCTGATGATGAATAAAAAGGGACGGCCTTTTTGCCCCCATGTATTCATTTGGGCGATGGCTTCGTGTTTGTTGAATAATGTTGTTGCAGTCATTCTTAGGTTTACAGATAATTTTTGCAAAGATAATAAAGGTTCGTGGTTCTGTAACAGACGGACTTTGGCTTTTTGGGAATCGGGAAAGTGAAATAATAGCAGGTAAAGAATAAAAGTTTTTAAATTTTCGACATTTTGTTTCCAAATCTTTATTACCTTTGACTCAAAACACAAATGCTATGGATGAACAAATTAAACAGATAGCACAGCGTCTGCAAGGTTTGCGTGATGTGCTGGATTTATCAGTAGAGGAAGTTGCTGCCAGCTGCGGACTTCCTGTTGAGCAATATATACAGATGGAAAGTGGTGAAAGTGATATTTCAGTCAGTTGTCTGCAGAAAATCGCCCATCAGTATAACCTTCCGTTGGATGTTTTGATGTTTGGCGAAGAGCCAAAGATGAGCAGCTATTTTGTAACCCGATGGGGTACGGGAGTATCGGTGGAGCGTACTAAAGTCTATAAGTACGAGGCCTTGGCTTCTGGTTTCCGTAACCGTAAGGTCAATCCGTTTATTGTGACAGTTGAGCCCAAGCCTGCTGATACACCGATTTTTATGAACAGACATGAAGGTCAGGAGTTTAATTTTGTCATCGAAGGAAAAATGCTTCTGAATATTAATGGTAAGGATTTGATTCTTAATCCGGGTGACAGTTTGTATTTTGATTCTTCTTTACCGCACGGCATGAAGGCACTGGATGGAAAGACTGTCAAGTTTTTGGCAATAATTATGTAGCGATGTAGAAAAGCAATGAAAATATGTTAGAAAGATTTTTAGAACAAACGGCATTTACTTCCCAGGAAGACTTTATAAAGCATTTTAAGGTCAAAGTTCCTGAGAATTTCAACTTTGGATATGATGTTGTGGATGCATGGGCGGCAGAAAATCCAGAGAAGAAAGCAATTTTATGGACAAACGATAAGGGAGAGCATATCCAGTTTACTTATGCCGACTTAAAACGGTATACAGATATGACTGCTTCCTATTTTCAGCATATGGGCATCGGACACGGTGACAAGGTGATGCTTATTTTAAAACGCAGATACGAGTTCTGGTTCTCTATTCTTGCTTTGCATAAATTGGGAGCTGTTGTGATTCCGGCAACACACTTGCTGACTAAAAAAGATATTGTGTATCGCTGTAATGCTGCTGGTATTAAGATGATAGTGGCAGCCGGAGAAACTGTTATAACCGATCATATTCTGGCTGCAATGCCGGAGTCGCCTTCTGTAGAGAAGCTGATTAGTGTAGGTCCTGAGTATCCTCAGGGATTCGAAGATTTTCATAAGGGAATTGAATCCGCCGCTCCTTTTGTGCGCCCTGAACACGTGAATACGAACGACGACATTATGCTGATGTATTTTACTTCTGGTACTACGGGCGAACCTAAAATGGTAGCACATGATTTTACTTATCCGTTGGGACATATTTCTACGGGAGTTTATTGGCATAATCTTCATGAAGACAGCCTGCACCTTACAATAGCAGATACCGGTTGGGGAAAGGCGGTTTGGGGAAAACTGTACGGACAGATGTTTGCCGGTGCCAATATTTTTGTTTATGATCATGAGAAATTTACTCCGGCCGATATTCTGAAGAAAATTCATGATTATCATATTACTTCGCTATGTGCACCTCCAACCATCTATCGTTTCCTTATTCGTGAGGACCTGTCTAAATTCGACTTGTCTTCACTGGAGTATTGCACTACGGCAGGAGAGGCTTTGAACTATTCGGTTTATGAGGAATTTAAGCGCATTACCGGTATCCGGTTGATGGAAGGTTTCGGTCAGACTGAAACGACTCTGACTTTGGCTACTTTCCCCTGGATGGATCCGAAACCGGGCAGCATGGGAGTTCCTAATCCGCAGTATCGTATTGATCTGCTGACTCCGGACGGACGTTCGGCCGAAGATGGTGAGCAGGGGCAGATTGTTATCCGTACCGATAAAGGCAAGCCGCTGGGCTTATTTAAAGAGTATTATCGTGCCTCGGAACTGACAGCCGATGCTTGGCATGATGGTATTTACTATACGGGAGATGTAGCCTGGAGAGACGAGGATGGCTACTACTGGTTTGTAGGACGTGCGGATGATGTGATAAAGAGCTCTGGTTACAGAATCGGGCCGTTTGAAGTAGAGAGTGCTCTGATGACACATCCTGCTGTAGTGGAATGCGCCATTACCGGTGTGCCCGACGAAATTCGCGGTCAGGTGGTTAAAGCTACTATTGTTCTGGCCAAGGATTACAAAGAGCAGGCTGGTCCTGAACTGATTAAGGAACTGCAGGATCATGTGAAGCGTGTTACAGCTCCTTATAAATATCCACGTGTGATAGAGTTTGTAAACGAGTTGCCTAAGACAATCAGCGGAAAGATACGCAGAGTTGAGATAAGGCAGAAAGATAATTAACCTTGGTATTAATCCTTTAAACTGTAAAAGTATGGAAAGAAACGTGTATGATTCATTAGTACCTGTTTTCCAGGGAACCCGATGGGAAGCAGAACTTGTAAAAGGCTTGCTGGAAGCTGCTGGTGTGGAAGCAATGATTAAGGACGGAAGTCTTTCTGCTGTAACTTCTCCCTATGCCAATGTAGGTGGTCCTATTACTGTTATGGTGAATAAGGAGGAAGAAGTTTATGCTAAAAAAGTTGTGGCAGAAAGAAAAGTATGAAGAATATAGTATTGGTATTGTTTTTCCTGGTGTTTAGTACGCTTCGGTATGGTTATGCCCAAACATTGACTCCTACTACATGGAAAGCTTATGGACTGACATTTAATGCTCCTTCTGGCATGGCTATTGAGGATGACTCGGATGAAGGTTATACGGTCAGTAATGACAATTATTATATCAGTGTGCAGGTTTTGGATTCTGAGGGTATGACGCAAGAAGAGATGCCTCAGGAGTTGAAAAACATTGCATCCGACGATGGTATGACTGAGGTTTCGGAGGTCGATAAATTTGACCTGCATCATTTTCATGGAGTGAAACTGGGAGGAAAATGCGAATCGGATAACTGTGTTTACAGTTACCTTTTGGCTAAAGATGGCGGCAATGCTTTCTTTATCTCTATAATAGTCAGACAAGCATCCGGCTCAATAATGGATGCCATATTGAAAAGCTTTAAGCTGGAAGAAGAGTAATCGATTCTTTATTAAAACTGTATATGGGCAAAGGCTGTCTTCTCTGTAAAGGGAGGATGGCCTTTACTTTTTAGGCCTTGCTAGATACAGATAATTGTAACCGTAGATGCTGGTATCATCAAAAAAGAGATGAACGTTTGGCTTTTAAATGATGAAGATAGGGCTTTTGGGTGATGCGGGTTTATCATATCAATGAAAAAAGGGGGGGGAGCGGTTATTTAGTAAAAAAGCAGGGAGGAAAACGAATTCCTCCCTGCTCCACAAGTAATATAGTTATGGTACTACTATGTTAAAATAGAGAATAAATCTTATACTTTTCGGGAAAGGAATCAGAATTTAGGACCTTTACCCAATGATGGATTTTCAGTATCCATCCAGACACGTTCTTTTTCCAGAACTTCAGGGTTCTTAGAGTTAGTTCCGCTGTATGTATAACCTTGAGCTTTATAAGCTTCGATGGTAATGTTGTACAGCTGGTCTGATTCCAATGGCTCTGAAACCGGGAAACGACGTGGAATTGCATAGGCATCTCCTAACTGAGCGTCAAAGTCAAGACGGGGAAGTACAGAGCTGTTCTGCTGCGGAACGCCCGAACGCAGCATGTTTACGTACTGGTCAATCGGTGCATTGAAGTAGTGCAGATACTGCTGTACATATACCTTTTCAAGGTCTGCCTTCTTATCGCCGGTCAGTTTATATGCGTCTTTCTGCAACAGTGCGTTTACCCATTCTTCCTGCAGTTTGATGGATACGTCATGCGGGTCTTTGTTGTAAGGTGCGTCGTAGTAAGGGATGTGGTTCTTTCCTGCTACGAAATCGTAACCGCGGACAGAAGCTTCTACACCTGCGCTGAAGTATTCCTGAGCCGATTTCTGGTTGTTCCAGGTGGCTCCCAGCAAAGTAAACTCGGCAAGAATCAGGTTGGTTTCTGCTGCAGAGAAGTACAGACCGTACCATCCATATTGCTGGTTATCCTGTTCCGGAGTAACATCCGGTGCGTCAGGGTAAGTATAAGTCAGCAAGCCTTTAACCATCTCTGTATTTCTGTAAGAGCAAGGATAGTATGTCTTTTTTGCTCCTTCTTTTGAGTAAAGAACGAACAATTCGCTCTTAGGGTCAAAATAGTGCTCGTATTCCGGCTTCTGGGCTGCGCCGATTTCTACCGGAAGACCGTAGTAGCGTACCCAAGGCTCACCCGGTGCCTTCCATTCCTTGAAAACCTTCTTTCCGTTTACCACTTCAGAAATTACATTAGTCTCTACGTACGAAGGCATTCTTCTTTCCTGGTCGAAATATGCCTGAACAACGTTGGCATTATAGTCGTTTTTCTGGAAGAAATAGAACAGACGGGGGTCCTGGTTCTGAACAAGGAAACTGATAAGCTGCTGGCTACCTACACCTACAGTGATGTCGTTGTTCCAGTTGTTGTCGAATTTGCCCTTGTTGTATACCAGGTCGCCGTCAGTAGTGAGAATCATGCCCACTGGGCTCTCGGCAACTTCTTTTACAATCTGGAACGCACGTTCGCGGTTCTTGTTTACCAGACGGGCTGCAATTTTCAATTTCAGAGAGTTGGCCAGTTTCATCCATTTGTCCATGTTGCCACGATAGATGAAATCCTGATTGCCCAGCAAGTCGTTTACCTGGTGAGTAGAAAGGTAGTCGATAGTCTGCTGTAACTCTTTCAACCATACTTCCAACAGCTCTTCCTGTGTGTCGTATTTAGGCAACAACAGGGGAGGATTGGTGTAACGTGCCTGTTCTGCCTCTGTATACTGGCGAGAACCGAACAGGTCTGAGTCCTGAATGCTGAGGTATACCAACAGTGGGTTACACAAGTATTGGATGTACTCGTATTTCTCTTTTTCCGTATCCGAAAGCTGAGAAATCTGGTAACGGATTTCGTTGGCATAACGGAGTACTTCGTTTACTTCGTATCCGCAACCGTTTGCCTCTTCGGTAGGACGGTTGGAGCGGCTGGTGTTACCGCCTGATGATACGGTTGTCTGTGACCATGTTGAAAGGTCGTTGAATCCGCCGAACCACTGTGCATAGTCGCCCGGCTGGAATTTTGCTTCGCATTGTGTGAACAGGTATCGGATGTCCGGTGTAGTGATAGTTGACGGATCCGAGTTAAGTTCTGCAAAATCATCTGTACAGGAAGTGTTGAAGCATAAGCTTCCCATAAGCAGTGCTGCTGTCAGATATTTATATTTCATCATAAGTATCTTTTTATTGAAATTGGTCCTTGTAAATTAGAAATTAGCGTTAATGGTGAAAATGTAGCTTGCCGTATAAGGCTCGAAACCACGGATACGGAATTCTGAAGCCGAGTTAGAGCGGACAGATTCCGGATTGATGTTGTTTGGCAACGAGTTATACAGGTAACCTAAGTTACGGGCTGTGAATGACAGGCTGAGGCCTTTTGCTCCCATCTTGTGTGCAAAGCTGCTGGGCAGACGGTAGTTCAGGGTAATGTTACGCAGTGCTACATAGCTCAGTTCGTGTACCCAGATATCGTCTACTGTCATGGCACCCCAAGCGTAGTTGTTCATATACCATGTACCGGCATGAGTAGGCTCAAGTTTGCCTTCTTTTACCAGTTCGGCATACGACATGCCACCTACGTCCATTTTAGTTCCGTCAACCAAGGTTGCAATGGTACCTTCCTTGAATACTCCGTCCGGAATATATCCGTCTGTATATTCGATACCCTTGCTGTCGGCATACTGGCTGGTCCATGTCAAACCGCCGTGTTCCGGGTCACGGTAAGGCAATGAAGTTTCAGTCCATCCGGCCATTGTTCCGTACAGGTTACAGTAAGAGGCAACCAGGCCTCCGAAGCGCATGTCCAGACCGATGTTCAGACTCAGGTCCTTCCATGTAAGTGTTGTCGCTACCGAACCGAGGAAGTCCGGAGTCATGTTTCCGACAACTTCTGCAGTCTTGCTCTGTGCACGGTAAGCTCCTCTCCAGCTGTCGTCCCATTCCAACAGAGGCTGTCCCTTTTCATTGTAAGCCTGTGTTACGTCCGACATCAGGGTACCGTATGCCTCGCCAACCTTTGCTACAGAACCGATGTGGTAGTCGTATGCATTTACGAAACCGGAAAGTGTAATGTAGTTGGCAACGTTAGGATGCAGTTCTACAATCTTGCTCCGGTTGCGTGTATAGGTGAAGTCCAGATCCCACTGCCAGTCCTTGTTTTTGAACGGAGTGGTGTTCAGGGCAATTTCTATACCCGAGTTCTGGATGTTACCGGCATTTACAAGCTGCTGGTTTACACCCGAAATGGCAGGTACGTCAATTTTCATAATCTGGTCTGTCGTATTTTCCTTGTAGTAAGTTACGTCCAGATTCAGGCGGTTGTTGAATGTACGCAGGTCAAGACCCACTTCCCAAGAATTCTTGCGTTCCGGTTTCAGGTCGGCAATCTTCATCAGCATGTCCAGTTCATTGGTGTAGATGTTTCCATCGTACATTTCCATGGTGCCGAAGCTGTAAGTCTGGTTTACAGTATATGGGTCAGTATCGTTACCTACCTGTGCCCAGGAAGCGCGAAGCTTGGCCAGGTTAATCCATGACGGCATGCTTTCACGGAATGTCTCGTTGATAAGCCATGAACCTGATACGGAAGGGTAGAAGTAAGAGTAGTTACCTGTACGGTTGGCATATACCAGTGATGATGACCAGTCGTTACGTCCTGTAACATCCAGATACAGCTGGTTTTTCCATCCCAGATTCATCGCAAATATAGCCGAGATAATACGCTTTGAACCGCTGATATAGGCTTCGCTCAGCTTGGTTTTCTTAGAGTTTTCTACAAACCACTGTCCCGGAACTACCATACCTCCGTCTGTAGATACCTTTGAGTGTCTTGAAGAGGTGTTGTAATACTCGAAGCGGGCAAAACCACCGACAGAGAAATCCTTAATCTGCTTGCTGGCGGTGAAAGTTCCTCCTACGGTGAACTGTTCTTTGATGTCTTCAGTAAGCCCGTAAAAACCTCCTTCGTTAGCGTATCCGCTACCCAGCTGCTTGTCCTCTACAGAAGTATAGTAACGGTTCATGTTTGCGTCTGCCTTGAATTTCAGCCAGTCGGTCATCTTGATGTTCACTTCAAAAGTAGGGCGTACCACTGTTTCCTTGCGGACATAGTCGAAATTATCCAGCTTGAAGAAATAGGATTTGGCTGTAGACGGTACAGAACCGTAAAGGTCGCCATAGCTAGTATCTGCGATACCACCGTGCTCGCCAAGGTATTTGTTACGGAAATAGTTTACATCAAACAGAGGTGTCAATACCTTTGCATTACCGTTTACAAATAGCTCGCCGACATTCAGCTGGGCATTACGGGGCTTGGAGTTGGCGAAGCTGACAGAAGCCGCAACGTCTACCCAGTCGTTCAGCTTGTGGGTGGCTTTCAACAGCATAGAGTAACGCTCGAATGTGTTGTTCTCCGTAGTTGATTTTGCGTTCTTGTATGAGAATGAGGTGTAGAATGTGGTTTTCTCGTTACCGCCACGGATAGATACGTTGGTATTGGTGTTAAAGCCTAACTTATATAAGTCAAGCATATTGTTTTTGATTGGGGAATAAGTAGTCCATGAACCGTCGTAGTTGCGGATTTGTGAACCGTCATAGCGGGGACCGAAACCGTAATTGGCAGCACCCACCAGTGTCCTGTCACCGTTCTGGTCGATAGCAAACTGGAACGGGTCCCAAATGCTTCCGTTTTTGTCAGAGTCTTGCCATCCTGGAACGTAGCCAGGTCCGTATAATGTCTGGATGTCTCCAGTCTTGAACGCATGGTCAATACCAAATGTCTGGGATACGCTGATTCCGAGTCCCTGCGCGCCTTTACCCGACTTGGTAGTAATTACCACAGCACCGTTCAAACCTCTGGAACCGTACAGTGCAGTGGCTGCCGCACCTTTCAATACAGATACAGTCTCAAAATCATCCGGGTTAAGGTTCTTCAGCTCGTTACCGTAGTCATTGGCGTTATTGTCACCGCCTTGTCCCCAGTCAGCTGTTGTGTTACCAGAAACTCCGTTGTCAAGGATAACACCGTCTACAACGTAAATCGGCTGGTTGTTGCTTCCAAGTGTAGAGGCACCACGAATCTGGATTTTTGTACCGCCGAAAAGACCGCCGTCTGAGCCTGAGATTTCTACTCCGGCAACCTTACCTTGCAGGGCTGCTACAGGTGAAATGGTGTTGGCTGCCTTGAGTGCTTCACCTTTTACTTCGGTTACGGCATAACCCAGTGCTTTTTCTTCACGTTTTAATCCCAAAGCGGTAACAACAACTTCTTCCAGTGTCTGTGTATCGTCTTTTAAAGTAACGTTGATAGGTTGTCCTTTGAATGGAATTTCTACAGTCTGATATCCAACAAATGAAATCTGAATGATGTCTCCTTTTTTGACGTTGGATAGTGTAAAATCACCGTCAATTCCTGTAATGGTTCCATTAGTCGTTCCTTTTACGATAACTGATGCTCCGATTACAGTTTCTCCTGTAGCGTCTTTCACAATACCTGTACAAGTTTCTTGCTGTTGAACGGCTTCAATACTTGCTTCCATTGGAGTCGCATTGGCTGACATTACTCCAAAAGTCGTAAGTCCGAAGGTTGTCAACAACATACCTACTGATTTTGAATGTTTGAACATAACTGTTTTTTAGTTTGAAAAAATTTAATTATAAGGGATAAATATTTAATTTCTAAAAGAATTATTCTATTTGATTCCGGGTCGCAAATATAGACTATTTATGTCAAAGAACATATATTTATAGAATAAATTGGATTATTTAAATTGAATTATTAAAAAAATACATTTTGTTGAGAAGGGTTTATTTAGATGCTGTCTCTTATACACATCTGACGCTGCCGACGATAAGG
>USQO01000044.1 GCA_900556845.1 uncultured Bacteroides sp. | reverse complement strand
ATAGAAAATAATTATAGGAGAAATAATATTTTAGTTATTTCGTGTTTCTTTGACATTCCCAGTGGTGAATTGCTAATTTGTCCTTATCCGGTAAGTGCAGCATTATAGAGAGGTACGTTTTTCATTACTGAGATAAACATGCATCTTTACTATGGAAAACGTGCGGCATACTTGTGCGAAAGCCGGTTTACAGGCAGACATAAAAAAAGAGAGACTCAAACCTGAATCTCTCTCTGATTGTACACCCATGGGGAGTCGAACCCCAATCGATGGAACCGGAATCCATTATTCTATCCATTGAACTATGGGTGCATCCGTTTTTTCTGGGCACAAAAATACAATTTATAAGTATTCCATCCTAATTTTCCCCGAAAAAAATATCAAAATCTACTTTAGGGCGTATATTCAGCATTATCATTTATAAAGCTAAAAAGGAAATAATTTTATCATTTTGATAATATTTTAGAAATTACAGTTGCATATTTGCAAATATAATATACCTTTGCAGTGTAAAACGATAAAACATAAAATACCATGAGCTACCTTATTAAACCTATAAACTATCGCCCACTGCTTGATATGAAACAAACTGAGCTGGGTATTAAACAGATAAAAGAATTTTTTCAGCAGAACTTGTCGTCCGAATTGCGCCTGCGCCGTGTTACGGCTCCGCTGTTCGTATTGAAGGGAATGGGTATCAACGATGACTTGAGTGGCACGGAGCGCCCGGTTTCCTTCCCTATCAAGGATTTGGGCGAAGCTCAGGCGGAGGTAGTTCACTCGCTGGCCAAATGGAAACGTGTGACACTGGCTGATTATGAGATTGGTCCGGGATATGGTATCTATACGGATATGAATGCAATCCGCGCGGACGAAGAGCTGGGCAACCTGCACTCGCTGTACGTGGACCAGTGGGACTGGGAACGGGTGATTACACCGGAACAGCGCACTGTGGCATTCCTGAAATCAATCGTTACGCGTATTTACGCTGCCATGCGCCGTACGGAATATATGGTTTGCGAAATGTATCCGCAAATTGAATCTTTCCTGCCGCATGATATTCAGTTTATTCATGCAGAGGAGTTGTTGCAGATGTATCCGGACAAAACGGCCAAGGAACGCGAAAACCTGATTACAGAGAAATATGGTGCCGTGTTTATTATCGGTATCGGCGGTAAACTGAGCAACGGTCAGCCACATGATATGCGTGCACCGGACTATGATGATTATTCGACCATCGACCCGGAAACCGGTCTGGCCGGACTGAACGGTGACTTGCTGGTGTGGAACAGTGTGCTGGGCCGTTCTATCGAGCTTTCGTCGATGGGTATCCGTGTGGACAAGGCTGCTCTGATCAGACAGCTGGAGCTCTCGCATCAGGAGGAACGCATGAAACTGTATTTCCACAAACGCTTGCTAGAAGGCTCGCTGCCGCTTACTATCGGTGGCGGTATCGGACAGTCGCGCTTGTGTATGCTTTATCTGCGGAAAGGTCACATCGGCGAAATTCAGGCTAGCATCTGGCCGGAAGACATGAAGAAGGAATGTGCCGAACTGGGTATGCAGTTAATTTAATACAGACTTAGATATGGATGTACAAATAGAAGAAAGTTGGAAGCAAGTACTTCAAGAGGAATTTGAAAAGGATTATTTTAAACGGCTGACGGATTTCGTGCGGAATGAGTACCGTCAGGGAACGGTTTACCCGCCGGGGAAGCTGATTTTCAATGCGTTCAACCTTTGTCCGTTTGATAAGGTGAAGGTGGTGATTATCGGTCAGGACCCTTATCACGGACCGGGACAGGCACACGGCTTGTGTTTCTCGGTGAACGACGGGGTGAAATTTCCGCCTTCGCTGCAGAATATCTTCAAGGAGATACACGATGACCTGAGAGCCCCGATTCCGACAACAGGTAATCTTACCCGATGGGCCAACCAGGGGGTACTGATGCTGAACGCTACGCTGACGGTACGTGCGCATCAGGCGGGATCTCACCAGCGACAGGGCTGGGAGGAATTTACGGATGCTGCCATTCGCCTGCTGGCTGAACGCCGGGAACATCTGGTGTTTATCCTTTGGGGCAGCTATGCGCAGAAAAAAGGTGCGTTTATCGACCGTAACCGGCATCTGGTACTGACCTCGGCGCATCCTTCGCCTTTATCGGCATACAACGGTTTCTTCGGAAATCATCATTTCAGCCGGACCAACGATTATCTGCTGGCCAATGGCGAAACACCTATCGAGTGGTAAAGATTAACGTTATACATCACAGACAAAACGACAAAGCATAAAAAAGCGTTCTAGAGCTCAGGCATACCAGAACGCTTTTTTATGCTTTATATGTGTCAGGCTAAATCAATACCAGGTAACCTGGCTACCCGTATTGCTTCGCTGATCCCACTTCAGGGCATCTGTCAGCATGTTTGACGTAGCACGGATACTGAAGTTATAAGAGGTATACGGACCAAACACCAGACCGCAAGACATGGTAAAGCAGTGCAAGTCACGCGAAATATTCAGTGTTGTCATTGACATTTCCTTGGTGGTAAAGTCGTAACCTGAAGAATAGTTCATATTCCAGCGGCTTCCCAACTTCAGGTTACCCGAGACATTGAGTGAATGGGTAAGTGAATAGGGATAACGCATGCGCTTGATGTTGATATCTTTGGTCCGGTCTTCGCGAATGCTGTAACTGTAACTTAAGTTAATGGACCAAGGCATCTTGAAAGCCATATAGCCATCACTATCCATGGCAGCACTTTGCGTTTTGCGCAAACCTGATTTTTTCTGTTGTTCCTTTTCTTCGTCGGTCTGTTCATTTATACCTTCTTCACCACCCTCTTCGCTTTTCTTTCCTTTCTTCTTATCATCGTCATCTTTCTTGCCAAAGAGTTTCTTGAAGGTATCATTGTTCAAAGAATAAGAAAGTGAACCGCTGTAACCCTGGAAACGTCCGAAACGTCCGTACGACCATTCGGTACGGTTACCTACAACTACATTTCCGCGCTCGTCGAACTCATAGGCATAGGTAGCAAAACTGGCGTTCATATTAAAAGTATAATTCTTGGTCAGTTTCAGACGCAGGTTCATGCTCAAGTCGCTCCACGGCTTTTCTACAGCTGCCATATTGTAGGACATGTTGGCACTGAGCTGGTCTATCAGACTGATTTTCTTGTAACCGGTACTATCTTTATCCGATTTCATTTTCATCTCGACATTGTTGTCGAGTGAAAAGCTGATGCTCTCTGATTTACCTTTACCCGGCACACTGAAAGTAGCCCCTTCGTAAGGTGAATATTCCTTCATACGCACTTCGCCATATTCGTCGGTATAGGTATAGGTATCGTAATAACCGTAACGGGCTGCTCCAAAGTCGGGCGCATAAGTAAAGCTTACCGACGGGGTGGCCACGTGGCGTATCTGTATCTCCTTACTCTTCATAAAGAGCGGCTTGTACATACCATAGAGTTTGGTATTCATCTGCAAGGACATGTTGTAGTTATACACACGGTTGAAACCGTTAATGGTATCACGGCGTATATGGTCGGTAGTGTTCAGCGTGGGATCATAGCTTTGCATCACTTTGCGAGTATACCAGCGTTCGGTATAATTGAAACTGGGTACTACGTTGATAAACTTGAACAATGTAAAGGTTGCACTCACAGGAATATTGTGCTGCATACCGTTTTTCCATTTGCTGAACGGGGTCTTGAACAACAGGTTATCTTTAGTGTCTACACTGTTGGTCAAATGACCGGTATATTGGAACGAAATTTTTTCGTACCAGCGCTGATCACCTGCCGCATTCTTACGTTTGAAAGGATAGATACGGTTCAGCGTAATGTTCAGGTCGGGCAATGTCATGCTCAGCGAAGAGTCGCGTGTGTTCTGCGTGATATTGAACGTACTTGACAGGTTCAGTCCAATAGACGGGAAGGTACGAGAATAGCTCACACTGGAAGCCTTGGTATTATTGGCATACTGGCTGGGGTCGTACAAACTGCTCAGGCTGGAACGGTCATAACTGCTGGTTGCAAAATTTACGTTGGCCGAGAATGTACTGTTAGGGTTAGCTTTTGCATCCTGACGGTGACTCCAGCTTATCTTGAAGTCTTTTGACACGGAATAATCCGGCATGTTCTTTTCACCTGTTTTAGTTACCAGATAACTCAGATTGAACGAACCGCCAAACTTATAACGCTTATTGTAATTGGACTGTGCAGAGAGTCCCCATGAACCTTTGGTAAAGATTTCGCCCAGTACTTTAAGGTCCATCTTGTCACTGATGGCAAAGTAATATCCTCCATCGCGTAAATAGAAACCACGATTCAGCTCATCACCGTAGGTAGGCATGATGAAACCTGATGAATAGCTACTGCTGAAAGGAAAGAAACCGAAAGGTACGGCAATGGGCAATGGCACGTCTTCGACTACCAACTGTGCCGGACCGAACACTACGTTCTTTTTGGGACGAACTTTAGCCATCGACAGTTTCAGGTAGAAGTGAGGGTGGTCGTGGTTATCGCAAGTGGTGTATTGACCGTGACGAAGATAAAGCTCGTCATTGGCTCCTTTCTTTGATTCCTTACTTACCACGTATCCTTCTCCTTGCTGGGTAACGATATCGTTGATAAAACCTTTTTTGGTCTTGAAGTTATAGCGCATAATCTGCGACTCGTAAGGGGTATCTCCATCCTTGAATATCGGAGTTCCAGATACGACTCCTGCTGTATCGGCTACTCCACGGGCATAAACAGTGCTGCTGTCCATATTCATGGTAATGGCATCAGCCTGTAACTCTATTCGCTGATAGTTAACTTTTCCCTGACCAAACAAATGTGCATATCCCCCCTGCGTAAAGACGATAGAATCGTTGGCCTCGTACTGAATAGGGGCATCAATGGCCTGTTTCTTTACAGCTACCGAATCGGTTGCCACAGAATCTGCCGGCACAGAATCTTTCTGTAAAGTATCGGCAGCCCCTGCCTTTGTACGTCCTGACACCGGACGTCTGGGGCGCTGGGCTTCCGCATAGACGGAAAAGCCTAACGTTATCACAACCAACAGAAAAAAGAGATATGTAGATTTTCTTAATGACGTCATCAATATTTTAAATATATGTACACAACTGGTGCACAAAGGTAAACATTATCCACCAATAAAAAAGATGTGCTTCCGTAAATTAATTCATTTTTAGCATTAAAGGAAGATTCGGCACCAATTGTTAAAGCGCTCCACGCCTTCTGTACCATGACGGGAAATGCTTTTCAGGGCTTTCTCGATGGACTTTTCCTGATTGAGCTTGGTTTTCGAGAAAAACTTGTCGGCAAAACATATCAGCTGTTCTTCCATAGACACCGGCAACATGTCGCGGTGTGGGATGGGCAAATCGCGCTCGATAATGGACTGCAGGGACAAGCCGGCACCTGTGTGCCGTTCGCATACCAGGGCATGACGCGGCAACCCTTCGGCACGCATCAGGTCGGCTCCCAGATAACCGTGGCAGATGTAGGGATGCGGACCGTGGCAGTGAATGTCGGGGGCATCGGTCAGAAAGATACCGATGTCGTGCAGCATAGCTGCTTCTTCTACAAAATCGAGGTCCAGTTTCAGTTCGGGATGCTTCTGTGCCAAAGCCAATGCTTTATCGGCTACGTTACGGCTATGTACCATAAAGATATGTTTCAGCTCGTTTTCCTCGGGATAGAACTTATCGATTACAGCCTGTATATTCATTTTCATCAGATAATTGGTTTTAAAGAGGTATTCTTCTTATTTTTGTGCGAATTTACTAAAAAAAACTCTATACAGACATGAAATGCAGAAACTTATTATGGATAGTGTTATGGAGTATCACGGTTTTTACTGCCGGAGCTGATAATGGTAATAGCCGGATACGTACAGGGGCCGAGCAGATGGAGAAGTGGATACCTATGCTGAAAGGGAAAAATGTGGCGTTGGTAGTGAACCAGACTTCGACCATGGGACAGACACACCTGTTTGATACATTGTACCAAAGTGGAATCCGTATCTCGCAGATTTTTGCTCCCGAACATGGATTCAGGGGCAATGCCGATGCGGGTGAGACGGTGAAGAACCACAGGGATGTACGTACGGGTGTACCGGTAACTTCGCTGTATGGAAAGAATAAAAAGCCGACTCCTGCGCAGTTACAGCAGACGGATGTGGTAGTTTTCGACATTCAGGATGTGGGGGCGCGGTTCTATACGTATATCAGTACGATGTTTTACGTAATGGAGGCTTGTGCCGAAAATAACAAGGAGTTGCTGGTACTGGACCGCCCCAATCCTTGCGACTATGTGGACGGACCGGTGTTGCAACCGAAGTTTAAAAGTTTCGTGGGAATGCTGCCTATCCCTTTGCTGCATGGCTGTACGGTGGGCGAACTGGCTGCAATGATTAATGGCGAGGGATGGCTCAAAGGGAAAAAGCAGTGCAAACTCACGGTTATTAAGGTGGAGGGATGGAAGCATGGACAGCCCTACTCGCTTCCGGTCAAGCCCTCTCCCAACCTGCCCAACGACCAGAGTATTGCGTTCTACCCTTCACTGTGTGCTTTCGAAGCTACTCCGGTAAGTGTGGGACGGGGTACCCGTATGCCCTTTCAGATTCTGGGACTTCCGGGACTGAAGGGTCAGCCGTATTGCTTTACGCCTGTTTCACTGCCCGGATTTGACAAGCATCCGTTGCACCAGAATCAGAAGTGCTGCGGTCTGGACTTAAGGAAGGTAGAGGCCCCCAAAGGTTTTTCCTTGCATTATGTCTACATGTTCTACGAACTGATGAAAAAGGAAATGCCGGAAAAGGCTTTTTTCAGCCGTCCGCAGTGGTTCGACTTGCTTATGGGTACTGACCAGGTCCGGAAGGCTATACTGGCAGGGAAAACAGAAACACAGATACGTGCGACTTGGAAAGCCGAACTGGACAATTACCTGAAACAGCGGGCACGCTATCTAATGTATTGATTATTTAGCTTTAATAGATATGGAAGAAAAACTGAAAGAACTCTATACGACTTATGTAGGCGAATCGCCTGCACAAATTACCCAGCTTTCACAGGCTGGGTCTAACCGCCGGTATTTCCGGCTTACAGGAAAGCAATCGCTGATAGGGGTTGCCGGAACTTCGGAGGCCGAAAACGAGGCTTTTCTATACATGGCCGGACATTTCCGCAGTCAGAGGCTGAATGTTCCGGAAGTTTTTGCGGTATCGGACGACCGGATGTGTTACTTGCAAGAGGACTTGGGGGATGTATCGCTGTTTCAGGCTATCGAGCAGGGACGTACCAGCGGAAACTTCAGCAACGAAGAAATCAATTTACTGGAACAGACTATAGCCTTATTGCCGGATTTTCAGTTTAAGGGAAATGACGGAATGGATTACGGGGTATGCTACCCGACGTGTTGTTTCAACCACCGTTCTGTGCTCTGGGACCTGAACTATTTTAAGTACTGTTTTCTGAAAGCAACCGGACTTGAATTTCAGGAAGAGGAGCTGGAAGATGATTTTGAACGGATGGCCGACAAGTTGCTGCAGGTTCCGTCAGACTGTTTTATGTATCGCGATTTCCAGAGCCGGAATGTGATGCTCAGTGACGGAAAACCTTTTTTCATAGACTTCCAGGGAGGAAGAAAAGGTCCGTTCTACTACGATGTGGCTTCATTTTTGTGGCAAGCCAAGGCAAACCTGCCTCAGGATTTACGCGAAAGGCTGATTGATGTATATCTGAATGCCTTACAGCCTTATCAGGCGATTGGAAGTGAAGAGTTCCGTCAGACTTTGCGCCACTTTGTATTGTTCCGCACGTTGCAAGTATTGGGAGCATATGGTTTCAGGGGCTATTTCGAACGGAAGCAGCATTTCATAGAAAGTGTGCCTTTTGCCATTGCTAATCTGGCGGCTTTACTGGAGCAGCCGTTCGAGGAATATCCCTATTTGAACAAGCTTCTGCTGAATTTGTGCCGACTGCCGCAGTTTGCCGCCGCCCTGAACCGGAAAAAGCTGACGGTTACGGTGATGAGTTTCTCGTATCGCAAAGGGATTCCGCAAGACAAGACGGATAACGGCGGCGGTTTTGTATTCGACTGCCGGGCTGTTCATAATCCCGGCCGCTATGAAGCATACAAGGCACTGACGGGACGGGATGAAGCGGTTATCCGTTTTCTGGAAGAGGATGGTGAAATTACGACTTTCCTGCAACATGTGGATGCACTGGTAGATGCTTCGGTAGAACGTTATCTGAAACGTGGTTTTACACATCTGATGGTCTGCTTCGGATGCACAGGCGGACAGCACCGTTCTGTATATTCGGCACAGCATGTGGCCGAACATCTGCACAAGAAATACGGTATCCGGGTGGAACTGGAACACCGGGAACAGCATATCAGCGAAATTTTTAATGCACTATAACCCTAAAGACGTATGAAAGCAATGTTATTTGCAGCCGGACTAGGAACACGGCTGAAACCGCTTACCGACAGTATGCCTAAGGCACTTGTACCGGTGAATGGCACGCCCATGCTGGAACATGTTATCCTGAAGCTGAAAGATGCAGGATTTACGGATATCGTGGTGAATATCCACCACTTCGGCGAACAGATTATTGATTTTTTAAAGGCCAGACAGAATTTCGGTATCCGCATTCAGATAAGTGACGAGCGGAAAGAACTGCTGGATACGGGAGGAGGAATCAAGCATGCCAGAGCTTTGCTGGAAGGAAACGAACCTTTTCTGGTGCACAATGTAGATATTCTCTCGGACACGGATTTGCGGAAAGTATACGAGTATCACTGCCACAGCAACCATACGGCAACGCTGGTAGCAAGCAAGCGCAAGACATCGCGCTATTTATTGTTCGACAGAACGGACAGACTGTGTGGATGGGTGAACGAAAGTACCGGTGAGACCAAGCCTTCCGGGTTTACAGTCAACGAAGTTATTCACCGCAAGTATGCTTTCAGTGGCATTCATGTCATATCACCGGATATTTTCCGGGAAATGACAGGACCGTGGGATGGTAAGTTTCCTATCATGGATTTCTATCTGCAACACTGTGACAAGCTTTTGCTTGGAGGGTATCTGTGCGAAAATATTCAGCTGATTGATATCGGCAAACCGGAGACATTGCAACAGGCTGATATTTTTCTTCGGAACTTGCAAAAACACTCGTAACAGAAACCATAAAAAAACGCTTCAACTGGAGATTTCTCCGCTGAAGCGTTTTTTATGACTTATTTTTCTAATCAGAATTATTCCTGCCAGCCTCCGCCAAGGGCCTTATAAAGGTTTATCATGGTGAGCTGCTTGTCGCGGACGGCATTGCTCAGACCAATCTGGGCATCCAGATAACTACGTTGGGCATCTAGCAAGTCCATATAACCGATTACACCGTTGATATACTGCAATTCGGCCAAATCCAAGGCACTCTTTGAAGATTTCTCCAGAAGCTTGCGGCTGTTGTAGATTTCTTTGGTTTTATTGAATTCCACAATGGCATTACGGGCTTCTTTAAAAGCATTCAGCACCACTTTTTCGTAAGAATACACAGCTTGTTCGTAGGCTGCTTTCTTCGCTTTCAACATAGCACGGTTCTTACCCATAGCAAATATTGGGGTCAACAGTGTTCCACTCAAGATATGATAAGGCGATTGCAGCATATTTGAAAGTTCTGCACTTTCACGGCCATAATTTGCAGTAAGCGTCAAACGAGGAAATAGATTGGTATAAGCCATTCCCACAGCAGCATTAGCTGCAATCAAACTCTGCTCTGCCTGACGGACATCTGGACGGCGCTCAAGTAAAGTAGAAGGAAGTCCCACCGGCAACGTATCCGGCAAAACTACATCTTCTGGTAGTTTGGAACGTGATACGTGATAAGAAAATTCGCCTGTCATAAAGGCTATCTCATTCTCCTTCACTGCAATTTTCTTTTCCAAATCTGGAACTAGAGTAACAGTACGCGCCAATTCTACCTGCGCCTGACGGAAAGCTGTTTCATTGGTCAGACCACCTTCGAAACGGATTCGTGCCAAATGCAAGCTTTCCCGACGTGCATCAACGGTCTGGCGAACGATAGAAAGCTCGTTATCCAAAGCTGCCAATTCAAAATACGACTGTGCGACCTGCGCAATCATACTCATCTTCAATGCCCGCTGGTTTTCGATAGAACCCAAAAACTCGGCCAAACTCTTATCGCGTGCCCAACGCAGATTTCCCCAAAGGTCAAGTTCCCAAGTAATTCCAAGTTTCAAATAAAAATCGTCACTGGGTTTATAGTGCGTGCCGTTTTCATCGGTTCCTTCTTTCTCCCCATATACTTTCAGGCCCAGTGCCGGAAACATATTGGCGTAATCAATGCGCTTCATGGCTGCCAGCTCTTTTACACGAGCAGCCGCAATGAGCATATCCTTGTTATAGTTCAACGTTTTGCGGATGAGACTCTGCAGCGTGGTGTCGGTATAGAGCTGCTCCCAAGAATAGTCGGCCAGCGAAGTAGTGTCCGTACCCATTGTATCCAACTGAGCAGGCAACGGCAATTCAGGACGTGTGTAATGTTTACCCAACTGGCAACTGCCTAGCAATGTGGCAGCGCCTACAAGGGTGAGTATATAATAGATATATACGAAGCTACGTTTCTTCATAATATAAAATGTTATGCACGTTTAGTATTCAACTTATTTTTAGCCTTGTAAATCAACACAAAGAAGAAAGGTACCAAAACAATACCGATTGTCACAGCTACCAACATCCCGAAGAAGACACCTGTACCAATAGCCTGACGGCTGGCAGAACCCGGACCGGTAGCAATCACCATAGGAAGCATACCCAGAATGAAGGCTAATGAGGTCATCAGAATAGGACGGAAACGTAATTGGGATGCATGGATAGCAGCCTCTACAATGTCGCGTCCCTTATCAACTTCTTCTTTGGCAAACTCTACAATAAGAATGGCATTTTTGGCTGCCAAGCCTATCAACATTACCAGACCAATTTGGAAGTAGGTATCATTCTCCAATCCACAGATGGCAACACCGGCATACGCACCCAATACGGCAACTGGCAAGGAAATCAATACGGCAATAGGAATACTCCAACTTTCGTATAAAGCGGCCAAGAAGAGGAATACGAAGAGGAATACCAGCGAGAGAATAATACCCGTCTGTCCCCCAGCCTTTTTCTCTTGATAAGAAAGGCCACTCCATTCTACACCAATATTATCAGATAGTTTCTCGCGAGCAATCTGCTCGAGTATCTCCATTACCTGTCCGGAACTGGCCCCATTTGCAGCAGTTCCACGAATAACGGTTGAGTTAAACATGTTAAAGCGCTTAATGCTACCTGGACCAGTAGTATAATCAGTAGTACCCAGTGCGGTAAGCGGCATCATATCGCCATCGCTTCCTTTCACAAAGTACAGTCCGATATTGTCACGATGCTCACGATAGGGTGCTTCGGCCTGAATATATACACGGTAAATACGGTTGAACATGTTGAAGTCATTCACATAAACAGATCCGGTATAAGCTTTCATGGTTGAGAAGACATCGGCCATCGGAACACCTGCCAGTTTTACCTTGTCCCGGTCTACATCGAAATAGAGCTGCGGAATTTCAGCCTGTAAAGAAGAGGACAATCCGGCCATCTCCTTACGCTGGGAAGCATAGTACATCAGTGTATCGGTAGCACGTACCAGGTCATCGAATGTAGCTTCACCACGAGCTTCAAGCTGCATTTCAAAACCTCCGGCTGTACCCAATCCCGGAATAACCGGCGGAGTAGACAAAAAGACTTTACATTCGGGATATTCTTTCATCTCATTCTGCACTTCTTCCATAATACGGTCGATGGTCGTATTGTCACGTTCCGTCCATTCTTTAAGAATTACCGTAAGCTGGCTTCGCGCCTGACTGTTACCCACACGCGGACTACTACCCGTAACATTCTGCACATAAGCTACAGCAGGATGCTTTACCAGAAAATCTACAGCACGGTCTGTCACAACACGTGTACGCTCCAATGTAGCACTTTCCGGCAATTCCAATTCCACAGTAAAGTATCCCTGGTCTTCAATAGGAAGGAAGCTGGTCGGAACTACACGGTGGAATAAAAAGATGAACACAATCACCATACCAAAACCGGCAATAACACGTTTTGGGTTTTTCACAACACCACGGATAGACTTTACATATTTACCGTTTCCTACATTCAACCAATGGTTAATACGCACAAAGATTCTGTTTTTGGGTTTGTTGGGGTCTTCAGGCTTCAATATGAGTGAACACATTACCGGACTCAACGTAAGTGCCACAACAGTTGAAAGCAATACCGACACAACTATGGTCACCGTAAACTGACGGTAAAGTTGTCCAGTAATACCAGCCAGAAAGCTTACAGGCACGAATACAGCTGCCAATACCAACGAAGTTGCGATGATGGCTCCAACCAGTCCCTCCATAGCTTTCTTGGTAGCCTCGTACGGACTGAGCTTTTCTTCTTCCATAATACGTTCTACATTCTCGACCACCACAATTGCATCATCTACAACGATACCAATAGCCAGTACAAGTCCCAAAAGAGTCAGCATGTTCAACGAGAAGCCGAATATCAGCATAAAACCAAATGTACCAATCAAAGAAATAGGTACGGCCACAACCGGAATCAATGTAGCACGCCAGTTCTGCAAAGAAAGGAATACCACAATGATAACCAGTACAAGTGCTTCGAACAAAGTCTTGTATACTTCATGAATAGATTCAGAAATATAGGTCGTCATATCGAAAGGAATGTTGTATTCCAAACCCTCCGGAAAGTTCCGACTGATTTCCTTCATTGCCTTTTTTACATTATCAGCCACTTCCATAGCATTGGCACCCGGAAGCATATAGATACCTAATACAGCTGCATTTCCTCCATTGATACCGCTCTCCGTCGTATAGGATGATGCCTCAAGTGATACGCGGGCTACATCACGTAAACGAATAATAGAACCATCAGGGTTAGCACGAAGTACGATTTCTTCAAACTGCGCAACAGTAGAAAGACGTCCCTGAGCTGTAATAGGAATAGTAATATCAAGTCCGGTAACAGGCTGCTGTCCCAAAACACCGGCTGCAGATTCACGGTTCTGGTCTTTCAAAGCCGACTGCAAATCCTGAATTGTCAATCCAAAGTTTGCCAATTTTGCCGGATCTACCCAAATTTGCATGGCATAATAACGACCACCCACATTGGAGATACGGCCTACTCCCGGAATACGGCGCAGCAAGTCAATTACATTCAAAGTAGCAAAGTTACTCAGATAAATTTCATCAAACTTCGGGTCATCAGAAGTAAGACAGATTGTCATCAACTGGCTGGGTGCCTGCTTTTCTACAGAAATACCGTTCTGAATGACCTCGGCCGGCAGACGTGATTCGGCCAACTTGATACGATTCTGAATTTCTACAGCAGCCAAGTCCGGATCTGCAGAAATATCAAAGGTAACAGTTGCTGAGAAGCCACCCGAGTTAGAGCTGTTAGACTCCATATAAATCATTCCCGGTGTACCGTTCAACTCCTGCTCAATAGGCGTAGCCACAGCCTGAGATACTGTTACGGCACTTGCTCCCGGATAAGAAGCACTGATTTTCACCACCGGCGGTGTGATTTGAGGATATTGGTCAATTGGAAGCATCATCAAACCGATGAAACCAACTATGACAATAAGTATAGAGATAACAGCTGAAAAAACAGGCCTGTCAATAAAAAAAGTCACTTTCATGTGTCAAAAGGTTTTTAAGGTTATGTTAATCCTTTTTTTCTTCACTCTTTGTAGCAGACAAACGTACTTTGATTCCCGGTGTCAGTTTGTGATAACCTTCTGATACAATCATCTCCCCAGGAGCCAAACCACGCTCTACGACTACATCATTTTGAAATTCAGGCCCAAGTTCAATAAAACGCTTTTCGGCTACTGAATCTCGGCGAACCACAAAAATATAAGCTCCACCTTTTTCAATAATCAATGCCTTCTGAGGCACTACAGTAGCCTGTTCAAGTACATCCAACAAAACTTTCACTTTGGTAAACTGTCCAGGCAACAACACATGCTCTGGGTTAGGAAGTTCGGCACGAACCTGAAATGTACCTGTTTTAGGATTTACTTGAGGAGATGCAAAATCAACAAGTCCCTTATGCTTATATACACTATTATCCGGCAAAGTCACGGTAACGGTAGGTTGCCAAGAACGTGTTGAGTCCTTCTGACCGAAGGTAACGTTACGTTCTTTACTCTTCAAGTAATCCAATGCAGTCATACTGAAATCAACCTGAACGGTGTCACTCTTTACAATTGTAGCCAACAAAGACTTTCCGCTGCTACCAACCAAAGTACCCAAGTCAACCAAACGCTCACTGATATGCCCAGAAATAGGAGAACGAACAATAGTATATCCCAATTCTTGTTCTGCCTGCTCTAGGTCGGCCTGACTCATACCAACACTTGCTACAGCCGTTTCGTATGCCGCAACCGCATTGTCTAAGTCAAGCTGGCTGGCAGCATTCTGTTCGTACAAAGGACGAATACGTGCTAAATCACGTTCTGCCTTTCTAGCCTGCGCTTCATCTTTCTTAAGCTGAGCGCGTACCTTATCAGCCTTGGCACGATACTGATCTTGATTTATTACGAATAAAACCTGATTACGCTGTACATATGTACCTTCTTCGAATAGCATTTGTTCTAAAAAGCCTTCTACACGAGCACGTACTTCCACAAATTGTTGCGCTCCGATGCGTCCCACATAATCACCATAGATTTCAACATCTTTCTGTTGAACGGGCTCTGCCGACACGATAGGAGCTTCAATTACTGGAGCAGGACGGTTGGATACTACAAAATAAACTACAATAACTAAAGCCACTAGGACTAAAGCAGAAATGAATTGTTTTCTTTTAAACTTGAATTCTTTCGGAGTAAGGAATCGTTTCTTCATAAAAATAAAAGTTAGAAATATTAGATGCCGACAAAAGACATCCAAACAACGTGCCAAGTTTCACAAAAAGAGCAATAGCACTGAAAATCAAAATAATAAAAAATAAAGACGCCACAAAAGTATGTAGAGCATGTGGAAAACGCCCTACACAAACTGTAGAATTTTTCTACAAAATCTCATAATTTATTTCATAAAGCACCATAATAAGCAGAAGTTTCTTAAAAAACAATGCAAAGATAGTAAGAATCAAGAAAATACTGGAAACACTATTCGTTAAAAAAAAGTATATGTCAGCACCGAACCCGTTTTTATAAATCAGGCTTCAAAATAATAAAACACACATAACTATACATTATCCTTTGTACAACAAGAAATAAAGAATATCTTTGCACAGAAAAATATAATAGATAATGGAGCAAATAGCTAGTAATCTAACCATTGAAAATAGACGCAACAACTTTATAAACCGCAAAATGATATTTAATGTACTGGGACTGCTGCTTTGCATTGAAGCCGGCATGTTCCTGATTTGCGCTGGAGTATCACTTTACTATAATGAGCAAGATGCTATCTTCTTTTTGTATAGTATCTTTATTAATGCGGGAGCTGCTTCTTTATTTTTATTATTGGGAAGAGGAGCCAACAGACAATTAGGTCGACGTGACGGTTATATTATAGTCAGTGCCTCGTGGTTATTATTTTCTATATTCGGTATGCTGCCCTTTCTTTTCAGCAATTCCATCAATGGGGTAACGAATGCTTTTTTCGAAACTATGTCAGGATTTACCACAACCGGTGCTACTATTTTGGACGACATTGAATCACTTTCGCATGGTATGCTTTTCTGGCGTAGCCTTACACAATGGATTGGTGGATTAGGAATTGTACTTTTCACAATAGCCATCCTACCTATTTTTGGTGTAGGTAACATGCAGCTGGTATCTGCTGAATCGACAGGGGTAAAGCATGATAAAATACACCCTAAAATAGGAATGATGGCAAAAGTATTGTGGGGCGTTTATCTGGTGCTTACCATCAGTGAGGTTATCTTGTTGTATTTCGGAGGTATGTCTATGTTCGATGCAATATGTCATTCTTTCACAACGACAGCCACTGGTGGCTATTCTACCAAACAGGATAGTATCGCGTACTGGAATTCCCCTTATATAGAATATGTAGTCGCCATCTTCATGCTATTATCAAGTATAAACTTCTCCCTTTATTTCATGTGTGTAAAAAAACGCAGCTTACGTATATTAAAAGATGATGAGGTTAAATGGTTTCTTTCTGTGGTTTTCACAGTTACGATAATCATCACGGTATCTTTGATCGTCACCGACAAAATGACTATGGAGAAAGCATTCCGTTTAGCATTCTTTCAGGTCGTAACCTGTCAGACATCATGTGGATTTGCCACAACCGACTACATGCTTTGGCCTCCGTTCACTTGGACTTTGCTGTTATTCGTCATGACTGCCGGAGGTTGTACAGGTTCGACTTGTGGAGGTGTAAAAAGCATGCGTGTCATGATTATGGCACGTAACATCCAAAACAGCATGAAACGTCTGCTCCACCCCAATGCCGTTATTCCAGTACGGGTAAACGGACAAGTTATTTCTTCTTCTCTAGTAAGCGGAGTTACCACCTTCTTTGCTATATACATCGCCATTGTACTGGTTGGTTGGGTATTACTCATGACAGTAGGAGTTGATTTCATGGAAGCTATCAGTGTAGTAATTTCCAGCCTTGGCAACGTAGGACCTGCATTAGGAATTTACGGCCCTGCCTATTCATGGAATGCGCTGCCCGATGCAGCCAAATGGATAGCATCTTTCCTAATGTTAATAGGGCGTCTAGAAATTTATGCCGTATTATTGATGTGCTTCCCTGACTTTTGGAGAAAACAATAACAACTGTCTCTTA
>USQO01000043.1 GCA_900556845.1 uncultured Bacteroides sp. | reverse complement strand
GCGTCAGATGTGTATAAGAGACAGATCTATAATATACTCTCTGTTTTTACACCGCTAAATTACAATTTTTCTTCTATTCAATCGAAATTAAAGCTTAAAAAAATCCTTGTTTTATAGATTATCAAAAAAAATATGCTACTTTTGTAGCACAAAAACAATCCTGACAAACAGGTATCGATAGTTTAAAAACCATTATCAATCATTTATTCCGCAATTATAGATTATTCTTTTTAATACGAGCCGCATCTGTGTATTACAAGCATGTGCAAATAATCTATATACCTGCATTTTAAAAACTATATACTTATTATATGTATAATATCATTCAATTAAACGACAAAGATTTATCCGAACTGCAAGCTATTGCCAAAGAGTTGGGAATTACCAAATCCGAGTCTCTTACGAAAGAGCAACTCGTATACCGCATTCTGGATGAACAAGCCATTGTAGGTGCCAGCAAAAAGGTAGCCGCAACCAAAAACAGCGAAGAGCGCAAAGAAGCCCAGCCTCGCAAACGCTCCAGAATCAGCGTAAAGAAAGAAGGCAGCAAGGTTTATACTGCAACCAAAGATAAGGCTCAGAAAATTGAAGCCAATACACCATCGCTTCCTGCTCCAGCCCCTTTATTCAAAGAAGAAAACAATACAAATAACGATAGCAGTACTTCAAACAAGGAAACTGAAACAAAAGCAACTATTACTGAAGCCGTAGAAGTACAGGCTACTGAAACTCCAGCAACAACAGAAGCTCCGGCTGAAAAGCCAAAAGCTAAAAGAGGGCGTAAACCGGGCGTTAAAAATAAAGCTACAGCCCAAGAAACAAAAACAATTAAGGAGGTTCCAACTCCGGAACCTGTTATCAACCACGATGACTTGGAAGAACTTCCGGAACTTGACTTCTCCAGCATCAACAATGATTTCATAGCTATTGAAGACTTGCCGTCTGAGAAATTTGAACTTCCAACCGAATTGCTGGGAAAATTTGAAGCTACAAAAATGGAAAATAATGCAGCTTCACCTGCCCAAGAGAATACACCTAAAAAGAATCAGAACAAACAACAGCGTTTTAACAACCCGCGCAATAACCGCCAGCAGCAAGCCCAGCAACAGGCTAGCCAACAGCAGCCTGCTACAGAAAATGCAGCTACAGCAGCACCTGCTCTTGCCGCTGTTCCCGAAAAGAAACCCGTAGAAAAGCCTTACGAATTTGATGATATTCTGAAAGGTACAGGTGTACTGGAGATTATGCCTGACGGTTATGGTTTCCTGCGTTCTTCGGACTACAATTATCTTTCTTCACCAGACGACATTTATGTTTCACAGTCGCAAATCAAACTGTTCGGCCTGAAAACCGGTGATGTTGTGGAAGGTACTATCCGTCCTCCTAAAGAAGGTGAAAAATATTTCCCGCTTGTAAAAGTTGCAAAGATTAACGGACTTAATTCGGAACTCGTACGTGACCGTATTCCGTTCGACCATCTGACTCCTCTGTTCCCTGATGAAAAATTCAAGTTGTGCAAAGGATACGATGACAACTTGTCTGCACGCGTAGTAGACTTGTTCTCACCTATCGGAAAAGGCCAGCGTGCTCTGATTGTAGCACAACCTAAAACCGGTAAGACTATCTTAATGAAGGACATTGCCAATGCCATTGCAGCCAACCATCCGGAGGTATACATGATTATGCTGCTGATTGACGAACGCCCGGAAGAAGTCACCGACATGGCACGCAGCGTCAACGCAGAAGTGATTGCATCTACGTTCGATGAACCGGCTGAACGCCACGTAAAGATTGCAGGCATCGTACTGGAAAAAGCCAAACGCATGGTGGAATGCGGACACGATGTGGTGATTTTCCTGGACTCTATTACACGACTGGCACGTGCCTACAATACGGTTTCACCGGCATCAGGTAAAGTCCTTTCGGGAGGTGTGGATGCCAATGCGCTTCACAAACCGAAACGCTTCTTCGGTGCTGCACGTAACATCGAAGGCGGTGGTTCATTGACTATCATTGCAACAGCACTGATTGACACCGGCTCTAAAATGGATGAAGTTATTTTCGAAGAATTCAAGGGCACGGGTAACATGGAGCTGCAGCTCGACCGCAACTTGAGCAACAAACGTATATTCCCGGCAGTGAACATTGTCGCTTCGAGCACCCGTCGTGATGACTTGCTGTTGGATAAGACGACACTTGACAGAATGTGGATTTTACGCAAATACCTCTCGGATATGAATCCGATAGAAGCAATGGACTTCGTAAAAGACCGTCTGGAAAAGACCAAGGACAACGACGAATTCCTGCTTAGCATGAACTCATAAACAAAAAACTCCCGGTCAGTTTTGCAATCGCTTGCAAAAACCGACCGGGAGTTTTATTTTATCTCAAAAATTCCGGATATCAGAATGGAAGATCATCTTTTTCATCACCTGCCGCAAAATCAACCGGGGCAGCCGGTGCTGCATTCATTGGCGGGAAAGAAGGATCAGGCATTGGAGCGGCAGTTGCTGCACCGACACGTTCTACTTTCCATGCACGGATACTGTTGAACCAGCGTCCTTGCCATTCACGGGCATCAATATCGAATGACACATTAAGTTCCTCACCTATCTGGATATTGAATTGCTGAATTTTATCTGCTCCGAAAACGTCGAAACACATTCTTCTGGGATACTGGTCGTGTGTTTCAATTACATATTCCTGTACTTTCCATTCGTTTCCAGACTTGGAAACACCGCCTCTAGGTTCGAGAACGGCTATTACTTTACCTGATAATTCCATATATTCATTTCGTTTTAAAACTAGTGCGAAAGTACATCTTTTAGGGGAAGTATACTAATTTTTATCTCTTTTTTTTGCGATTCATACGCAATCTTTTCGTACTTTTGGCAGTTAAATAATTCAATTTGAAAAGATTGATTTTAGTCAGAAATAATATAAAATTTATATAAACAATATGAAATTCATAGTTTCCAGTTCAGCTTTTTTTAATCATTTGCAAGCTATCAGCCGAGTAATCAACTCTAAAAACTCACTTCCTATCCTGGATTGTTTCCATATCAAACTGCAGGACGGAACGCTGGAGCTTACAGCATCCGACAATGATACAACGCTGATTACTTCGCTCGAAGTGACAGAATACGAAGGAGACGGAAGTTTTGCCGTTTCTTCTAAAACGCTGCTCGAAGCATTGAAAGAAATTCCGGAACAGCCTTTGAGCTTTACGGTAGACACCAACAGCCTTGAAATTACGGTTCGCTATCAGAACGGACAATATAGTCTGGTAGGGCAAAATGCCAACGAATATCCTACTCTGCCTGTATTGAACGAAGGTGCGGTACGGTTCAACATGGGAGCAGACATCCTGCTGGGCGGCATCAACCGCAGTATTTTTGCTACAGCAGACGATGAATTGCGTCCTGTAATGAATGGTATCTATTTTGACATCAATACAGAAGATATTACGTTGGTTGCATCAGATGGTCACAAACTGGTGCGTTGCAAAATTTTCACACCATCACAGAACGAGAAAGCCGCATTTATCCTGCCTAAAAAGCCTGCCAATCTGCTTAAAAACTTGCTGGCTAAAGAGCAGGGAGATGTAAATATCTCATTCGATGACCGCAATGCCATGTTTACCATGGAAAGTTTCTGCATGATATGCCGACTGATTGAAGGACGCTATCCGAACTACAATTCTGTAATTCCGCAGAACAATCCGCATAAGGCTATTATTGACAGAGTATCATTTATCAGTGCATTAAAGCGTATCGCGGTATTCTCTCCACAGTCGAGCAACTTGGTGAAACTGGCGCTGAATGACAACTTCATCAAAATCTCGGCACAGGATCTTGACTTCTCTACATCGGCAGAAGAAACCATCAACTGCCAGTATAGCGGCAGTGCCATGAGCATCGGTTTTAAATCTCAGTTCCTGATTGACATTCTGAATAACATTTCTTCTCAGGATGTAGTGTGCGAACTGGCCGATCCATCGCGTGCGGGAGTTATCGTACCGTCTGAACAGGAAGAAAACGAAGACCTGCTGATGTTGTTAATGCCAATGATGCTCAACGACTAAAACTCCAATTTATAAAAACAAGCAACCATGAAGCTTAATCTGAAAAATCCACTGGTGTTCTTTGATTTGGAAACGACCGGTACCAATATAAATACAGACCGTATTGTCGAAATTTGCTACCTGAAAGTATATCCTAACGGAAACGAGGAAAGCAAAACCATGCGTATCAATCCGGAAATGCACATTCCGGAAGCCTCATCTGCCATACATGGTATTTACGATGAGGATGTAGCCGACTGTCCGACTTTCAAAGAGGTAGCAAAAGATATTGCACGCGACATTGAAGGAGCAGATTTGGCAGGATTTAACTCCAACCGTTTTGACATTCCTGTACTGGCTGAAGAATTTCTGCGTGCCGGCATAGATGTAGACCTGAAAAAACGGAAATTCGTTGATGTGCAGGTGATTTACCACAAGCTGGAACAGCGCACTTTGTCGGCTGCCTATAAATTCTATTGTGGAAAAAATCTGGAAGATGCACACACTGCCGAAGCGGATACACGTGCTACCTACGAAGTACTGAAAGCACAACTGGATCATTATCCTGAAATTCTGGAGAATGACATCAACTTCTTGTCGGACTATTCCAGCTACAACAAGAATGTAGATTTTGCAGGACGTATCATCTACAATGACAATGATGTGGAAGTTTTCAACTTCGGAAAATACAAAGGAATCCCCGTCACTGAAGTCTTGCAAAAAGACCCGGGCTATTTCGGTTGGATTATGAACGGAGATTTTACTTTGAATACCAAAAATGTATTGACCAAAATCAGATTACGCACCAGCGGTCTGGCTAAATAAACCTATGAAAGGAAAGAAAATCGTACTCGGTATAACAGGAAGTATAGCAGCTTACAAGGCTGCTGTACTTATTCGTGCACTTATCAAAAAAGGAGCTGAGGTGCAGGTTGTCATCACACCAGCCGGTAAAGAATTCATTACCCCTATCACTCTTTCGGCACTGACCAGTAAACCCGTTATCAGCGAATT
Source organism: uncultured Bacteroides sp. (assembly GCA_900556845.1). GTDB lineage: Bacteria > Bacteroidota > Bacteroidia > Bacteroidales > Bacteroidaceae > Phocaeicola. The sequence goes on along the minus strand of USQO01000043.1, from coordinate 11,981 downwards.
TTTCTCACAACGGGACGGTACGTGGCACAGCCATGTAGACTTAGGACTTTGGGCCGATGCAATGGTAATTGCTCCTGCTACAGCCTCTACCATCGGGAAAATGGCAAACGGGATAGCCGACAATATGCTCATCACCACCTATCTGTCGATGAAAGCACCTGTATTTGTTGCTCCGGCAATGGACCTGGATATGTTTGCACATCCGGCAACCCAAAAGAATCTGGAAATACTCCGCTCATATGGAAACCATATCATCGAGCCCGGTGAAGGAGAGCTGGCAAGTCACCTCGTAGGTAAAGGAAGAATGGAAGAACCCGAAAAAATAGTGGAAGTTCTGGAAGCTTTTTTCAACCGGGAACAAGACTTGAAAGGAAAGAAAGTACTGATTACAGCTGGTCCTACTTACGAAAAAATAGACCCTGTACGCTTTATAGGCAACTATTCTTCTGGCAAAATGGGTTATGCACTGGCCGAAAGCTGTGCCCGCCGCGGTGCTGAGGTTACTCTGATAAGCGGTCCCGTACAGGTAAAAGCACAACATCCTTCCATTAAAATTGTAAAAGTGGAAAGCGCACACCAGATGCATGAAGCTGCCATAGAAGCTTTTCCAACTTCGGATGCAGCCATTCTCTGTGCCGCTGTAGCCGATTTTACCCCTGAAGTAAAAGCCGACCAGAAAATTAAAAGAGAAAAAGAAGACCTCATACTCAAACTGGTCCCGACAGAAGACATTGCCGCTGCATTGGGTAAAATAAAAAAAGAGAATCAATGCCTGGTAGGTTTTGCACTTGAAACCAACAACGAACTGGCCAACGCCCGACATAAACTGGAAAAAAAGAACTTTGACTTCATTGTCTTAAACTCTTTGCAGGATGCGGGAGCCGGATTTCAATGTGATACCAACAAAATAACGATTGTAGACAAGGGAAAGGGAACTCCATATCCTTTAAAAACCAAGACAGAGGTAGCCGATGACATCATCGACCGTCTGGCCAATTTATTGCAATAATATGCTTAAATCCATCTTTATACAAAATTATGCACTGATAGACAAACTGGAAATAAATTTCAATCCAGGATTCTCAGTCATAACAGGTGAAACCGGTGCTGGTAAATCTATTATATTGGGAGCCATCGGACTACTGTTAGGGCAGCGTGCCGATGCCAAAGCCATAAAGAATGGTGCACCCAAGTGCATTGTAGAAGCACATTTCTACATTGCTCCTTATCACATGGATGCCTTTTTCGAAGAACTGGAACTGGAGTTCGACCCGGAAGAATGCATCTTGCGCCGTGAAGTATATGCCAACGGAAAAAGCCGCGCTTTTATCAACGACACCCCAGCATCGGTGAACCAGATGAAAGCACTGGGAGAAAAGCTTATTGATGTACACAGTCAGCACCAGAACTTGCTGATAAATAAAGAGGGATTCCAACTCAATGTCGTTGATATTCTGGCTCAGGATGATATGGAGCTGAATACCTACAAAAAATACTATCTGGAGTATTGCACGGTAAGCAAGCAACTCAAAGAGTTTATAGCCCAGGCTGAGCAAAGCAAGAACGATGAAGATTATATTCGCTTCCAGCTCAGCCAGTTGGAAGATGCCCGCTTACAAGACGAAAGCGAACAAAAAGAATTGGAAGAGGAAGCAGAAACATTGAGTCATGCAGAAGAAATTAAAGCAGGTCTGTACAAGGTTGACCAGCTGCTGAACAATGAGGGCAACAGCATTCTGTCGGCAACAAGGGAGTGTCTGCAAATAACCCAAAACACGTCGCGCGTGTACAGTCCAGCATCCGAATGGGCCGAACGGCTAAACAACTGTTACATTGAACTGAAAGAACTGGCACATGATATTGCCAATGGACAAGAAGAAATAGAATATAACCCAGCACGGCTGGATTTCGTTAACGAAAGACTGAACCTGATTTATTCACTGGAACAAAAACACCGTGTCAAGACAGTGAAAGAATTGATAGAGCTTACTGATTCCTACAAGCGGCAGCTGGATGCCATTACCTCGTTTGATGACACCATAGCCGAACTTGAACAGAAAAAAGACGCACTCTACCAGCAGGTACTGGAAAAGGCAGCCCTGCTTACACAGAAACGTACAACAGCCGCCCATTCCATTGAAACGCGTATGATGGAACTGCTCATTCCACTGGGGATGCCCAATGTACGCTTCGCCATAGAGCTGATTCCCCGCAAGGAACCCGATGCTTCGGGTATGGACATGGTAAACTTCCTATTCTCGGCCAACAAGAACGGAACGTTGCAAAATGTAGCTTCTATTGCGTCGGGCGGTGAAATAGCCCGCGTAATGCTTTCACTCAAAGCCCTGATAGCAGGTGCAGTGAAATTGCCTACCATCATTTTTGATGAAATCGATACGGGTGTATCCGGCTCGATTGCCGAAAAAATGGCCTACATCATGCAAGATATGGGACGTCAAAACCGTCAGGTTATCAGCATTACCCACCTGCCACAAATTGCAGCCCGTGGTGGAACTCATTATAAAGTTTATAAGAAAGATACAGAAACCGGAACCAGCAGCTACATCAACTGCCTGAGTCAGGAAGAACGTATCAAAGAAATAGCCAATATGCTAAGCGGTGCTACCCTCACTGAGGCAGCCATGAATAATGCTCGTGCATTGTTGGAACAAAATTCATAACAAGAAAGAAAAAATAGTATGATAGAAAAGAACGAAATGATTTTTGGCGTACGCGCCGTAATTGAAGCCATTCAGGCTGGTAAGGAATTTGACAAAATTCTTGTAAAAAAAGATATTCAGAGCGATCTCTCGAAAGAACTGTTTGCAGCACTTAAAGGAACGAACATTCCGGTACAGCGTGTACCGGTAGAACGTATCAACCGCATCACACGTAAAAACCATCAGGGGGTAGTGGCATTTATTTCTGCCATCAGCTACCAAAAAACAGAAGACTTGGTACCCTTCCTTTTCGAACAGGGCAAAAATCCTCTGATTATTCTGCTGGACGGACTGACAGACGTACGTAATTTCGGTGCTATTGCACGTACCTGCGAATGTGCTGGTGTAGATGCCATCATTATTCCATCTAAAAATAGTGTAAGCGTAAATGCCGATGCCATCAAAACCTCAGCCGGAGCCCTGCACACCATTCCGGTATGCCGTGAGAACAGTCTTACCCAGACCATCAAATACTTGAAAGAAAGCGGATTCAAGATTGTAGCTGCCACCGAAAAAGGAGACTACGACTACACCAAGGCCGAATATAGAGACCCAGTATGCATTATCATGGGTGCAGAAGACACTGGTGTGCCTTACGAACATCTTTCACTCTGCGACGAATGGATTAAAATTCCGCTTATGGGAAAGATAGAATCACTGAATGTATCGGTTGCAGCCGGAATCCTTATCTATGAAGCCGTGAAACAGCGCGGATTTGAAACAGAAAACGCATAAATTCAAACAACATGAAAAAAATATCCATTTTGCTGGCATGCATCAGTATGTCGACAAGCTTCAGCATAGCCCAAACCCTTCCCAAATGGGCGTCGAAAGCCCAAAAGGCCGTTTTTTCCATCGTTACGTATGATAAAGACAACTCTATACTAAATACAGGAAACGGTTTCTTCATCGACGAAAAAGGTACCGCACTATCCGATTACACACTATTTAAAGGAGCCAATCGAGCTGTCGTTATCACAGCAGACGGTAAAGAGCAGCCTGTAAAATACATCCTCGGCGCTAACGGTATCTATGATGTTGTAAAATTCAGTGTAGAGACCTCCAAAAAGACAGCAGCACTGCCTGTTGCCACTACGGCCATATCTACCGGACAAAACGCTTATCTGTTGCCATATGCAACACAAAAGAGCAATAGCACCAAGCAAGGAACTGTAAATAAAGTAGATACAATTGCCAACAATGCATACTATTATACACTTTCTTTTGGCACTGAAGACAAAGAAATCAGTTGTCCGGTCATGAACGAGGCTGGTGAGGTAGTTGCCATGATTCAAAAGAACAGTGATGCAGAAAGCAAAGTAAGCTACGCCATCGGTGCTACTTTTGCTGCCGATCTATCCATCTCTGCCCTATCCTTGAACGATGCAGCACTTCAGGGTATCGGTATTAAAAAAGCACTTCCCGACACTGAAGACCAGGCTTTAATATATCTTTTCATGGCATCCTCACAGCTAGAGCCTGCCAAATACAGCGAATTGCTAAACGATTTTATCGCACAGTATCCCAATAATACAGAAGGGTATCTGCGCCGTGCCACTTATGCGGTTGGTCTGGACCAAGAACAAAGCTACGCAGCAGCTGAAGCCGATTTAGAACAAATGCTGAAAGTATCTGCCAATAAAGAAGAAAGCTATTACCAGATAAGCAAGCTCATTTATAATTATACATTAGCAATGGAAGAGAAACCACTCTACAAAGACTGGGGATACGAAAAGGCACTTGCCGACATCAACGAAGCTCTTAAAATCAAACAGGAAGGTATATATCTCCAGCTTCAGGGCGATATTTACTTTGCCATGAAAAAATATGCAGATGCTTATACCAGTTACGATGCCGTAAACCAGACACCTATAGCCAGTGCAGCGACTTATTTCTCTGCAGCGAAAGCACTTGAACTATCCGAAAGCAGTGATACCGCACGTATCTTGTCATTACTGGACAGTGCCGTGAATAAATTTAACGAGCCTTACGGGCAAGAAGCAGCACCGTATCTGTACGAAAGAGCCGCATTCAAATCCCGCTCCGGCAAACACAGGGAAGCGGTATTAGACTATAATTTGTTCTACAATGCCATGCTGGGACAAGTAAATGTAAACTTCTATCTGGAAAGAGAACAGTCTGCCATCCAGTCGCGTATGTACCAGCAAGCCATTGACGACATCAATAAAGCAACCGAACTAGCTCCGCAAGATGCCAGCATATGGTTAGAAAAAGGTTCGGTACATGTCCGTGTGGGACAGCATGAAGAGGCTGTTGCTGCATTAGACAAATGCATTGAACTGGATGCAAAAAATGCGGCAGCCTACCGCATGAAAGGTTACAGTCTGGTTCAGCTCAAAAAGAAAAAAGAAGCCCGCGAAGCTTTCCTTAAAGCAAAAGAGTTAGGCGATACTGTAGCTGAAGGACTGATGAACAAATATTGTAAATAACAGACAGCTGATAATAATGCAAGAAGGCGAACCCACCCCAACATATAGTTGACCGGCGGATTCGCCTTCTTTTTTTACTGCATACATAAAGCAGTCAAATAAAATGAAAACTCCGATAAAAGAAACAGAGCTCCACAGCAATCACCTGTATACCCCTGTATTTTTTTTCTCAAATAACGTATCATCAGTCCTGTCACTACAAGAGGAGCAAGAGCTGCTGCCAGAAAATTTCCCGTCAACCCATACAATAATGCCAAAACAACCAGCCCATTTAAAGCCACACCTGCAATGGCAGGTATCGGCATACGCTCGTAAACGACCTTCGCCTTGGCCTCTTCTTCTTTCCTGGCATAAGGCAGAAAATTGATAAGCTGTGCACTGCAACACTTAGCCCACACATCACCGGTCCATACCAGACAAGCGGCAACTGATGGCGTAAAAGCAGCCAGGACCTGTGACAGAAGCAAAAAATACAGAACTAACCCCAGCACACCATACGTACCGATATGTGAATCCTTCATAATGGCAAGAATCCTTTCACGCGAAGTTCCCCCACCAAATCCATCACAAAAATCGGCAAAGCCATCTTCGTGCAAGGCACCCGTAAGCAGTATTCGTGCCAAAATAGCCAGCAATACTGCTACATAAGCCGGGAATATGTATGAGGCACTATACAATACCAAGGCCATAACACCCCCTGTAAGCCATCCGATAAAAGGCCAACACTCCACTACCCGTTTATAATATCCGGCAGGGACCTCTACCCAGCGCCATAAAGGCAAACGGGTAAAAAAAATCAATGCTGCCAACAATCGCATATCAAAAATATTTAGTAATGGACGCATTGGCAAAATTATCCATCTCCTGCAACATCAATTCTGCCGATTTCAGAATCGGAAAAGCGCAAACAGCTCCCGATCCTTCACCCAGTCGCAAGCCTAGGTTCAGCAATCCTTTCACTCCCAGATAATCCAATACCAATTTGTGGCCTGCTTCATCACCCTGATGTCCAAAGATAGCATAATCCAAAACATGTGGATAGAGACGAGAGGCAGCCAGTATACAGTTGGTCATAATGAAACCATCTACCAGAATAATCATCCCCAACTCGGCTGCCTTGAGCATACCACCCACAGCCATTACCATCTCGAATCCACCAAACCATGCCATAATATTCCGTGGAGTATAGTCGCCTGTGTAATTTGCCACCGCCTGCTGCAAGACTTCCAGCTTATGCCGGACCCCAGCATCATCCAGTCCGCTTCCTGTACCTACACACTGTGCCAAAGGAATTTCCGTAAACAGATGCATCCACACGGAAGAAGCCGAGGTATTCCCGATGCCCATTTCACCAAAACTTACCACATTGCATCCTTTACGATACACCTCTTCTACAACAGAAGCCCCCCGTTCAAGGCACAACTCACATTCTTCTGCCGTCATGGCAGGACCTTTCAGAAAACTACGGGTCCCTTTGCCTACACTGCAATTCACAATCCCTTTTTCATAAGGCAAATCATAATCAACCCCTGCATCCACCAGCAACAACTCGAATCCATGCTGTCTGCACAGAAAATTTATCCCGGCTCCACCGTGGATAAAATTACTCATCTGCTGCCAGGTTATCTCCTTGGGCGATTTGCTCACTCCCTCTTCCACTATGCCATGGTCAGCAGCAAATAAAATGTTATACGGATGCCGCAGACATGGATTTAAAGACTGCTGAATCCACCCCATCTGTAAAGCCAGTTGCTCCAGTCTGCCCAATGAGCCTTTCGGTTTAGTCAGATTGTCAATTTTCTCCATCAAATCTCTGCGGATTGTTTCATCCGGACGATTCACACTAAAATGTATCATATTTCCAATCGTATTAATACTTCTTATTTCACCTTTACCGGAATGCCGGATACCATCCAAAATACCTCATCTGCATGAGCAGCAATATACTGATTCATCCATCCCTGCATATCCGTAAACTTTCGCTGAATCTGATTTTCGGATACAGCACCACAACCGATTTCATTCGTGACAAAAATGAAGACAGCATCCTGCGCCGTGAAAGCATCAAACTCACGTTTCACCGCTGCCAGTGATGCCTGTACATCGGCATCCATATCAAAAAAGAAATTGGTACACCACAGCGTAACACAGTCTATCAGCACAACTCTGCCAGCCACATTATGCACACTCAGTGTCTTTTCTTCTTCTATGTTGGTCCACTCCGGTCCTCTCCGTTCCTGATGCTTGCATACGCGTTCACGGAATTCATCATCCCAAATACGGGCTGTAGCCATATAAACCGGATGAGCCGACAACTGCAAAGCCATCTGCTCGGCATACGAACTTTTTCCGGAACGTGCTCCTCCGGTTATCAATATCACTTTCTTCATATCTGATTCTTTATACGTAAAAACAATACACGCTGCGTTTTCCCGGTCACTTTGAAGCGATCGTCTATCCGCTCGTTCACCAGCCAGACAACTTCACCGGAAACATTGCACACCACATATTGACTCTCTTTTTCGAACAATGTTTTTTTTCTGTCTTTCAAATAATTGCGCACGCTTTTTTTACCTTTCATACCAAAAGGAACAAAAGCATCGCCAGACTGCCACTTTCGCAATACCAGCGGCTGCATCACCGTATCAGCATCCAGAAAAGCAATCCGATTATCCTTTTCTATTTCCACACTATCCTTATCAGCCTCCTGCACAAGCAACTCAGGCACCGGACACTCACCTCCCACCGGACGCAGCAATAAAAAATCACGGTCTTTCAGTAATTCCCATTCTTTCGAAAGAAAGCGGCGTCCCGACTCGGCTTGCAAAGACCGAAAGACCTCACCCACTTGGGCCGAATTGAACCCTAGTGGATACAACAACTCATATAGCAAAGCCTGCGGTGCAACCTCCGCCAGCAATCCGGCTATCGAAATGCTGTTCTCCTTTCTGACACGCTGCGCTGCCTCATGCATGGCTTGCCGATAGACGACCGATGTATCCGACAAGCGCATTGCCGTTTCGGCCAATGTATCATCGACTGACGGATTCAGTTCACGCAACAATGGCAATACATTCAGCCTGATTTTGTTTCGCATATATTCATCCACCAGATTCGTACTGTCTGTCACATAATCTTGCTGCAGTGCTTCCAGATAATCCAGAATATCCGCTCTGCTTACCCCCAGCATAGGCCGGACTACCCGACCATTTACAGCTGCAATCCCTCTCAAGCCTTTAATACCAGTACCACGCACCAGATTCAACAGAAATGTCTCCACACTATCGTCCCGATGGTGCGCCACTGCTATCACACGGGCCCCACAAACAGGCAGTAACGACTCGAACCACGCGTACCGCAATTCCCGCGCTGCCATTTCTATGGAAATACCTCTCTCCGCAGCATACTCCTTTGTCTGAAAATCCACTTTATGTAAAGGAACGCGCAGCGTTTCGCACAAACGAACTACAAAAGCCTCATCACGGTCGGACTCCGCACCCCGCAAATGGAAATTGCAATGTGCAGCCTCACAACGGTATCCCAACTGCAGCAAAACCCGCAACAGTGCTACCGAATCAGCCCCACCACTCAAAGCCACAAGAACCTTGTCTGTCAAGCCAAAAAGTCCTTTTTCTGTAATATATCTATTTATCTTATTCTTAAACATATCACAAATATACGTAAAGCCCAGAGTAGTGACAAACAGAAAATGCAGTTTTCTGATTTCAAATTAACAAGTATGTTACACTGCGTTACAAAAGCAAAGAAAATAAAAGCAGTACTGCCCTCCAAATTTTTCTTTATTTAAAAACATTCTAAATACTTGGCTGGTTTATACCAAAAATATATCTTTGCACAAAATATCAGAAAAAATGCGACTTTCAGAATTAAAGACAAAAGAAAAAGGCATAATAGTCAAGGTGTTAGGCCATGGTGGTTTTCGTCGCCGTATCATAGAAATGGGATTTATCAAAGGTAAAGAAGTTGAAGTAATACTGAACGCTCCCCTACGCGATCCCATCAAATACAAGATAATGGGATACGAAATTTCCCTCCGCCGCCAGGAAGCAGACATGATTGAAGTAATCAGCGAAGAAGAAGCTCGTCTGCATTTAAATGAAGATAACTTCCACGGTTCCATTACCGAAAGTATCCCCGTACCAGAATCTGAAATGAAAGCCATAGCGCGTGGCAAACGACGCACCATCAACGTAGCTTTGGTGGGAAATCCCAACTGCGGAAAAACTTCCCTGTTCAACATTGCTTCCGGAGCCCATGAACATGTAGGCAACTACAGCGGAGTTACCGTTGATGCCAAAGAAGGCTTTTTCAACTTCCAAGGGTACCAGTTCTGTCTGGTTGACCTTCCAGGCACTTACTCCCTTTCGGCATACTCTCCCGAAGAAATCTACGTGCGCCGACACATCATCGATAAAACTCCGGATGTCATTATCAATGTAGTTGATGCCACTAATTTGGAGCGTAACCTCTATCTTACTACCCAGCTTATTGACATGAACGTACGCATGGTGATAGCCCTCAATATGTACGATGCATTCAAGCAAAGCGGAAATACACTTGACATCCCACACCTCAGCCAACTGTTAGGCGTTCCCATCGTTCCTACAACTAGTCGCACAGGTGACGGTATCGAGAACCTCTTCCACGTAATTATCGGACTTTACGAAGGAGCCGACTTTACGGGACAGAAAGAAGAGATAAAAAACGAAATACTGAAAGAATTCCGTGAATGGCACGACACCTATGTGCCCGACCATAAATACGACAGCGACCACGACCACGATAATGATCCGCTCACTTCCGGCTATATCCGTCACATCCACATCAACCACGGTCCTGAACTGGAAAAAAGCATTGATGCCGTAAAGAAAGCCATCGGAAAAAACGAAAGCATTCGCTCGAAATACTCCACCCGCTATCTGGCCATCAAGTTGCTGGAAAACGACAAGGAAACAGAAGAAAAAGAAATCAGCAGTCTGCCCAACCATGCAGAAATCATACGCTTGCGCGATGAAGAGAACCAGCGCATCCGTACCATCATGAACGAAGATTGCGAACAGGCCATCACCGATGCCAAATACGGATTCATATCGGGAGCCCTGAAAGAAACCTACGTGGACAATCACCAAGATACAGAACAGTTTACACGCATCGTAGACAATATCGTAACCCACCGGATATGGGGATATCCCATTTTCTTCATTCTGCTCTACATCATGTTCGAGGGAACCTTTACCCTGGGAGCCTACCCGCAGGCATGGATAGAATGGCTGGTAGGTTTCTGCGGCGAAATGATTGCAACCTATATGCCCGACGGTGCACTGAAAGACATGCTGGTAGACGGAATCATCGGTGGTGTAGGCGGTGTTATTGTCTTTCTGCCCAATATCCTGCTGCTCTACCTATTCATTTCCATCATGGAAGACTCCGGATACATGGCCCGCGCCGCATTCATCATGGACAAAATCATGCACAAGATGGGACTGCACGGAAAATCATTCATCCCGCTGATAATGGGATTCGGATGCAACGTACCTGCCATCATGGCATCGCGTATGATTGAGAACCGCAAATGCCGCCTCATAACCATGCTCATCAATCCGCTTATGTCGTGCAGTGCCCGTCTGCCGGTTTATCTTATTATGGTAGGAGCTTTCTTCCAGAAACAAGCCAGTCTGGTACTACTCAGCATTTATGCCATCGGTATTTTTCTGGCCATTCTCATGGCACGAATTTTCAGTAAGTTTCTGGTAAAAGGTGATGAATCCCCCTTTGTAATGGAACTTCCTCCCTACCGTATGCCTACTACCAAGACTATTTTACGCCATACGTGGGAAAAAGGCCGCCAATATTTGCAAAAGATGGGCGGAATCATCATGATTGCTTCCATCATCATCTGGTTCCTGGGATATTATCCCAACCATACAGCGTATGAAAGTACTGCACAGCAACAGGAAAATTCCTACATCGGACAGATAGGCAAAGCCATTGAGCCAGTAATAGAACCGTTAGGGTTCGACTGGAAATTGGGCATCGGACTGATTTCGGGTGTAGGTGCAAAAGAACTTGTGGTAAGTACACTGGGCGTTTTATATACCAATGAAACCGATACAGACAACGTGAGTCTGGAAGAACGCCTGCCCATTACTCCGCTGGTAGCATACAGCTATATGATTTTTGTACTTATCTATTTCCCGTGTATTGCTACCCTTGCCGCTATCAAGCAAGAGTCCGGCCACTGGAAATGGCCTCTGTTCACCATCATCTATACCACCTCGCTGGCATGGATAATGTCCTTCATTGTTCATCAAGTCGGAAAGTTTATTTTCTAAATCTATAAGACATGGGATTGCAAGAAATAATCGTATTCATCGTAGTTGCGTTCTGCCTGATATTTGCAGGCAGACGCATTTACCTGTATTTCAACAATATAGATAAAAACAAATTAAACTGTAGCAGCGGATGCGACCAGTGTGCACTTAAAAACAGCCACTGCGCTTCGGCTGCAAGTAAAAAGAAAGAACAAAAAAAGTGAGTTTTTTTTTGCCCAAAGTATTGCAGATTCAAAAAATAGTTGTACCTTTGCAACCGCAATCGGATAACAACGATGCAGTTAAACTTCGGTTCCTTGGATGAGTGGCTTAGTCAGCGGTCTGCAAAACCGTGTACGGCGGTTCGAATCCGCCAGGAACCTCAAACATAACAACCATTTAAAATGGTTCCTTGGATGAGTGGCTTAGTCAGCGGTCTGCAAAACCGTGTACGGCGGTTCGAATCCGCCAGGAACCTC
>USQO01000042.1 GCA_900556845.1 uncultured Bacteroides sp. | reverse complement strand
AGGACTTCAAGACCATCAAGGCTATTTTACCTTCGGGAGAAAAATAACTTTTACGACCCAAAGCAGAGGACTTCAAATGCATTTGTCGGGCCAGTTCCGAGAAAGGAAACAGAGCATGGAGGCGACCTAATTCACTCGTTGCAAAACTTTGACGATATTTTTTTAGCATATCGAACTCGGTAAAACCTAAACGAGGTTCGATTTCTGAGATTTTTTGTATCTTTACCATGTGTTTTTATTTTAGATTACCCCCGTTTTGGCCGTCAAACCGTTTTTTGGGGGGAATGCTTAAAGATACAAAAAAGGCAACTAACTCGCAATGAATTAGTTGCCTTAAATTTTATTATTTTAGGAATATCCCTGTTTTAATGATTGGTGTCTGGAACTGGTTGAGGAGTTATACTATAGACATTTACTGAATGTCCCTGTATAGTGTCGATAATATTAAAGAAAAACTTGTTATCTCCCTATATGCCAAAGGAATGAGCGTGTCAGACATAGAAGAGGAGATGCGTGAAATCTATGAGATAGAACTGTCCACATCAGCTATTTCCATCATCACGAACAAAGTCAACCAGGCTGCTCAGGAATGGCAGAACCGCCCTTTGGATCCGGTCTATCTCATCGTTTGGATGATTCTACCTATTTTGACTTTTCAGCCTATTAATTGTTTTGGTAACTTCGTTCATTAGCTTTTGATTGGAAGTTCTAAATGTGTTAAGTTCTTTGATTATATCTGCTTTATTATAGTATAAATTATACCAGCCTAATGTTTCAGCAGCCAATATGCGAAGTTCTTCTTCTTGGCTTTCATTTTTTATAATGTTCAGTAATGGCTCAATAGCTTTAGCAATAGGTTTATTTCGGAACCTACTTATTTCGCTTTGTATCTGTTTGGTAGTACTTTCCGGACTGTCAATAAGTGCAAAATCTCTTTCAAGTCCTTTCTTTTGGCGAGGAAGGTATTCTAACAATTCATTCACATAGGAAGAATCGTAGAAAGACCAATCGGCAGCCTGTTTCTTCAATTCATTCAAAGCCATATCATGGTCGAACGTGTTGATAGCACTAAAAATTCTGAAACGATGGCGGTTTTCATGTCCGCGTAATAAATAGCTTTCTATCCATGCCGGCAACAATTCCGGATTGCAATTCTTTTCAACGTATTCCACCGCATAACGACGGATCAGTTCATAACTGTCGTTCATGGCTGTCTGCAATACATCGGCAACCTCTGTCGGATAGTTCAAAGCTAATAGGCGTAATGCTTCCAACCGCACAACGAAATAGTTCGATTCGTGGTAACTTTTCTTCAGCAACTCAACGAGACCACTATAATTTGCCATTGACAATTGACGGAGCGCCATTGCCTGCATGTCAGCCATAGGGGAATTCAGCTGTTTTTTCCAGAATGTAACATTTCCTTCCTGCGCAACTAAAGCTTGGTTGATGTCCATATCCAGCCCGGCATTATTGGTGAAGTGAAAAGTCGGGTCACCGATCAGATGATTTTCCAAGAAGCAGGTAAAACGAGTGAACTGCCCGATGCGCATACCGGCAGCTAACAAGCCGAGAAATTCATCCGGCCATTTATCTTGAATGGTGTTAACCGTACATCCCATAGTAGCAATGGTCTTACCCTTATTGAATATATAAGAGCCTACAATGTTGTCATCCAAATGGAAAGAACCGTTGAAACAAGCATCGAACAATATAAAACGCGCATTAGGAGTCAAAAGACGAATATCTTCAGTATAGATATCCATATTACGGTTTACAATGGAATCCGATTTTATTTTCTCCTCATCGAAAGCTTCCGCACACCAACTTTCAGGCACCCCATACTGCTTGGCATATTCTTTGATAGCAGCTTCACGCCCATGTTTCTTGGCGTATGAAGGCACTTTGCTTCGCAAGAATATTTTGGCATTCTCAATACTCAAATTAATACCGGAACCATTTTCATAGCCATTGATATACTGCATGGTGGGGCCACCGTGGTGATGGAATAGCATGACATCTAATCCTTCGCGCTGAATCTCGTTCAAGTATAATGGTTTCATCGGATAGCGCATGTTAAAATCATAGAACTTCACTGTATTACCCGATTTGAATATTTGCGGCAATTGCTCACGTAAGGCTATTTGCTCACCGCTCCATGCCAAAGGATCTTCAGAATTGTAACCATGGCCACGGGCCATAGTCAGTTGGTCAAATGCATTTTGCTTTGCTTTTTCGGCAACTGCCTTTTTTAAGTAATCGCGTAGCATCTGATAACGGTTCTCACCTTCTAAATGTAATGGACGGATACGGGCCGAATAAATATCCGGTGAAATATACTGTTTAGAATCAGCACGCAATGTCATATAATGATAGTCAGGTATCAAACTGTCTTGTTTAATATAATCAAATTTTAATCCGAAGTCATCATAATAACGGTCGGAAGGAACGCTTGATTTCTGCCAATTGGCTTTGGGAGACCTTTTGAAAGCCGAAGATAGATGATGTGCATCACGAATCATTGGAATAGGGATGTCACCTATAAATACGCAACCCTCCAAAGGCGTTTTCTCATTCTCATGCAATTTGACAAGTTGCTCACGAATAGGTTCGGGCCTTTTCCAATCATCAATTAGCAAGTAAGTACCTAAACCTTCTTTTTCTATACTGGTACGATAAGCATCAATTTCACTTTTCGCTTCATCATAACTTTTCTGATCGACTACAATTGCAAAAGTAGTCTTTGTTTTTATACTAGGATGTACAACTGTTTGCGCCTGCATATCCTGTAAGCACAAAGCGGTAATTGCCAAAAGGATGTATTTATTCATATTTATAAACTTAATCTTTTGATTGTCTGTTCAAGCTCTGCTTTTAAATCTTCCGGAAGATTGGCTGTTTGTTGCATCTTCTTTATTTCTTCAAGAATGTGTGGCCGTTGTACAGAATTAGTAAACCAACCTAATGCTTCGGCCATTACTACACGTACTTCCTGTGGATTACCGGCATCACGAATTACATTCAAATAATCATCCACGTGGAAATGGAATGTATAGTTACGCACATTGCGGATTGCACTGATACGTTTTGCTTCCGGTGCAGCTACATCCATCAAGGTCTGATGGACTTTTGCCTCTTGTACAAACATTCTTTCCAGGCTTCTTAGTAATCGTTTTTTCTCTTCGTTTTCATTCAAACGGTCAACTTTTGCATAAAAGTCTTCTATTGTCTTTTCTACTTTCTCTTTCGGATAAAGGCTTAAAGCCTTGTTGGCACTCATTTGTACGCGTAAGCGTTCATTATGTTCGACCAATGCTTCCACAATAGCGGGCAATAAGGAATCGTCACCTACAAATCCAGCATAAATGGCACTTTGGCGAGCTACCATTTCATAAGTATCGTTCAAACCTTCGCGTAATGCTTCGATGAAGTTGTCGTCCTGATAACGGCTCAACAACTTGATAGCTTCCATACGAACCGTATTGAAGCCACTTTCCCGGTACTTCTTCAGGAGCAACGGAGATAATTCCTTTTGGGTATCGGCGTCAGCCAGCATACGCATGGCCAAACTTTGTACATCAGCGTATGGGCTGTTTAACAAATTCTTCCAATAGGCTTTGTCATCTTTGTGTATTGTTATATCGGTACTTAAAGTATTGGCTTCGATAGGAGCAAAACGGAAAGTGGGATCACCAAACAAATGACCTTCAAGTGATACGATTAGCTTATTGTATTGCCCGGCTCGTACACCATGGGACAACAAACCAATCATTTCAATAGTCCAGCGGTCTTGCAATACGTTACGGGTATTTCCTTGTGCTACTAATGTCTGACCGTCATTAAAGATATATTGTCCTGCTATATAGTCGTTTTCGTGAAAAGAACCGTTGTAGCACGCATCAAACATTATCATCTTCGGATTAGTGGAAAGATTTCTCTTCATTAAATCTTCCGTTACGATACGTTCATCAGCGTAGTGAAGAGAGTCTGCTTCCCAGAACTTAGGATTGTCCAGGTCTTTAAAAAACACCTCATTCACTTGTCGTTTTTCCTGCATCTGAATACGTAAGGTGTCTTTGTCACGTTTTCCAACATGGGACATGACTGCATTATAAAGTGTACTCTTCAACATTTTATAACGATTATTGAAATCAGTGCATGCCAATTCATCATTAATAAGCTGCCCTGTTGGCATTCCATGTTCATGAAACATAAATAAGTCAAGGTCCTTTCGTTGCAATTCGCTGAATAACTTATATTTCATAGGGTGTTTCATTCGGAAGTTCCAATGTTTGAATCCCATTTGACGACCAAAAGCTAATGGAAAGTTCTCCATATAAGCTTTTTCGTCATCCATCCATACAATCAGGCAATCGGAATTGTAAGAAGCACCATTGAATGAGAATACCCGATCTAATTGATTATGCTTATCTGCCTTGGCAGCAGCAGCTTTCTTCAGATATGAGGCAATGGCCGCATATTTATCCCCTTCCTTTTTTTCCGGATACTTGATACGAGCTGAATAGAAAGTAGGATTTAGCCGCTGGGGACTGTCTTCTGTCAATTTGTAGTAGAAATGCTGATGATTTACTGAGTCTTGCCTGATGAACTCAAACTTTAAGTTCAGATCATCATAAAAGCGGTCGGTAGGTACGGAAGACTGATCCCAAGGAAAGGCTTTCTCATTCATTTTGAATGCAGTAGTCATGTGTTGCGCATTACGTACCAATGCGACAGGCACATCGCCGATTAAAACCAGACCTTCCAATGAAGGGCATTCTTGATATGTTTTGATGATTATCTGTTTGACTTGATCTGGATTTTGCCAGTCACCGCTGATCAGATAAGTTGCCAAACCATCATCTTCAACCGCAGTTTTGTACTGATGCATGGCATCTTTGGTATTTGCATAAGTTTGGTTATCTGTTATGATAGCAAAAGCGGTAGGTTGTTTGACCAATGGCTTTATGACTGTTGTTTGTGCATTTCCTGCCAATGGCAAAAGAAATGCCAGATATATTATTTTTTTAATCATGGCCAATTAATTTTTAAGTCTGTAATATGTACGGTCGGCTTCTTCACGAAGGTTCTCGGATAAGCTCTTATCTTTTCTCAGTTGATCGCATACCCGAAGGATGTCAGGCTTCCGATAAGAATGAGTGAACCAAGCAAAAGCCTCCAATAAACAGGTTTTTAGCTTTTCACTTTCACTGGAGTCGGTAAGTAAAGCCAAGAGGCCGTCTACACAGGCATGTGCCATATGATTTTTCAGAGAATTGCAATAAAGGATGCGCCAACGTTCGGAAGTTTCTTTGCTTAATAACTCTTTTTGCATGCTACGACTATTATTGGCATTCTCCAAAACCTTACGCATCTCCTCCTTGTCTTGCAACACATAGGTCTCAGCCATTACTTTATCAATTGCCGCCTGTACGGCTGCCTGATCAAAGACTTGAAGCCCCAAACTCACATTAAATGCCACACGCTCGGATAGGTTGTCTTCTACATAGGCTTTGATTTGCGGATAAACATACTCGTTCAGTCCCACATGTTGCATCATACGAACAGAGGTGCGACGAATAAATTCATAGGAATCCGTAATGGCCAAGTGTAAGACTTCCCGGAAGTTTTTGTCACTAATCTTCTCAAGCAATGCCAAGCAGGTGAAACGTACCATCATGAACGAGGAAGTTTCAAAAGTTTTTCTTAATAAATCAGAAATACCCGGATAGTCATTGCGATAAAGGTTGTGCAAAGCAAAATTCTGTATGTCGGCATAGGGCGACTGTAATAACTCCAACATGCGGGACTCGCTATATGGTTCTTTGAACAAAGCATTGGCATCTACCTCATTGATAGATTGAAAACGTAGAGTAGGGTCACCGGTAATGTGCGATTCGAGAATATTCGTCAATTTAGCCCATTGCCCCACTCGTGCTCCCATACCTAACAGGCCGAGCATCTCGTTTGCCATTTTATCTTGCAGTACATTGACTGAATTGGCAAAAGTAGTTACGCATTTTCCTTCCGACATGATATAACGTCCGGCAATGTAATCTTTTTCCCGGAAATCACCATTATAGCATGCATCGAAAATTACCATACGGCTATTAGGCTTAAACTCTGTAACTTCCGACAGGATAATACCGGTGCGCAGGTCTAGTAAAGAATCTTCTGCAATTACTTTGGGATCATCATAGCCTGCAATCCAAGTAGTGTCCAAACCGTATGTGTTTTTCATCATATCCAGCATTTCGTCGAAAGACTTTTTGTTGTTTTGCTTTCTACGCGCTAAACCACGATAATAGTACTTCATTGCATCTACATGAGCATTCCACCTATTAGTAGCGGGACTACCGGAAAGATATTGACGTTCGGGCATACCATGCTCATGAAAAATAGACAAGTCCAGATCTGTGCGTTTCAGCATATTAATGACATCGTCCTTGGGATAATCGCTGAAATTATAACGGATGAAACGGGCCCGTCCCTCTTTATCGAATACGCCCGGCATTTGTTCGCGAATAGTAAAGGTTTCCGGTGTCCATGCAGTCAATGAGTTAGAGTAAGAGCCATCACCTGTATAGGAGAAGAATTGGTCTAATTTATTGTTTATCTGGTGCTCAGCCACCACTTTTTTAAAATAGCGGCTGATTTGCGCATGCGGTTCTTCGCCGTTATCAACAGCTTTGACACGTGCAGAATATATGTCACACCGAATTTGCTGTGGAGATTTTATAGCCAAATTATAATAGAAGAAATTATTTTCGACACTGTCCTGTTTCAAAAAATCGAATTGTAGGTCGAAATCATCGTAGAAACGGTCGCTGGGCACTGAAGAATCTCTCCAGTCATTGTTTTTCTCATCCATTTTAAAAGCGGAAGTCATATGCTGGGCTTTGCGGAGCATTGGAATAGGGATATCACCGACAAATACCACTCCTTCCAATTTATCCTTTTTGTAGAGCTTAACAATAACTTTCTTTACATCTTCCGGTTTATTCCATTCATTGTATACGATGAACGTAGGCAACCCTTCCATTCCTAGAATCTCCTGATAGGCTTTAAGCTCGGCTTCACAAGCCTGAAATGTCCCTTTATCTGTAATTACAGCAAAAGAGGTGTCCTTTACTTTCACAGCCGGTTTAACAAATGTCTGTGCCCGCAGAGATAATATGCTGCAGAGCATCAAACTTCCAGTTATTAATTTACGCATGTTTTGTAATATAGATTTCGTTATGTAGCATTAAAAATTACATCCTAAACTTATCGATAAATGAGTACGCCCATCATAATCATAGTCAGAGGTATTTACACGATCGAATACAACTTTTGCAAATAAGTTCATACGTCTGTTTTCTCTGACTTGTTGCGAATACGTTATCGACCCGCCAATACGATAGTAATCACAGGTATAATAATTAGTCAGCCCTTGTTGTAATTCGGTTACAGTTGGATAGTCTGCATGGCTGCCACCATATACATATTCACCTCCCAGATTATTGTTATACGCAACATGAACATCTATTAAAAGCCTGCGATTCAAACTATTGCCTAAAACAAAATTTTTTTTGCCACCTAAGCCTAAAGATAAATTTTCTGCATTCTGTACAGAATTAGGCATTAAATATTCATCGTCTTGCTTGGTATAATTCACATTTAATTCTGCTTTCCAACTATATTCATTCCCGCGGTTTCTGCTTAATGCATAATTAAGAGAAGCGGTTTGTGCCTTGTACGTAGAACGGATGTTATTATATAATTCCACCCAGCCACTTTGTGATTCAGAGTTATCGCGTTGAGAAATATACTGAATACCATCGATGTTACGATTTGTATATGTGGTTCTCATATAATTGGTATAGTCCTTTCCTTCCTGAATCATCGTTAAAGAAACATGAGCAGTTTTATCTTTTACACCGGCTATTTTTTTAGGAGTCGTATAGCTCTGCTGAACAGTTTCCGCTTTTACATCGTAACTGCCCTCAAGCAGTAAATTGAAAGAGGGCATACTGAAGTTGTACTGGAGAGCTCCACCGAAACGGTCTCCAATATAATTGCTGGTTACACCGCTGCCTATTCCTTTTATGGCTGTTCCCAAACCGTATAATATATAATAGTCCTGATCCACATAAGAGTTGACATTACTCATTCTTGAGTCTTCCTTGATAGAACTATACTTGAAACTTGCACCAAACTTGTGTGAATTATTCAACTTGTAAGTAATCCCCGGCGTCAGTCCCAGCGTATAAAAACGGGTATCCACACGCGGGTCGCGCTGTTTGGCAGCTAATGTAGCTACATAATTACCTTCCAACCCCAATGCCCAATGATTACCAAGTAAAGGAGTAGCTGCACGAAACTTCAGATCGTAATATTGATTTCTCCATTTGCTTAAGTGCTGGTCTGCGACATAGTAAGGCATTCCCCTGAATGGATCGGCAATGGAGGCGTTATATCCGGCATCTGTCAGATTTTTTTGTGCAAAATTAAATGCTCCCCACACATATGCATTTTTCAGATTGATAAAGCCTTCACTGGATACACCTACGATAGCCTCTTTCTGCCCCTCTTGCGGACGGCAATAGTTTCCGTCCTGTAAGTCATATCCCAATATAACATTCGAATAATTCTGAATATCATCGAATGGCATACCGGCAGCATTCTGTGAATGAGACCATAGTCGTCTTGTTTTCAATTGTTCCATAGCGGCGGGAGAGAAGCCCTGTGCCGCTCCCACCATACTTACAAGGCAGGCTATCATTACCAGCAGGCAGCTTTTCATATAGTTCATATATTGTTTTTTCATTGTTCTGTCTTTTTAGTTAATTATTACAATGTGTGATTCCATGAAGGCATTTTTGCTCCATTACGACGCATTACAGGAACAACGCCACGTTCAAAGTCATCCGTACTGTTGTTTGTATCCTGATATATATATGTACCTGTTTCTTCGCGAATAATAGGATTACCTTCTTCGTCTGTGGACAATTTGCGAGCAATACCTAAACCGCAATAAGTAGCTCCTACCCAAGTAATACCTGCATCAAGTACACCGGGGACACGTTTTGCATTCATCTTTGACTCATTGTTTACTGCTTCAACAGCATCCAATACATATTTAATAGGTATTTTTGCATAATAAACATTGCTGTTCGGTTTGCTAAGATCTGTTGTCTTCATATTTTCATCGTTGACCGGATCCCAAGCTTCTCCTTCAGGAACACGAAAAATCACATAAGCACCTCCGAATACGGATGTCAAATATTGTGGTATACTTCCCATCTCTGCTTTTCCTTGGTAGAAAACATGTTGCATATCATAAGCTGCCTGGTCAGGGAAGTTTGGATTATTCATATTAAACTCAAACTCAGAACTACTGCCGTCTATAGGACTTTGAGGGTTATAGATGTCCAACTGATGGTTAGCGGCAAATTGAGAAATGATGCAAGATTCACCTGGCGCTAACGGATATTCGGTTCCATTTCCTGGAAATTTCCACACACGTTCTCCATATGCATAATTATTACCGTCCGCTTCCGGCCAAATAGGTAATTTAGTGGTAGCTGTACCCGGAGTTAAATTTGCGAAATAAATACCGTCCAAATACAAAATGTCAGCAGAGTTATTGTATATCTCATAGAACTGGTCTCGGAAATAGACTCCTCCTTTTTCCGGACGGCTACCGCAATAATAAATCTCCTTGAATATTAATGGGCTCACTTTAAGCCCTTGTACTTCAATATTCAATGCGCTACCATGCTTAAATAATGCCGCATTTACAGAATTGCCATTGATGTAGTATTCATTGTTTTCTGTATCGATCGCTGTACCGGATACTGTTACCGAATAAATTCCGGGGATAATTCCGTCAACTTTCACACTATTATCAGTTACTTCTTTTACATAATGTAAATCTTCATCGTAATTGTCGAACTTTACAGTCAGATCTTTCAGTGTGGATATATTTTCAACGGTAATATCCAAATATACATCCACTGTGATAGGATTCACTTCTGCTGTGCCAGACATGTCCCTGAACGAATCGCATCCTATCAAAAGGGTACTTGCCAATGTAAACAAATATATTAAATATTTTTTCATAACTTCCTAAACATTATAAAGTGAGTGATAATTCCAGCCCAAAGAAAAATCGGTTATTCAATTGAATATATGAACCCGGATTACGTTTGGATTCTCTGCGCGGATAACTTCTGAACATATTGTTGGCAAAGAAAGAAACACGTAGCATATTGCTAATTTCTTTAGTTACATTCAAGTTAAAACAAAAATAAGGACTGTATGATTCTTTTATAGCATTATTATGACTTACATTATTCAACATATATCCATATCCTGCATCCTTTACTTGCTGGGTAGTGGTATATTTCCCCTTGGGAAACATATTTACAGACGCATCTTCCAATGCTAAATAGCCCACAGGTATAGAATCGTTTCCAAATGTATTCCAATTAGACTGCTGCCAAATAGCTTGTGCTGTCATCGTAACAACAAAACCGATACGCGGGATATTGTGAGTGGCACGTAAAGTCGTTACAAATTGTTGTTTGTAACTTGCATTGCCTTCTTGAGAATAAATGGCCACCGGTTTACGGGCTGAAGCAGCATCTTCGCTATTGTCATAGAAGCTATAACCCTGACGCCAACTCTTAGTACGCATCCATGAGCCATTTATTTGGAAGGCCGTACGGATAGCATCAATACGTCCGATATTCAAATCAAATTCTAAACCTTTAGTTTCTATATTTAAATTATTAGTTGGTTTTGCATAAGTAGACAATACCGGTAGGCTACTACTAAGCTCTATCCCGTTTTCTGTGCGCTGGTATTCATTGTAGATAAATGTATTGAAGGTGTTGAAGGTTTGGCTCATTACATAACCATCCTTCAGACGCTCCTTATAAGCTATTACATTCAGATTGGTTTTACCCACTCGTAAATTAAAACCGACTTCTGCTTTATGATTTTGGGCAATCTTCAAATCTGAGTTATCTACTTGCCGAACTTCTGTGGTAGTCATAAACAAGCGCTGGCTTTCCGGAATATTTTCATTGGTAAGCTCATTTATATTGATATATTCAAAATATGCATTTTCTGGATATAAATAGAGAAGAGAAGGCATCTTTGCAGCAATACCGTAACCTCCCTGAAGACTTAATAGATTCGGAATCAAATCAATGGATGCATTTACACGTGGCGAGAAAATGCCTCCTACTACTGAGGTATGATCATAACGCACACCAGCCTGAATGTTCAAATCATGCGTACCGCTTATGGACCATTTGAAATTATCTTCCACATATGCACCAAATTGGTTAATGAAAGGAATATCCTTATAGTTACGTGGACGGAAAGATGAATTATGACCGTATTGACTACGATAAGGAGGAGTACTTGGGTCATAAGTTTTTCCTTTACCAACGTTACCGTCACTCCGGAAATCCGCACCAATCAAGATGCGGTTGTTTACATGACCGCTCGCCTTGAATAGAGAACTCGTCACTTTAGCAAACAAATTAACTTCACGACTATCGATCTCATAGTGTCCCAAATAGCTGCTTGGTAGATAAACAGCATAATGATTTATGTCTTCCGGTCCAAAATTAGTAATTTGATTACCATTGGCATCATAGATATGCTGACCTGCAAAGTTACTAAGTACCGCACCGTTTGTAGTGGTCATGGAATAAGGAGATGTAGCAGAACTGTATACGGTTTCATAATAACTGTCTTTATCCATATACGTACCTGACAATACATAGCGTAGTGTTTTTAACCAGCCCTTATTTATATTCCATGTACCATTGGTATTCAAAGTAAAACCTATATCGCGGCCTTCCGAAGCTGTTTTAGTTTGTTCATCATCAGGATTACGTTCACGTTGATCCTTACCATAAATAAAATCAAAGCTGGAATTGGTACGTAACTTATTATTAAAGAAAGTATTTGAATAGAGCAACTTTGTTGTGGCACGCTGATAGTGCTGGTAACTGGATATTGGATTATTCGTATTATAAGCATAATCTGCACTTACATTTAAAGCGCCTTTCTTTTTTCCAAGTTCAAAACCGGTTCCCATAGACACCTGATAGATATTGGGATTGGCTTTTGCTTTGACACGTAGCGGCTCACGACCAGCTTTTGTATTAATAATTACTGCTCCTGAGGTCAGATCACCATATTCAACAGAAGGGATACCACGAACGATTTGTATAGACTCTATATTTTCAGTAGAAATACTACGAACATCGGTTCCACCAGCCGGCGAGGCACCTCCGGCCAATGAAGCGGGTGTTTCCGTACCACTTAATACCGTAGGGCTCATCGCAGATAGATTAGCATTATTTGAGATGGGGGCACCATCACGAATTATTGCGGTGCCCATAGCATTCATCGGAGCTTCCGGACCACTGGAACTGGAAACTTGACGGATGTTAATCTGTTGTGCCGAACTCATATCTTGATTCTGTGAAATTCCACCTGGCATCAATGACATTACATCATATAAACTGGTCGCTTGCATATGGTCCATAGCAGAGCGGGAAATGTGAGAAGATGTGGATTTGCCTGAACGGCTGTTGGTTGCAGTTACTGTAACTTCTTTCAACTTAAAATCCTCATTCCTCATTGTAAAATTAAGAACCAAATCCTTATTTACATTTATTAAGGTGTCAATGGAGACTTTGCCCAAATATTGAATTTGCATACGAATTTTACCAGTAGGTACGTTTTCCAGTATGTATCTACCATTTTCATCAGAGGTTGTCCCTAGTGCAATTTCAGGAATAGACACAGCTGCAAATTCTAAAGGCAAACGCTTGTTGTTGTGGTCGTACTCATAAACAGTGCCTGTAAGTTTTACTTTGTAATTGTTTTGCGATTTGATAGGGAGGGCAATTCCTATGCAAATAAGTATAAACAAGTATATAATATTACACCCCAAAATACCTTTTTTCATAAGTAACATCATATTTATTAATAATGCAAAATTATATGTAAATTTTAAATTAAAACAAACCATTGTGTGTAACAAAACTAAAATTATTAAAAATACATGTTGTTTTTGTTGGTGCCGTTGCATAATCTCACAGACCTCAACCGTCTGTTGTCTAACAATATAGCAACTGCATTATATTTAGGAAAATCCAATATATATTAGTACTTTATTTAAGTTCCATACATAGTAATACGGATCTTGAGTGATTAAAAGCAAACTGCAAATCTAAATAAAAAACGGGATGGTTGTAGTTCTGATATGCTATATCTTAATACAACGCAGATAAATACTTATATTTTCATTGATAGATCTAACTAAGTTAAAAAACGGATTTTCTCCAAAATTCTTCTGATAGCTCCGTTCCAGCCTCATATTTATCGCACTTTACAGAAGCCCCAGTTCAAATATAAGGAAACTGTATCTCTCTTCGATAAAAGATCTATTTTAGGACGCAAAATTAGATATTACAAAAGATTATAAAAATACCATTTTTTTGGTATAAAAACGCATCTAATACCTATATATAGGTATTAAATATCATTGGCAATGTATGTTCCATTTCATTAAGCAAACAATTTTTTGTATAAAATACAAATAGTACTTTTTTACCCACTTAAAAAGTGCAAGAATGTATAAAAGTCCATGTGTCAGCTATAATAGGGGCATGAATAGGCATCCGTTCCATACCTGTCCCTATTTGAATCGGTCACCCCACAGTGACCGGACATTACTCACCCAATTCGGATTCTCATTACAGTAGGCAACGAAAATCTGTATCAAGTTCCAAAGCCCGAGAATCATTCCATTAAACCTGGCAGGAATTGTGACAACATGTCTGCTTGAAACAGCTACTATTATGGTATCATGCTGTATTGTTATGCTATATACCATGTTCTAAGTCAAAACTCTTTTTTTTTAGAATTGAAGGTTTAAGGCTCCATCCGAAAGTCAATATCACTTTCTCAAAATTCTTTTCTACAGCACCCTTTGTATAAGTTAGGATGTCTTTCTCTAGAAAATTTTTGAAATCAGATGAACTCATGTCTCTAAAAATGTTTATATATTCTTTTTTAAGAAATTCATTTATGGCATGTGCCGATATCTTTTTTTGCGTGCACTTTTCTATAACATATAAGTTGCTTGGTACCGGTACCATCGTGTCCAGCCCCATGAAGATATTACAGTCTACCATAAGAGTATAAGCGCCGCTCTCGGCAAGAGGTGCGGAAATGCAGTAATTGGCTTGCTCAAGCAGAGAATCCACCAGTTCTTTTGTGGAAGAACTGATACTATTGGCCAATTGTTCATATCCTCTTAGATTCAGTTGGGATATGGTCTTTTCGATAGCCGGGATGAATTTCATTCCTGGACCCAGGTTCAAATCAAATCTTTTGTAATAGACAAGAAGCTCATTCCAATCTTTGTACCGTGAAGGTTTGATGATATTTACATTGTCTATACCATGTTGTTTAAGATACTCGCCGGAGGAAAATGCATCTTCTTTGAAGGTCTGTGTGTTTCCATCCGGGAAACTTAAATAGATGGTCTTATATGTGTCTCCAGTGTTGGTCCTTGCAAAAGCTTTACATTCCTCACCTTTGAGATAATATGCTGTGGTGATGTCAAAACCATTACCGCTGGCATCATTGTCATAGCAACAATTCCACTTTACCTTATCAGATGGGAATATACGGCTTATATTCTCTATTTGGGATTTGGTGACATATCCCCCCGTGCTTATGAATGCGCATGTGGTTTCTTTAGTATAATGGTTTATTTCGTAGAAACTCATTGCGTCAATAGCGGATTCAAAGAGATATATGTCTGTAACCTTGTCAAAAGGAACAAAATTGGCCATCCAACAGCTTTGTGCCTTGTCACCACCCGTGGCAAAGGCTTTATAATTGGTATTGGTCTCTGCAAAATAGTTCCTCATTTCAAAGTTAAGGATTTCCATCTGGGAGGGTTTGCGGAATGGAAAGCCGATATGATTGTTTTTTCCTACCTGGTAGATGAACAGTCTATTGGCGAAATCCTCCACAGTCTGTGGAGAGAGCTTCCTTTGGACGGTCAAATATGGATTATCCTTTTTGATAGGACGAGGATTCCAATAATTCAAATTGGATTCAATATCATTTGGATTCAGTCCCAGCAGAGGATTGTTTACCGTTTCGGTATCTTCATTGGTGATCTGTTGAGTAGGCATTGGTACACCATCAATGACGAAGAGAGGCTGGGTTCCTCCTGTGACGGAGTTGACACCTCTGATTCTGAAAGTCATTCCGCTTGACAATGAACCGTCTGTGGGGATAATCTGTACTCCGCTGATTTTGCCTTGTAGTGCTTGCAACGTCTGCGTAGAACTACTGTTTACAATATCTTTTATATTCACAGAAGCAACGGCGGTTGCAATATCACTTTTTCGCTGGCTACCATAGCCTACAACAACCACCTCATCCATCTCTGTGACTGAAGGGTCTAGAATGATATCAAATCTTCGGTTCTTTCCGATAGTGATAGTTTTGGGCTTATATCCCAGATAACTGATGACCAGTTTTTCAGAAGGAAGTACTTTTATCGTGAACTTTCCTTCTAAATCGGTGATTACTGCATTGGTGGTACCTTCGATATTTATCGTGGCACCGATAAGAGGTTCACTCTTCTCATCCAACACTTGCCCTGAAATAGTTACTTGCTGTGCTAATGCTACAGTGAAATGTAGTATTAGAAACAATGTGCTTAATAGTACTTTTCTCTTCATAGTGCAGATATTAAAGTTTATAATAAGGATTAATACAATTAGATTTAAAATGGTAGTGCAAATAAAGCGAATTATAATATCCATGTTTTGACCTATTGTACTTTTCTCTTGACCAAATTACAGACTTTTTCTTCAAAGGTAATCGCTTTCTATTAATTTCATTTATCACCGCGTAAAATTATTCGATTGGACTTTTTATAGTGAGTATTATCATGGGGAGTATTAAAAAAGATTGGATATGAAAAATAGTATGTTAAATCATTCTGTTTTCTCAAATATGCAGTGGGGTGTGAGCGCAAGGAAAAATATCTGTAGAAATTGATAATAATGTATTTTATTCAAACTTTCCATTTATCCAAACTCTATCAGTTATCTGCACTTAAATCAGGCTTTGATATTTCAAGAGTTTGGATAAATGATTAAGGATTCAGTCTGCATTAATACCGAACATAGCAGTCAGTGAACGATTGATACCTTACGTTCGCATCGTGCGAAGTCTATTCCTTTCCACACGGTTTTGCGTCCGGCTGAAGATGCACACTCGGCTTGCGCCTTGTTCCTTTGCTGTTTCTTTATACTTGAAGTTCTACAATTCGTTTCACAAAGAATTACCCTGTGGAAGTCTGCCCGCTTTCGCGTAGGGTGACGTTGAAACCTTTATCCAGGGCATTACACCATGGCATTCGCTTTCTCCACAATCCTTTACCCGCACCTCATTCGGCCGCTCTTACAATTGGCCACCCATCGGTTATTGGCTGACGGGAGAGATACGGGCTTACCAAGTTTCGCACAAATAACTGACGACCGACTTAGACTCCGCCTATCCACCAGCAGTGCGACATCCGTGTAGCACGATGTAACAGCGTACTATCCTGACTGCTTGCCTTTTGGAATGGCCCATAAATATCCGTGAGCTAATTCATAGTCACGATGGTACGGCGATTCACTTAGGTTACTCATATCAGTCAGCTTTGACATTCTTCGCCTATGATGCTTAGGTTGGAACGTCGTTGTCAAGAGGGCTTCGCACCCGACCGTTGCCAGTCACGTACGCCTCTTCAGGCTACTATTGATGGAACAATAGGTTCAGACACGATGCTGAACAATTACTTGTGTGACCTCTTGGCGCACATTACACTACTAAGGTAATGCTTTTATAGGAGAAGTCACATCTGTAAAAAACTTATTATCATGCAATTATCTTACTTTATCTTAGGCTAAAAGCCCTTATTCAAGGTGTCTGTATCCTATCATCCGCTACCGCTCGGTATCGGATTCCTCCAGACCGATGGCATGGCATATCTCCTCCACCAGTTCAGGAAGGCCGGAGTCTTTCTCCTGACGGGGATCGGGTGGAAACA
>USQO01000041.1 GCA_900556845.1 uncultured Bacteroides sp. | reverse complement strand
ATATATCATTATGGAAATAGTACAAATTATCATATTTATCATTGCGGTATCATTTGCTGTTGTAATCGAAATGAAAAAACAGGCCCGAAAAAATGAAGTTTCTGATTCTATAGAACCAGACGTACAAATATCGGACGATACTCCCCAAAAAGAGTGGATCTATGCAGACAAAAAAGAAAACCCATCGAATATATACACCCCAAAAGCTGAAGAAAAAAGCACACCTCAACAGAAAACAGAAAAAATATCTGTACGCCTAAAGAGTAAAAATGATGCTCGCAAAGCTTTTATCTATTCGGAAATATTCCAAAGAAAATATTGAAATACTAACTTGATAAACACATTTTTAATACTATGAGCTATTGTTACATCACAGCAGAAGAAGCTGCTTCATTAATCAAAGACGGGGAAATTATTGGCTTGAGCGGATTTACACCGGCAGGTAGCCCGAAAGCTGTCACAGCCGCACTGGCACGTATTGCAGAAAAGGAACATGCCGAAGGCCGCCCTTTCCAGATAGGACTTATTACAGGTGCTTCGACTGGCGATTCTTGCGACGGTGAGCTTACTAGAGCCAAAGCCATCCATTTCCGCGCTCCTTATACAACAAACAGTGATTTTAGAAAAGCTGTAAATGCCGGGGAAATCAACTATACAGATATTCATCTTTCACAGGTAGCACAGCGTATCCGTTCCGGATTCCTGGGACATATTAATACCGCGATTATCGAAGCTTGCGAAATAACAGAAGACGGACGGATTTATCTGACAGCCGGCGTGGGTATTACACCTACTGTAGCACGTCTGGCAGACAAAATTATCATCGAACTGAACGAAGCTCACAGCAAATCACTTATCGGTATTCACGATTTATACGAAATGGAAAGACCTCCTTTCCGCCGTCCTGTCCCGATTGTGCATCCCAGCGACCGTATCGGTTTGCCTTACATACAAGTAGACCCAGCAAAAATTGTAGGTATCGTTAAAACAAATATGAAAGATGAAGCCCGAGGTTTCCATGACCCAGACCCGATTACCGACAAAATAGGTCAGAACGTAGCCGACTTTCTGGCTGCCAACTTAAAAAGCGGTGTCATCCCCTCTACCTTCCTTCCTCTTCAGTCTGGTGTAGGAAACATCGCCAATGCCGTATTAAGTGCCTTGGGAAAAGATGCAAGCATTCCGCCTTTCGAAATGTATACGGAGGTTATCCAGAATTCAGTTATCAAGCTGATTAAAGAAGGACGCGTCAAGTTCGGAAGTACTTGTTCGCTGAGCGTAACCAACGACTGCCTGGACGACATTTACGAAAATATGGACTTTTTCCGCCACAAACTGGTATTGAGACCCTCCGAAATATCAAACTGCCCGGAAGTTGTGCGCCGCATCGGTGTCATCACCATGAATACTGCCATCGAAGCTGATATCTACGGCAACGTAAACTCTACTCACATTTGCGGTACGAAGATGATGAACGGTATCGGAGGTTCGGGCGACTTTACCCGCAGTGCATACATTTCGATATTCTCGTGTCCGTCGACCGCTAAGGGAGGTTGCATCAGCTCTATCGTACCGATGGTTTCTCATCTGGACCACAGCGAACACTCGGTGAATGTAATCATTACCGAACAAGGTATTGCCGACCTGAGAGGCAAGAGTCCGATGGAACGTGCACAAGCTATTATTGAAAACTGTGCTCATCCGGATTATAAAAATCTGTTATGGGATTACCTCAAAATATCCAATAAGGGACAGACCAGCCACTGCCTGTCGGCTGCGCTGGGCATGCATCAGGTGTTCCTGAAAGACGGAGATATGCGACTCACTAACTGGGGCGACTTTACCCGATAAGTGACGTACATACTAGCACAAAATACGAAAGCGGAAGACTTGTTTCAACGACTGAAGTTATAAACAAGTTTTCCGCTTTTGTTATTAACATTGGTGATAACTTTATCAATAATATCCCTTTATATTAACTTTTCGTTATAAAAAAAAGCGGTATCCTATTAACTTTCACTATCTTTGTAGGCCTATATATAATAGTATAAACTTATAAACAATATATTAACAATTTAGCATCGCTATGGAGTATAATTTCAGGGAGATCGAAAAGAAATGGCAACAAAGATGGGTAGAAAACAAAACCTATCAGGTGACCGAAGATGAATCGAAAAAGAAATTCTATGTACTTAACATGTTCCCTTACCCATCGGGAGCCGGACTACATGTAGGACATCCGCTAGGATATATAGCAAGCGACATTTATGCACGCTACAAACGCTTGAACGGCTATAATGTGTTGAATCCGATGGGATACGATGCATACGGACTGCCGGCAGAACAGTATGCTATCCAGACAGGACAGCACCCGGCTATTACAACGGTAAACAATATCAACCGTTATCGTGAACAGCTGGATAAAATTGGCTTCTGCTTTGACTGGAACCGCGAAATCCGTACTTGCGACCCGGAATATTATCACTGGACACAGTGGGCATTCCAGAAAATGTTCAACAGCTTCTATTGCAACACTTGTGCAAAAGCAAAGCCTATTTCGGAACTGATAAAAACCTTTGAAACCAAAGGTACAGAAGGTTTGGATGTAGCCTGCGGTGAGGAACTTTCGTTCACAGCTGAAGAGTGGAACAGCAAATCGGAAAAAGAACAGCAAGAAATCCTGATGAACTACCGTATTGCCTATTTGGGTGAAACAATGGTAAACTGGTGTCCGGCTTTGGGTACTGTTCTGGCTAACGATGAAGTTGTAGACGGTGTTTCCGAACGTGGCGGTTATCCTGTAGTACAGAAGAAAATGCGTCAGTGGTGCTTGCGTGTCTCGGCTTATGCACAGCGCTTGCTGGACGGGCTGGACAACATCGACTGGACCGATTCACTGAAAGAAACTCAGCGCAACTGGATTGGCCGTTCGGAAGGTACTGAAGTGCGCTTCAAGGTAAAAGACAGCGATTTGGAATTCACCATCTTCACTACCCGTGCCGATACAATGTTTGGTGTAACATTCATGGTACTGGCTCCGGAAAGTGAACTGGTTCCGGCACTGACAACAGAAGCTCAGAAAGCTGAAGTAGAAGCTTATCTGGACCGCACTAAGAAACGTACTGAGCGCGAACGTATCTCAGACCGCCGCGTAACAGGTGTATTCAGTGGCTCGTATGCTATCAATCCTTTCACAGGCGAAGCTGTTCCGGTTTGGATTAGCGACTATGTACTGGCTGGTTATGGTACAGGTGCCATCATGGCTGTTCCTGCTCACGATAGCCGCGACTACGCTTTTGCCAAACACTTTAACCTGCCTATCGTACCGCTGGTAGAAGGTTGCGACGTGAGCGAAGAAAGCTTCGATGCTAAAGAAGGTATCGTATGCAACTCTCCAAAGGCTGGTGTAACACCTTATTGCGACCTAACCCTTAACGGACTGACTATCAAGGAAGCAATTGCCGCAACTAAGAAATATGTGAAAGAGCACAACATGGGACGTGTGAAAGTGAACTACCGTCTGCGTGATGCTATTTTCAGCCGTCAGCGTTATTGGGGAGAACCGTTCCCGGTATATTACAAAGACGGTATGCCTTACATGATTGACGAAAGCAAGCTTCCTCTGGAGTTGCCTGAAGTAGCTAAATTCTTGCCTACCGAAACAGGTGAGCCACCATTGGGACACGCTACTAAATGGGCTTGGGACGTAGAAAAAGGTGAAGTTGTAGAAAACTCTCTTATCAACAATACTACAATCTTCCCGCTCGAACTGAATACAATGCCTGGTTTCGCTGGCTCTAGTGCATACTACTTGCGCTATATGGACCCACGCAACCACAACGCGCTGGTTTCTGAAAAAGTTGACCAGTACTGGCAGAATGTAGACTTGTATGTGGGAGGTACAGAACATGCTACAGGTCACTTGATTTATTCGCGTTTCTGGAATAAATTCTTGTTCGACTTGGGGGTAAGTGTAAAAGAAGAACCGTTCCAGAAACTGGTAAACCAAGGTATGATTCAAGGTAGAAGTAACTTTGTTTACCGTATCAAAGATACCAATACATTCGTATCACTGGGACTGAAAGACCAGTATGAAGTAACTCCGCTCCACGTAGACGTAAATATCGTATCGAACGATATTCTGGATGTGGAAGCATTCAAGAACTGGAGACCGGAATACAACAATGCCGAATTTATCCTGGAAGACGGTAAATACATCTGTGGATGGGCTGTTGAAAAGATGAGTAAATCTATGTATAACGTAGTGAACCCCGACATGATTGTAGACCGTTACGGTGCTGATACACTCCGTATGTACGAAATGTTCCTGGGTCCGGTTGAACAGTCTAAGCCATGGGATACCAACGGTATAGACGGTGTTCACCGCTTCCTGAAGAAACTGTGGTCATTGTTCTACAGCCGTACAGATGAATTCCTTCCTGTAGATGCTGAGCCATCAAAAGAGGAACTCAAGGCACTGCACAAACTGATTAAGAAAGTAACAGGAGATATTGAAACATTCTCTTATAACACTTCTATCAGTGCATTCATGATTTGTGTGAACGAACTGACCAGCCTGAAATGCAATAAAAAAGCCATTCTGAATGAGCTGATTGTACTGATTGCCCCTTTCGCACCTCACTTGGCCGAAGAACTGTGGGAAGCTTTAGGAAACAACGGTTCGGTTTGCGATGCACAATGGCCGGTTTGCAACGAAGCTTATCTGGTAGAAGACAGCGTAAAATATACCATTTCATTCAACGGAAAAGCACGTTTTACTTTGGAATTCCCTGCTGACGCTGACAATGAAACCATTCAGAACACTGTTATGAACGACGAGCAGGCACAGAAATGGATAGAAGGTAAAACTCCGAAGAAAGTAATTATCGTTCCGAAGAAGATTGTGAACATCGTACTTTAAATGTCTGCTGAATGGAAGCACTTTTAAAGAAAAAGTTAGGCCGGGAGTCGAGAGACTACCTGGCCATTACTTTCGGACTCATCTGTTATGCAATTGGCTGGGCTGCTTTTTTGCTGCCTTACCAAATTACAACAGGAGGAGTAACAGGTATTGCAGCTATTATTTATTATGCAACAGGACTGGAAATACAGGTTTCGTATTTCATCATTAATGCCATATTTATGGGATTTGCCCTGAAAATACTGGGTCCGAAATTCAGCATAAAGACCATTTATGCCATATTCATGCTTACGTTCCTGCTCTGGTTATTCCAGATGATTCTCAAAGACAGCGAAGGCAACCTTCCTCAACTGCTGGGTCCCGGACAAGACTTTATGGCCTGCGTGATAGGTGCCGGTTTATTGGGATTTGGAATCGGTATCGTATTCTGTAACAATGGAAGTACTGGCGGTACAGACATCATAGCTTGGATAATCAATAAATACAAAGATATTACGCTGGGACGGATGATGATGTATTGCGATATTATCATTATTTCATCCTGCTATTTTATTTTTCACGACTGGCGTCGTGTCTTATTCGGCTTCTGCGTACTGTTTATTATGAGTATCGTTATCGACTATGTTATCAACAGTACCCGACAATCGGTTCAATTCCTTATCTTTTCGAAAAAGTATAATGAAATAGCCGAAGGAATTGCCACACGGGTAAACCGTGGTGTGACTCTTCTGGACGGACAAGGCTGGTATAGCAAACAGGAAATCAAAGTAGTAGTGGTGCTGGCCAAAAAGAGCGAAATGCTGGATATCTTCCGTCTTGTGAAAGATATTGACCCTAATGCGTTTATTTCGCAAAGTAACGTTGTTGGTGTCTACGGAGAAGGGTTTGATAAGCTGAAAGTAAAATAACCAGAGATACTAAAAAAGAGGTTGCAAAAGTTTTTGCAACCTCTTTTTTATATTAATATAAAAAATTCTTATCTTACGCAGTAAATTCGTAATTTACTCATTTATAGAATAGAAACCTTAAAAAACAGTTCCTATGTTTAAAATCGGAAATGACGTATAACATAAGATAACACTAAAAAAAGCTATACCATTATAGTTAACTTTGTGTATAACGAAAAACAATATTAACCAATAACGATATAGCTTATGAAGTGCGTACAAAGTAACAAATTAGATTTTAGTGGACAAAATATTTATGTAGGAATTGATATCCATCTGAAGAGTTGGTCGGTTGCAATTTTATCAGAGCATAGCGTTCTGAAGCGATTCAGCCAAAGTCCCGAGCCGGAAGCGTTGCACAAGTATCTTGTCAGCAATTATCCGGGAGCCAATTACTTCTCTGTTTATGAAGCCGGGTTCTGCGGCTTTTGGATACACGAGAAGCTGACGGATTTAGGGATAACCAACATCGTGGTCAATCCTGCCGATGTACCGACTATGAGTAAGGAAAAGCTTCGTAAGACGGATGCCGTGGACTGCAACAAGCTGGCTCGTGAATTGCGTTCCGGTTCGCTGGAAGGGATATATGTTCCCAAGGCAGATGTCCTCGAAATGCGCTCTTTGATAAGGATGAGAAACCTGATAGTAAAAGACAGTACCCGTGCGAAAAACCGAATCAAGTCATTGCTTCGTTTTCATGGAGTGGAGATACCCGAAGAGTTTACCCGATGTTCGATAGGGTGTTGGTCAAAACGTTTCCTGACCTGGCTGCATTCTCTCGAACTCTCAACAGAGTATGGTAAGAAGACTTTGGAACTGCACCTGGAACAGTTCGTGCGTTTGCGTAAGATGCTTCTTCAGGAGACACGTGCCATCCGTGAAATATCACGAAAGGCACCTTTTGAGAAACCGATACGCCTTCTGACTTCAGTTCCCGGAATAGGCGTTACAACAGCCGCCACCCTGATGGTGGAACTTGACGACATTGTCCGTTTCAAGAATGCAGACCATCTGGCCTCTTTCATCGGTCTGGTACCCATGTGCCATTCCAGCGGTGAGAGTAACGGCACAGGAGACATAACGGTGCGCTGCCATTTCATGCTCCGGTGCCTTCTGGTGGAAGCTGCATGGATTGCAATACGTAAGGACCCGGCCATGACCGTAGCCTATACGGAATACCGCAAACGTATGAATCCCCAGAAGTCGATCATAAAGATTGCCAGACGGCTTGTAAACAGAATATATTATGTACTCAAACAAGAAAAGGAATATGTACCGTGTGTTGTCAAATGATACAGAATCCTATAAGGTAAAACAACTTTCTTTTGAGGGAAATGCTATCATAACTATGCGGCTTTAGAGTCCGCTCAAAACAGTTTGTAACCCTCATTAATGGTTTGACTGATAAAGGAACTTGCAGCCCATTATGTGGTGTCTGCTGTGGAAAGTTTGTTTTACCATAGGATTATGGCTCAGGTTTTCTTAGTCATATCAGACGATATCAGTAATACAAAAAGAGAGGCGTGTGGCCGCCTCCCCAAGTAGCATTACTGCGTACCGTCAGGATGCTTATTGCTGGTAGGTTGCTCTTCAGCAGAGCCTGCTTCCTCTTAACATCCTGATACAAAGATATAGAACTAAAGTTAATTATTAATGAATTATCCAACGTTGTTTGGATTTTAAATGGAAAATATTATGAAAAGAAAATCAAAATCAAAGTGGTTGAAAGTTTTCAACAGTCTTCTCTCTTCTATATTGGCTTTATTAGGATATGCTTCCTGCGATTCATCAGGCGATATTCCTTTAGAATATGGTACTCCTTATGCTAAATATGAAGTAAAAGGAAATGTAGCAGACAAAGAAAGTCAGAACAGCATAGAAGGTGCACGAGTTATTGTAAAACCCGTTATTTCGAACAATGGGACAGAACAAACTTCGCCGTATAATAATGACACGGTTTACACAGACAAAGACGGGAATTATGTCTACCAGAAAGAAATGACAGCATCCGATTATTTACGTGTTGTATGTGAAGATCCTTCGGGAACTCATAAAGCCGATTCTACCCTATTAAAAATGAAACCTGAAAACGGTGAAGGATGGTATCAGGGAAGTGACAGTCAGACAGCAGATTTTGAACTGGATAAAAAAGAATCATGAAAACACCGGTAGAGCGACTTTCTTTACGTAAACGACTGGCCTTGGAGGTATTCCGACAGATACGCCAGAATCAAAAGAAAATACATCCGCTGAAACAGCTATTCTGGGAGTGCACGCAGCGTTGTAACGTCCACTGCAAGCATTGTGGCAGCGATTGTAAAAGCACAACTGATATTCCTGATATGCCTGCTGCCGACTTCCTGCGTGTAATAGATAGTATAACTCCTCATGTAAATCCACATGAAGTAAGCATCGTTATCACAGGGGGTGAACCTTTGGTACGTAAGGACTTAGAGAAGGTAGGACTGGCACTATACCAACGAGGATATCCGTGGGGAATGGTAACAAACGGCCTTTATCTGACTGCCTCACGCCTGCAAAGCTTACTGGAAGCTGGTTTGCACTCCATCACTGTCAGTCTGGACGGTTTTGCCGACGATCATAACTGGCTACGGGGACATCCTGAAAGTCATGAAGGTGCCATGAATGCCATTCGCATGTTAAGTCGTCAAACAGAAATAATATGGGATGTAGTGACTTGCGTAAACCGTCGGAATTATTCCTATCTCAAACAGCTGAAAGATGAACTTTATAAAGCAGGAGTCCGCCGCTGGCGGCTATTTACAATCTTTCCAGTAGGCCGTGCAGCTCGCTATCCTGAATTCCAACTAGAAGACAAAGATTTTATGGGACTCATGGAATTTATCAAACAGGTACGCCTGGAAGGAAAAATAACAGCCAGTTACGGATGTGAAGGTTTTCTTGGAAGTTATGAAGCCGAAGTACGTGATAGTTTCTATACATGTAACGCAGGCATCAGTGTAGCTTCCGTACTAGCTGACGGTTCCATTTCTGCATGCCCAAGTATACGTTCTGATTATTCACAAGGTAATATCTATCAGGATGATTTTATGTATGTATGGGAACATCGTTTCAAATCTTTCAGAGATCGTGCCTGGATGAAGAAAGGAAGCTGTGCCTCATGCACATTCTTCCGCTATTGTGAAGGGAACGGTATGCATTTACACGATAACAATGGAGATTTACTGTTCTGTCATTTAGAGCGTCTTAAAAGAGCTGCCGAGTGCAAATCATAATCAGGTAATATATGTTTGGACTATTTGGCCTTCAGGATTAATTCTTTATTTTTGTATAATTGATTTTTAAAGAAATACATTTTATGAAGAAATTAGTTTTTGCAACCAATAACGCTCATAAATTGGAGGAAATTAGAGCTATATTGGGTGATAAGGTAGAAATCCTGAGTCTGAATGATATTAACTGCCATGCAGATATTCCTGAAACAGCCGATACACTGGAAGGCAATGCAGAATTAAAAGCAGCGTATATCTATACAAACTATGGTTTGGACTGCTTTGCCGACGATACAGGCTTGGAGGTTGAAGCACTGAATGGCGCACCAGGTATTTATTCGGCCCGATATGCGGGTGGTGAAGGCCATGATTCGGAAGCAAACATGAAGAAGTTACTGACTGAAATGGCTGGAAAAACAAACCGTAATGCACAGTTTAGAACTGCTATCTGCTTAATTGAAAAAGGAAATAAACATTTGTTCGAAGGAATCGTAAAAGGTCGGATTATTGAAGCCAAACGTGGTAATTCCGGTTTTGGATACGATCCTGTATTTATTCCCGAAGGATACAATGAAACATTTGCTGAAATGGGAAATACGGAAAAAAATAAAATCAGCCACCGTGCCCGTGCTGTAGCTGCACTGTGTGAATATCTGCAAAACAAAGAACAAATGGCATAAAATAAAAAAAGGAGTACCGCTGTACTCCAACCTTTGTTAACCTTAAATCTAATACTATGAAAAACACGATGCAAAGGTACGGAATTTATGGAAACTACCAAACATTCCGTACCTTTTATTATGCTTTATAACATAATTTAAAAGACTTTCTTTACAAACCTAAACGTGCTGAAATCTCAAGCATCTTCTTGATAGGTTTAACGGCTTCACGCGCTACATTTTCGTCAACTTGAATTTCCGGCCACTCGTATTTTAATGTATTGTAAAGTTTTTCCAAAGTATTGAGACGCATGAAATTACATTCATTGCATGCACAAGTGCTGTCTTCCGGAGGAGCTGGAATGAAATTCTTTTCAGGGCACTGTTTGCGCATCTCGTGCAAAATACCACTTTCTGTCGCTACAATAAAATCTTTCTTTTCACTCGCTATAGCATATTTCAGCAATCCTGCTGTCGAACCGACTTTATCGGCCAACTTGGCTACACTACCCTTACATTCGGGATGTACGAGTACAGCAGCATCTGGATATTGTTTCTTCAGTTCTATGATTTTTTCAACAGAGAACTGTTCGTGAACATGGCAGGCTCCATTCCATAACAGCATATTTCTGCCTGTTATAGAGTTGATATAATTACCTAAGTTTCTGTCAGGACCGAAAATTATTTTTTCATTCTCTGGAAAGCTTTCTACTATTTGTTTTGCATTTGTAGAAGTCACGACAACATCTGTAACAGCTTTTACAGCAGCCGTCGTGTTTACGTAAGAGATAACAGTGTGGTCTGGATGGCTTTTTACGAATTCCGTAAACTTGTCTGCAGGGCAACTGTCGGCCAAAGAACAGCCTGCATTCAGGTCCGGAACTAATACTTTTTTATCAGGGCATAGTATTTTGGCCGTTTCTCCCATAAAGTGTACACCACACATCACAATAATGTCAGCATCTGTTTTGGCAGCCCATTGTGCCAAAGCCAGACTGTCACCAATAAAATCGGCTATATCCTGAATTTCTCCAGACTGGTAGTAGTGTCCAAGAATGACTGCATTCTTTTCTTTACGTAATCGGTTTATCTCACTTTTTAGATCGATGCTCTTATCTACAGGTTCACTTACAAAACCTTTATTCAACCATTCTTCTTTCATACTATAATTTATATTTTATTTTTTCAAAAAAGAGAATTTATGATATTAATAATAGGAGGTTAATAGTGTTTGTAAAAATCAGTCAATTTATTTGCTCTTTAACTTATTAATGTATGTATACTTGATTTTAAGATTCTGTAAACAGGCTTATATGCTGATAATACAATCTTTAGCTCTCCTATCAACAAAACGTTGATAATTCACAAAGTTAAAAACTTTCTGATGATTTATACTTAATTTCTTATTGAATTTGTGTTTATATAAGTGGGGTATTTTAGGCTTATCTTTTTTGGAGGTGTGTATAATCAATTTGCTATAATAGATTATTTCAAAAAAGCAAAATCTTTTTTTCATTTTCTTTTCTCAGCTTTTATACACCTTTTCCACTGTTTTTAACAGGGTTATGAGTATAGTTTTTATCTTTGCAAACGGATATTCTATTATAATTGTATTATGTCTGAATTACGGAAATTAAAAATAACGGAAATGAACCGTCTTACGGTGGATGAATTTAAGAAGGCCGATAAATTGCCGTTGGCGGTTGTTTTGGACGAAGTTCGAAGCTTACATAATATTGGAGCTGTGTTCAGAACTTCGGATGCTTTCTTAGTAAATCGTATTTATTTGTGTGGTATCACAGCTACTCCCCCTCATCCAGAGATGCATAAAACGGCTTTAGGGGCTGAAAATACTGTCGACTGGAGTTATTTTAAAGATACTAAAGATGCTGTAAATGAGCTACATGCTAGTGGATATACCGTTCTGGCAATAGAACAGTGTGAAGGTAGCTGCATGTTGAACAATCTTCAGTTAGATTCTGATAAAAAGTATGCTATCGTAATGGGAAATGAGGTGAAAGGTGTAAAACAGGAAATTGTTGATATGTGCGATGGCTGTATAGAAATTCCACAATATGGTACAAAACATTCTTTGAACGTGTCTGTTACCGCAGGGATTGTGCTATGGGAGTTTGCGAATAAGCTTATAGCTTTTAAAGAGCAGAAATAGTATTAAAACAATGAATTAACAGTGTTGTTAATAAGCTGATGATAACACGTTAATTCATTGTTTTTCTGATGATTATATATGCGGTGTTTTTATAATTGTCCGTTTTCTACTAATATAATAATACGCTCGGTCATTTTATCATCATCTTCTGGATGGTATTCTTTTTTCAAGCTGGCTCCGAATAGTGCAGCAAATGTTTGATAGAATCCGGCTTTCAATGGTCCCATAAAAGCTTTGACAAGTTCGTATGAAGAACTGTTCGTTTCTCTGTTTACTAACTTTATCAACAATTTTCCCTGGGAGAATGTTAGTTTCTTCATAACAGGTGTATATTGTTGCTTCAAGCCTTTTTCGACCATTTTTAAATGAGCTTCTCTGGACTTCTTGTCGGGAAGAGTTTGAAGATATTCATAAGTTTCTATTACAGCCCGGTTTATTTCTTTTGCTAATGGAAGTGTTTTTTTAACGTCCCTGACTAGTTTATTATATCTTGTTCTTTGCCTTTTGCTTTTAAATCTTATTTCTGGGAAAATAATAACCTCTCTAAGCGTTATAGTAGGTATAGTATCATTCTTATATACCGTTACAGGTACCTTATAACCATTTTTACAGGTACTAATACGTTGCTGTCCATTAGCAGCCAAACTGCCAAGCAGCAAAGTTGTGAGTATGAAAAGATATTTTTTCATATTAGCAAAAGTATAAAGAATAGATTGAACAACAATGTATTACATAACATTTAACGTTAGATAGGATGTTAAGAAAATGTTTATTGTGTTTAGGAATATGCTGTTCTTTTGCTTCGTCGGTTACAGCTCAGAGTTTGACTAATG
This sequence comes from uncultured Bacteroides sp., assembly GCA_900556845.1. Classification (GTDB taxonomy): domain Bacteria; phylum Bacteroidota; class Bacteroidia; order Bacteroidales; family Bacteroidaceae; genus Phocaeicola. Next base: position 4,449 of record USQO01000041.1, on the reverse strand, counting down.
AAGATTGGATAATGGATAATGTCTTTTTAGAAGACGATGTAGAAGAAGACTGGGCGTCATGGGTAGAAGAAATGGAGGAATTAAAAGCTAATCCACTTGATGTGAATGCACTTACAAAGGAGCAGCTGGAACAGTTCCCGTTTTTATCAGATCGGATTATAGAAAATCTTCTTTATTATATTTATAAACATGGTCCGTTGGTAAGTTTAAAAGAGTTGGCTATGGTTCAAGATATGGATTACAGGGTGTTAAAGCTTCTAACTCCTTTTTTATATATTGGGAAAGGTAATGATAAAAAAGATGTTTTGTTATGGAAATCTGTATTAAAGTACAACAAACAGGAGTTATCAACACGTGTAGATATACCAATGTATGTTCGTGCCGGTTATGCTTCGTATACTGATGAAGTTTTGACTGAAAGTCCTAACAAGCGTTATCTCGGTACTCCCCTTTATCATAACTTGCGCTATTCGTTTCGGTATAAAGATCAAGTCTATGCTGGAATTACTATGGAAAAAGATGCAGGAGAGCAGTGGTTTGGAAAATATAATAAGAAGGGGGCAGACTTTTATTCACCTTATTTGTTGATAAAAGATTTAGGTAGAATTCGGACGTTAGCTTTAGGAAATTATCGTGCTTCTTTTGGATACGGACTTGTATTAAACACTGGCTTTAGTTTAGGAAAAACGATTACTGCTTCTCAATCCAATCGACAGGGATTCAGCAAACATTCTTCGTGTGACGAATATAATTTCTTTCAAGGTGTAGGGATAAGTTATCAAGTGTCGAAAAGATGGTTAATATCAGCTTTATATTCGTACAGAAATATGGATGGAATTGTTGATAACTCTTTTATAACCTCAATTAAGAAAGATGGTTATCACCGGTTGATAAGAGATTTTGAGAAACATAAAACCTTTAATAATCAGGTAATTGGAACGAATGTTAATTATAATGGCAAGCAATATGAATTTGGAGTAACAGCTGTTTATAATGTTTTCAACAAGATATTGAATCCTGATTTTAGGGAGTATAATAAGTATTATCCCAGAGGAAAGTCTTTTTATAATATAGGTGTCAACTACAAGGTATTTTTGAAAAAGGCTGTGATAGGTGGTGAAGTAGCTGTAGATATATGTGGAAAGATTGCTTGGATAAATAGAATTGATTATCGATTTATCAACAATTGGAATCTTTTATTTATAAACAGGTATTACGACAAGAGCTACCAGTCTATTTATGGTAAATCTATATCAGAATCAAGTATGCTTCAAAATGAATATGGAGTATTTATAGGATTGGAAACCAGCTTTTTAAAAAATATTATTTTGGCTAATTATACAGATGTATTTTATTTCCCTTATCAGAAATATGGGATTTCAGCTTCCGGGACTTCTGGGATAGAAAATACTTTTCAACTTACTTATTCACCACTTCATTCACTTTCATTGTTTATAAAATATCGTTATAAAAACAAAGCAGAAGATATAAGAGATTCTGAAGAAAATAAGATTACAGCTCCAGGTAATCAGCATAAACTGAATGTGTATCTCTCATACCAGCCGACGCCAAAAATTAAATTGAAAACAGCTGTTTATGGTAATCAGAAAAAAACATGGAATCAACCGGTGTATAGAGGATTCTTAATAAATCAGCAAGTCAGTATAGCTCCATTGAAACTTCCATGTCAGTTGGACTTGTCTGCAGCCTGGTTTCAAACAGATAATTATGATACAAGAATTACAATGTACGAGAAAAGTGTACTATATGCCTTTTCGATGCCATCTTTTTATGGTAAGGGAACTCGCTTTGCTGTGAATGTACGTTATAGTTTTCGCAACTGGCTTGTTTTGCAGGCTAAATACGGTTTGACTTATTACTTCGATCGGGAAAAGATTAGTTCGGGAATAGAAGAAATACAGGATTGTAAGAAAGGAGATATTTATTTACAGTTACGTATCAAGTGGTGAATAAAACTGTATCTTTTCTCTAAAATGTATTCGTAGTAAGTAATAAGAAATACATAAAACTGGCTAGAAGTAATTATTATGTGTTTTCATGGGCATGATTATAGGCTCCGTGGCTATAACAGTTGCGGAGGCTATATATAAGTTTATTACTTTTCTCTTCAAGCTCTGGTTACTTATGCCGGCGTCCAACTCCTTTCTGTGTATCTGCAAATTTGTGAATCGGGCTGTGATGCGCCACAAAGATAATTACATTGTACGGAAAGGTATGTCGAGTGGCTAATTAGCCATACACGAATCAAATTGTCTGACTTGTTCTTCTGCTTTTTTCAGAATATCCAGTCTCTTTATATAAATATCGATGAAGTCTTCCTCCTTGTTTAGCATATGCCAAATGGCAACTAGTATTTTCCTTACAATTGCCACTTGTATTTTCATTTTTCCCTTTTTCTTGACGGTCGTTTGTACGTAGCTGAAATTGGAGAAGAAACAGTTGCGGGTTCTTGAAGCGGCCCAAGCAATTTCAATTAATATCTGTCTGAGATACCTGTTTCCATGCGTTACTTTTCTACTTTTGAAACGACCGTTGCTCACATCGTTACGGGGTTTTAAACCGCACCATCCCACCAGGCATACAGCCGTAGCAAACATCTTCATGTCGCCCCCTATCTCCGCAATAATTGCCGTGGCAGCGCGTTCCTTGACTCCGGGAATGGTCTGAATCCGTTCGTATTGTTTGGGAAAGTGCTCCTTGCAAAGTTCCGTCAGTTCTTTCTGGCATTCTTCAATCTGGCATTCAATAAGGTCGATAGTCTCTTTCAGCTGTTTGAAAATAGACAGGTCTGTCTTGGAGAAAGATGCTGTAACTGATGCTTTGATACTTAGATATCCCTGTTTGTTAATAGTTCTTCCATGGATGAGCCTGACAAGTTCATCAGGATTTGAACGACCTTCTATAATAGATTTCAGTACGGATTGATAACTTTTGCTTTTGGTTGAAGAAACGTAGTTGCTTAACCTGAAACCGCATCTCTGCAAAGCAGCATCAAGTTTATTACAGTTATAGGTCATATCTTCATTAAGGTCCATTATACGACGGTTTAGTTTGCGCATGTCCTGAACGACCGGCTCAGGAACAAAACTTCCTCTGATAAGCTTCTTTAGGACACATTCCGCTATCCATTGTGCATCCTTGATGTCACTCTTTCGCCCCGGTAACTGCTTAATGAAATAAGGATTTACCAGTTTAATCTCCATTGAGTCGTAAAGTTTGTTCCATACCGGAATCCAATATACAGCAGTGCTCTCCATAGCACATTCTTTAACTCCATAAAAAAGCATATCTTCACGCATTTGACGTAGTTCCGGAGTCAGCACTCCGTATGTTTTCTGGAGAATAATATTCTCATCAAAGCCCATTATGCAAAGATAAATGCTATCTTTGTGGACATCAAGGCCGGCAACCGTTCGATTGCTGTTCATATTGATTCAAATTTAAAATTTCCTCTAAGTTAATAAATTGTGACTAAGAGCACAACGGAGGAGGCAGTAAAACAAGGTACTGGCCTTGTTTTTTATTCTGCCGGTGTAGAATCTCTAGGATTTTATCTAAATTTGTGTCCTAACAAAATGAATTGTATAGTATGGCAACAATTATTTATCCCTCTCCTATTTTCGGGCCTGTTCACAGTCGCCGCCTTGGAGTTTCTTTAGGAATTAATCTGCTTCCTGCCGATGGGAAGTTTTGTTCGTTTGATTGTATTTATTGCGAATGCGGATTTAATAAAGACCATCACTCCCAAAAAGGCTTGCCTTCACGTGCAGATGTAAGTAAAGCATTGGAGCAGCAATTGTTGAAAATGAAAACAGATGGGCCTGTTCCTGATGTACTTACTTTTGCCGGTAATGGAGAACCGACCTTGCATCCTGAATTTTCCGAAATCATAGACGATACAATTGCATTGCGCGATAAATATTTTCCGAATGCGAAAATCAGTGTACTCAGCAATGCTACAATGATTCATAAACCTTCTGTATTTACAGCCTTAAATAAAGTTGATAACAACATTTTGAAGTTGGATACAGTGAACATGGACTATATAAACCGGGTGGACAGACCGACGGGGCATTACGAAGTAGAGAATATTATTGAAGGGCTAAAAGCTTTTCAGGGTAAGCTGATTATCCAGACACTTTTTATGAAAGGTGAAAGTAATGGTATTTCAGTAGATAATACTTCGGATGATTTTGTTCTTTCTTGGCTTGATATAGTAAAGCAGATTGCACCTCGGAAAGTTATGATTTATACAATAGACCGTGAAACTCCTGATCACGGATTACTGAAAGCTTCTCATCAGGAGTTAGACCGTATTGTGGATATGCTTGAAGCTGCAGGAATACCTGCTTCTGCTTCTTATTAAACGTATAGACATAAAAAAAGGAGTACCGCTGTACTCCAACCTTTGTTAACCTTAAATCTAAT
>USQO01000040.1 GCA_900556845.1 uncultured Bacteroides sp. | reverse complement strand
ACGAGATAGGCTCCGGTCTCGTGGGCTCGGAGATGTGTATAAGAGACAGGTAGACTTAACCAGCTCTTTCAAGAACTCTTGCGGATATCCCGGACGTTCCAGCGGAGCCACATTTCCGGTTTCAGGACGAACCAACTTACCGTTTTTCATTTTCTTTACAGCTCCATCGTTATAACGGACAATCAGGAATTCGCCCAGCTTCTTCCAACTGTCTACAGCTGTCTGTGCAGCCATGCCTGTATAATTAGTAAGGAAGTCTTTAGCAGCCTTCTCGTCTGTTTCCATCAGTTTTACAGCAGCAGCTTCCACACCACTCTGAGCAGTAGCGTATGTGTCTTCCAGTCCGTTCTGTACGGCACGCATATCTTCAATCATCAGACTGTAGCGCGGACGAATCATATCGGCTACCCAGTTGTAAATCCAGAAAGCAGAGTTCCATGAGAATGTAACACAGTCGCCTTCTCCTTCAGCATAACAGTGGGGTACCTTGTCTGTACAGCAATATACCGGTGTATATACAGTCATGTTGGCATCGTCCAGTCCGTACCACATCACTCCACCTACTGCATCGGGCAAGAAAGAACGCATCTGTGCCACGAAAGTAAATGCCGACTGCTGGGTAGAGATAGGACGTTCGTTGAAGTATTCCTGACCGTCTACCTTGAAAGTCAGCGGTGAAAGACGATAAGGAGTATTAAACGGACCAGCACCCAAGTCCTTGGTAATATCCAGCGGAGTACCTTCATAATGGTCACGCATTGCTTTCTGAATATCACGAACAGAAAGTTTGCGGTCGGCTTTGATATAAAGCGGCATTGCCTCGGTACTTTCACCTTTTATATAAGGAAGGTAAGCTTTCATCGTACTGTTGAACATGTTGAAGAAACTCCATACACGGGCATCACAAGCACGCAAACCACCGAAATCCAGCGGACAATACGCATCTGCAAAACTGAAGTCCTTGTTCAGACCGTTGAAATATCCTTTTTCGCGTGCAAAAGAGATAACATCAGGCGAATACAGACAGTTGTCTTTGTCCTTCATGTCAAACTTACGGATACGGCTCTGGTTAGCATGTGCTGCGATACAGTCATCCGGAATACGAACGGCAACCCAAACAGCACCTTTCACTTCGGGACCTTTACCAATCATTTCCATAATCCATGCCTCATTAGGGTCGGCAATAGAGAAAGACTCACCGCTGCTGTAATAGCCATATTCCTTAACCAGGTCTGTCATCACCTTGATTGCTTCCTTAGCAGTGCGCGAACGCTGCAAAGCTACGTAAATCAAGCTTCCGTAGTCCATAATACCCGAAGGATTTACCAGCTCCGGACGGCCACCAAATGTAGTTTCGGCAATGGTAACCTGAAACTCATTCATGTTACCGATTACGTTATAAGTCTGCTCTGCTTCCTTAATCTGACCCAGATATTTGCCCGAATCCCAGTCATAAATATCGCGCATTGCTCCCTTTTCATGCTGAGCTGCAGGATAATGATACAGATAGCCGAACATACCGTACGAGTCGGCCGAATAAGATACGATAACCGAACCGTCGGTCGAGGCATTCTTGCCCACAATGAAGTTGGTACATGCCCAACCTTTCACTACAAAGGCTGTAAGCAACAATACAGCCATCATTACTTTTTTCATATTCACTTGTTTTTATTATTAATAATCCTTTTATTTAAAATGCATACTTGCGGTAGGTCTCGTTCCCGCAGGCATCTGTCACCCAAAGTTCCAGCTTATGGGGTACTCCTTTCTTTATTTTCTCCGGATCCTGAATTACCAGTACACCCTTCTTCAGTCCGAACAATACAAACTTACCGTCGACGTACACCTTGTAGGTTGCTATTCCGGTAGCATTATCCTTAACCTTGATGCGTATGTTACGCGTAGAGCGCCAGGTATTCTTCCCCAGCGGAGTAACCACCGGAGGCACAGTATCTATCCGAACGGTATAAGTACCCAAGTCGCGCACCTTAGCCGTCATCCAGCCATCTTTATAGGTTCCTCCCGCACTGTAGCTCCAGTTTCCACGGCGGAAAGATACATAATATTTTCCAGTATCGGAAACAGGCAGGTTGCGCACCCCAATTGAAATCGGACAATACGTATGCAAGGGAGTTCCCTTGGCTTCCAGTTGGTAACTGAATGAGATGGCCGAAGAATCCTCTACGACATGGGTCTTCAACCAGGTATCATCATAGAGCATCCCCTTTGACAATGTCATCTGCATACCCGGCAGCTGTACAACATTGGTCTGATTGCAAGATAGAAATTGAGTATTGGCATCGGGCTCAAAGGCAGGTATTTCCTGTTTTTTACCCCGTACCTTGAAGGAGTAGCTCCTCTTGTTGCCAAAACCATCCCGCAAGACATACCGGAAATAATAATCTCTTTCTTCGTCTATGTTCACCCATCCATTATCGGAAGCCGTCTGCAGCAAACGCAGTTTATTGCCCGGCAGACGATGCGAACGCATAATCAGCCGACGGGTATTCTCCAGTTCTTCGTAATCGGTAAAACCGTTTATCATCCGGTTTTCATCGGCTGCCACACAATCGGTAACACTGTGGAAAACCTGCAGCGAATCAACGTAAAGCGTAACTTCGTGCACACCGTAAAAGTTGGAAGTCCCGTCCATGTAATCCTTCGCTACAATACCGGTAGAAATCTTTCCCCATGCCGTGAACGTCTGTGCCAACTGTCCGACAGGAACAAGCACCTTCCGGCTGTTTCCCTGCACTACCCCCTCTCCTCTTTTCGGATAAAAGGCAACCAGCGAAGCTGTCGGTGCTTTGGAGTCTTTCAGATAACGCTTGAAAAAGGGTAAAGGGTCTACATACTCACCTGTATCAGTACGGCGCAGTTCGAGGTGCAGATGAGGTCCTGCCGATGCTCCTTCGTTTCCACTCAAGGCAATCAGCTCTCCCTGCCGGAATGACAGTTCGCCCGGTTCGGGACGCACATCGGCTACAAACGTTTCATGTCTATATTGATAGGCACGCAAATATTTCTGGATAGCAGGAGCAAATTTTATGACATGACCGTATACGGACGTATATCCGTTGGGATGTGTCACAAACAATGCTTGTCCGTAACCTCCATGCAATACCAGAATGCGCGACACATAACCGTCGGCTATACAGTAAATAGGCTTGCCCGTTACCCCCTGCGTCTTGATATCAATACCATTGTGAAAGTGATTCGGCCTCAACTCACCGAAATTCGCACTGAGCAAAAGCGGAAACTTGAACGGAGAAATAAAAGAAGTGTCTACTTGTGCCTGTAGCTTTGCCAGGAACAGCAATCCCAGCAAAGTCATTATCCATACCTTTTTTATCATATCAAACTTTAGCTAAATCAATTTATCCCATACAGAAAACTCCTTTCTGCATCGGCCATACAAAGATATATTTTTTTGAAGAACATTTTTTCATTTCATAACTATAAGTTATGGCATATAAAAAAAAGTCTGTTGCAATTTATCCTTCAAGCCCTTACCTTTGCACCCGAAAAGAAAAAAAATATAACTCAATCAATAAATTTACAGATATGTTTAGCAAAGACAACAGAGGCAATACGCTTCACGGAATCCTGCTCATCGCACTTTTCTCATTTGCTGCGTTCTATATCGCAGAGATACCTTTCGTAAAAGGACTGTCATTCAGTCCGCTCATTGTAGGAATCATCTTAGGTATGTTGTATGCCAACAGCCTGCGCAATAAACTCCCCGAAACATGGGTGCCCGGTATCAAGTTCTGTACCAAACAGATTCTGCGTGCCGGTATCGTACTCTACGGCTTCCGCCTGACACTGACTCAGGTAGCCGAAGTAGGACTTCCGGCTGTTGTAATCGATACGATTATCGTAGCCGGCACCATTTTCCTGGGTATCTGGCTGGGTAAACTCCTGAAAATGGACAAGGATACTTCGCTGATGACAGCCACCGGTAGTGCCATCTGTGGTGCTGCAGCCGTTCTGGGTGCCGAACCGGTAGTGAAGTGTGAAGGACACAAGACTGCTATCGCCGTATCTACCGTGGTTATCTTCGGAACCATCTCTATGTTCCTCTACCCTATTATGTATCGCTCTGGTATGCTGGCCGACATAGGTGACATGGGTACTGCCATCTTTACCGGAAGTACACTGCACGAAGTTGCCCACGTGGCAGGTGCCGGAAACGCAATGGACCCTACAGATGCACTGGGCATTGCCGGTACAGCTACCATCACCAAGATGATTCGTGTCATGATGCTGGCTCCGGTACTGGTTATCATGAGCTTCGCACTGGCCGGCCGCAAGAAAACAGATGCAAACGGTAAGGCTGAAAAGAGCAAAATCACCATCCCCTGGTTTGCCTTCGGATTTATCGGCATCATCTGTCTGAACTCACTGCTGCAATACTTATGCGGTGTAGACAGCGTGAAGGAAATTCCGCTGAACGGTGCCATCGAGTATATCGATACTTTCATGCTTACCATGGCCATGACAGCACTGGGTACTGAAACCAGTCTTGAGAAATTCAAACAGGCCGGTGCCAAACCTTTCGTTCTGGCATTCCTGCTCTACATCTGGTTGGTAGGCGGCGGTTATCTGCTCACCAAATACCTGGTTCCGCTGTTTGCATAAGAGCTGTAAAACCATATGCTACATAAATCGAAAATCCCTTTCCGATGTACGATTGTTACACCGTGAAAGGGATTTTTCATAAAAAAAATTTCAATCCTCCTTGCAGACCAGCATCTTGCCTATCCAATGCCCTTCTGTCTTCCGCTCCTTCAGATATTGATAAACAAAACGCATGAAGTTGATAGACGAGGGCTCCTCCTGCCCCTGTAAATGCACAAAACAGAAGTGACGCTTTATCTGCATACCTTTTATATCGATAATCTTGAAATCACCTCGCCGCAACTCCGGTGCGACAGCCTGCAGGGAAACGATTCCCAACGAATCACTGCAGCGTAAAAAGGATTTGATACTTTCCGTTCCTCCCAGATACAAGCGTACGTTCATGGACGACAGTTTCAAACCGACTTCATCGAAAGCCATTTCAATGGCATCCAGTGTACCCGAACCACGCTCGCGCAACACCAGCGGAAGTTGTTGCAGTTCATCAAGTCCGATTTCATTCTTCTTGGCCAACTTGCTCTGTGTGCCTACCACCGGTACCAGCTCATCGTGCAAGAAAGGCTCGTACTTCAGACTGGGAAGTCTGAAGACCCCCTCTACCAGTCCCAAGTCGATATCATGATTTTGCAAAGCCTGCTCGATATTCCGCGAATTGGTATCCATCAGCGTAACATTTACTTTAGGATACTTCTCGGTAAAGCGTGCCAATATGGGAGGCAGTACATACTGCGAAATGGTAGTACTGGCCCCCAGGCGTAAATCACCCGTCCACTCGTTTTTAAGCAAGTTCATGTCATACTCCAGCCTGCGATAAGCTGCCAATATCTGTTCGCAATGTTCCAGCATCAGCTTTCCGGCATCGGTAAGCGAAATTTTATTACCCAGACGGTCGAACAAGCGTACCCCATACAAGCTTTCCAACTCACGGATATGCTTGGTGATGGCAGGCTGACTGATATACAGTTCCTTAGACGCTTGCGTAAAGCTGAGGTGCTTGGCTACACTGTAAAAAACCTTCAAACGGAAATCGGACATTGCATCATATTTTATTAAAGTTCATCCGGACGGACTCCCAATGCCTGCAGCAAGGGAAAACCCAATGTTTCGAAGCGGTGCGAAAATTCGGTTACAGGCGGATTCATTCCCATCAGCACTACTGCATCTTTCTTTTCAGCCTTATTCAACAACGCTACTGCCTTTTCGGCATACTGCATTTCATCGGGAACTGCCGTAATGTGCTTTGCTTCTTTCGAATCGATAACCAGTTCCAGTGTTTCCAGAAACAGGTCCTCTGTTGTTGCCATGTCCGAAGGCTGGTAGGCATACAGCGAAAACTCACCCAACTTTCCTTTGAATGCCTTGCCGTCTATCTCACTTTCCAGCGAAGCGGGAACCAACATATGAAACTGTGCCGAAGCCTTACCATTATATATAAAGAAAACCTGGACTTCGTTTTCGCCTACCGGAATGCCGGCATCCAGTGCCATGTATTCCAAAAGATCGGCCAGCTGTGCTTGGGCCAGCTCACGACCGATAACCTGCGAAAAATGTCCGGCTATATCTGTACTCACTCTATCCAGAAAAGATGCATCCAGCAGCATCACATTAGGGGCAAATTTTACCTGTTTTTCCATATTGTTCTTATTTTGCGGCATAAAGATAAGAAAATAATCGTTAGCAACTGACTTTTTTTCAGAATTTGCGACATTTTTACATGCTATTCCCCTTATTATCTGACAGTTAGACATATCACCATCCATAAAAACCACTGGCAAGCTATTTGCTATATTATTCGTGAATCTCGGTCACCTCCCGATGAAAAGAGAGGCCAGCCGGATGCCAAATACAGAAAAAAAGAAAGGAGATATAATATGAACTTTAACAACTTTACTATCAAATCGCAAGAGGCTGTGCAGGAAGCGGTGAACTTGGTACAAAACCGCGGACAGCAAGCTATCGAGCCGGAACATTTGCTGGCAGGTGTGCTGAAGGTGGGAGAAAATGTTACCAACTTTATTTTCCAGAAACTGGGTATCAACGGACAGCAGATTGCCATGGTACTCGACAAGCAGATTGTCTCTCTGCCTAAAGTATCGGGCGGTGGTGAACCATACCTCAGCCGCGATGCCAACGAAGTGCTGCAAAAAGCAGTGGAGTTTGCCAAAGGTCTGGGCGACGAGTACGTGTCACTGGAAGCTATGCTGCTGGCATTGCTCAACGTGAAGAGTACCGTATCGACCATCCTGAAAGATGCCGGTGTAGCCGACAAGGAGCTCCGTACTGCCATCAGCGAATTGCGCCAGGGACAGAAGGTAACTTCACAGTCCAGCGAAGATACTTATCAGTCACTGAACAAATATGCCATCAACCTGATTGAGGCTGCCCGTAACGGCAAGCTGGACCCTGTAATCGGTCGTGACGAAGAAATCCGCCGTGTATTGCAGATTCTGAGCCGCCGTACCAAAAACAACCCGATTCTGATTGGTGAGCCGGGTACCGGTAAAACGGCTATCGTAGAAGGACTGGCACAGCGTATTCTGCGCGGTGACGTTCCTGAAAACCTGAAGAACAAACAGCTCTTCTCACTGGATATGGGTGCGCTGGTTGCCGGAGCCAAATACAAAGGTGAGTTTGAGGAACGTTTGAAATCGGTCATCAACGAAGTAACCAAGTCGGACGGAAACATCATTCTGTTCATCGATGAAATACATACACTGGTAGGTGCCGGTAAAGGCGAAGGTGCTATGGATGCTGCCAACATTCTGAAACCTGCCCTTGCACGTGGCGAACTGCGAAGCATCGGTGCTACTACCTTGGACGAGTATCAGAAATACTTCGAAAAGGATAAAGCATTGGAACGTCGTTTCCAGACCGTCATGGTGGACGAACCGGATACAGCAAGCTCTATCTCCATCTTGCGTGGATTGAAAGAGCGTTATGAAAACCATCACCAGGTACGTATCAAGGATGAAGCGATTATTGCTGCCGTAGAGCTGAGTAACCGTTACATCACCGAACGGTTCCTGCCGGATAAGGCCATCGACCTGATGGATGAAGCAGCTGCCAAACTGCGTATGGAGCGCGACTCACTGCCGGAAGAACTGGACGAAATCGAACGCCGTCTGAAACAGCTGGAAATTGAACGCGAAGCCATCAAGCGTGAAAAGGATGAAAACAAGCTGGCTCAGCTGAACAAGGAAATTGCAGAGCTGAAAGAGCAGGAAACCTCCTACAAGGCTAAATGGCAGAGCGAAAAAGAACTGGTGAACAAAATACAGAAGAACAAGCAGGACATTGAGCACCTGAAGTTCGAGGCCGACAAGGCTGAACGCGAAGGCGATTATGGCAAGGTAGCCGAAATCCGTTACGGCAAACTGCAGGCCCTTGAAAACGAAATCAAGAGCATACAGAACGAGCTGAAACAGAAACAAGGCGACAGTGCCATGATTAAAGAAGAGGTTACAGCCGAAGACATTGCCGATGTGGTATCACGCTGGACGGGTATCCCGGTAAGCAAGATGCTGCAAAGCGAACGCGAAAAGCTGTTGCACCTGGAAGACGAACTGCACAAGCGTGTCATCGGTCAGGACGAAGCTATCAATGCTGTAGCAGATGCCGTACGCCGTAGCCGTGCCGGACTGCAAGACCCTAAACGTCCGATTGGTTCGTTCATCTTCCTAGGTACTACCGGTGTAGGTAAGACGGAGTTGGCAAAGGCCTTGGCAGAATATCTGTTCGATGACGAAGCGCTGATGACGCGTATTGATATGAGTGAGTATCAGGAGAAGCATACGGTATCTCGTCTTATCGGTGCCCCTCCGGGATATGTAGGATATGATGAAGGTGGTCAGCTCACCGAGGCTGTACGTCGTAAACCGTACTCTGTAGTGCTGTTCGATGAAATCGAAAAAGCACATCCGGATGTATTCAACATCCTGTTGCAGGTACTGGACGACGGACGTCTGACCGATAGCAAGGGCCGTACAGTGAACTTCAAGAACACCATTATCATCATGACCTCCAACTTGGGAAGCTCTTACATCCAGAGTCAGTTTGAAAAGATAAACGATTCGAACCACGACCAGATTGTAGAGGAGACCAAGGCTGAAGTGATGAACATGCTGAAGAAGACCATCCGTCCGGAATTCTTGAACCGAATCGATGAGACCATCATGTTCCAGCCGCTTAACAAGCCTCAGATTGAACAGATTGTCCGTCTGCAAATCAACGGAATCTGCAAGATGCTGAAGGAAAACGGTGTAACCCTGCAGATGACTGACCAGGCTATCGACTTCATTGCCACTGCCGGTTACGATCCTGAATTTGGTGCCCGTCCGGTTAAGCGTGCCATCCAGCGATATCTGCTGAACGACCTGTCTAAGAAACTGCTTTCACAGGAAGTTAACCGCACCGCTCCTATCATTGTGGAAAGATCTGGCGACGGATTGACATTCCGCAACTGATAAATGATGTGCAGACAAGCTGTAAATCGACTTTATAAATAAAGCCACTTCCAACACCTCAAAAGTTTTATACAGAACTTTTGGGGTGTTTTTTTATGCCCAGACATCATCCGTTTGATATTGTATATCTGATTCCTGTTTTTTATCTTTGTGAAAGCATATTAATTCAGATGCAATATGAACAGAATCTATCCGGTTGGTATACAGAATTTCGAAGAAATCCGTAAAGGTAATTACTCATACATAGACAAGACTGCACTTGTCTATAAGCTTGTGCAAAGTGGTAAGTACTATTTCCTTAGCCGTCCAAGACGTTTCGGAAAGAGTCTTCTTCTGTCTACCTTAGAATCATACTTTCGGGGAAAGAAAGAGTTGTTCAGAGGACTTGCCATCGAAAAGCTCGAAAAGGAATGGAAAGAATATCCTGTTTTGCATCTGGACTTGAACACAAAAAAGTATGAAAACAGTTCTTCCATTAACGAAATCCTTAACCAGCATCTTGAAAAATGGGAAGCTCAATATGGAGATGAGAAAAAAGACCGGTCTCCCGAAGAACGTTTCTCTTATATCATTGAAAAAATAAGCAAGGTAACAGGACAGAATGTTGTTATCCTCATAGACGAATACGACAAACCCATGCTTCAGGCCATTGGCAATGAAGACCTTCTCACCGAATACCGCAATACGCTGAAAGCCTTTTACGGCACCTTGAAGAGTTGTGACCGGTATATCAAGTTTGCTCTGCTAACCGGCGTTACCAAATTCAGCAAAATCAGTGTTTTCAGTGACCTGAACAACCTGATGGATATTTCCATGTCAGACCGCTTCGCTACCATCTGCGGGATTACGGAGAATGAACTTCACTGTAACTTCAAGGAAGATATTATTGAATTAGGGCAGAAAAACGGGATGACCGAAGATGAGACAAAAGCCTCACTCAAAGCCATGTACGATGGTTATCATTTTGTAGAGAACAGTGAGGACATCTACAATCCGTTCAGTATTCTGAACACATTTGCAGAGATGAAGTTCGGCAGCTACTGGTTTGAGACGGGCACTCCGACTTTCCTCGTAGAGCTGCTACAGCAAAGCCGTTATGACCTGCACCGCTTTACCGACGAAATGGCTTCTGCAGATTCGCTCGGCGGAATAGATACAATGAGTACGAACCCCGTTCCTATCTTGTATCAAAGCGGTTATCTAACTATAAAGGGATACGACAAGGAGTTTCAGGTTTATTATCTTGGCTTCCCCAATAAAGAAGTGGAAGAAGGCTTTACAAAATTCCTTTTGCAACTGACACACGTAAACTTTACAAGATAGGAGTAAATTTCAGCAAGGAGATACGTGGTATAGAAAAATGGATAATAGAAGATTAATGATAAAAAACGCCTCTTAATGGAATCGACCATCAAGAGGCGTTTTGTTTTGAATCCCTAAATAAACTCCCAGTACATCACAACTGCATCATTGCAATGACTAACTTGCGGCATAAGAATAAAGAACACTCCTCATTCCAGACATAAAAGTTGATGTCAGTTGTGATACGATAAAAACACAGGATCAGTCGTCTGCTCTTTCAGACAAGATTTCACCTTTGTCGTTCAGCGTAACTTCGTACTCCCGGTTTCCTTTTCTGATTTCCACCTTATAAGTATATCCTTCGGCAGTATGAATCACCTCAATATCATCGTCTACAGACTGCACGTTATAGCCAGCTTCGGTCAAGGCATTGCTCAGCAATTCCGGCAAAGTCCGTACTTCCCAAGTGGTGCGAATCCATTCATTCTTACCGTTAAAGACAACTTCTTTTTCCAAACCTTCGTGGCGAATTTCTACTTCAAGATAACCATGATCGTAATCTTTTTCCAAAATTACGGCACCCTGATAAGTTTCGCTGATAAAGGTATGCACATCGTCTACAACCGGTACTCCCTGTCCATCATCACCGAACTCAGGACGATTTTGCAATAATTGTCCGTCGGCTGCGATATACAGTTCTACATCATCGTCACGCTGTTCCAGTTCGATTACATAAAATTTGTCGCCTGCTGCAGTTTCGTAATAATCAATGTCGTCTACGTTACGACCGTTGTAAAGTGCAGAAGCCTGCAAAGTTGCAAGAACTGCCTGTGGCAATTGGTTCAGATATTTCGCACTGAAATCTGTCTTGGTATACATCCATGCACTAGAAGCATTAAACATGATTTCGCGTTTCCAGCCATCGGCTCCCACCAGCTCCACTTCAGTACCACCGTCCTCTTTTTCAATGTCAATGATACGTCCGTCGGGGAAGTTGGTTTCCAGCCAGGCTGCAATAGAGCTTTCCGGAGTTTGGGGAAGGAACTCATGATAATCCTTATCATTTTCGGCATCCACAATTTCCTTAACCAGCAAACCTGTTTCCGTATAATACAAGTCCACCTCGGTCTCAACCTTATTCTCTTCTTTCTCTACCTCGATGACATAAAGTGTTTCTGCATCGGGACGCACCAGCACATCGATGTCATCACGTTCTTTTATCCAGGGAGCAACTGCATAGCTGCTTGCATTAAAAGCCTCCAATACTGCTGCCGGCAACTGCGAAAAAGTAATCTCCTGCTCGGTCATTCCCCAGCTGGCATCAGCAAGAGCAAACCAGGCTGTATGGTTATGATCATCAGAGCGTGTAGCCGTATCGTAAAATTTCGCAATAGCATAAGCATCAGTTTTAGACCATTCCACATTGCGTGCCTGCGGATATTTTTGATTAAAAGCGTTCAGCACAGCTTCGGGAACGTCAGAAGCAGACGGGTTTTTACCTGGATCGTCATCATCACTGCACGAAGTTAAGGATAGCATACCCCCCATTACAAGGGTCCATAAATAATGAATCTGTTTCATACAAAAATATTTATTTAAATTTGATACACAAAAAAAGGAAGCAATTCTGAAAAGATTCTGAATTCTACTCCCGTTTTTCTGGTTTTAATGTTTTTTATAGCCCGTTTTACTTTCATCTGAAACGGGTTTTTCTTATCTTTAAGGAACAAATAACTTTGATGTCTAACTAAAAACTAAAGTATATGCATGATATAACACTACTGATTGCCGTAATAGCACTGGCATTATGGCCACCTCTTTTTCTGGTAATATATCTGCTTTACCTGCACCGGAAAAAGAATGCACATCTGCGGGACCTGACAAAAAACGAGCTGGAAAATATCAGTACGCAGGAACTGGTTACACGTACGCTGAAACGACTAGGATGCCAGCCTACAGTGAACGAAGACGGGCATATCTGTTTCAAATATCAGGGGGATGACTTTTACATTGCTGCGGAAGAAGACCACCGGTTTATCATGATATGGAACCCCTGGTGGGCTACTATCAGTGCCGACAACGATGCGCTGCCTTACATGAAGGAAGGTATCAATGCTGTAAATGCCAACTCACTGGTTACCACAGTCTATACCATGGGGGAAGATGAAAAAGAAGTGGGCCTGCACTCGCGCTGTCATACGGTATTCACGCCCTACGAGGGTGAACTGGACGAAGTTTTGCAAGCCCTGCTGGAACAGTTCTTTACAACGCACGAAATAGTTAAAGAAACGATACAGCAACTGTGTGCAGCTCCTACCGAAAACGAAAAGCAAGAAAGGGTTAAAGTCAAGGGATTTTCTTATACGCAAAAGGAAAAGACCGAACAGATAGCATAATTATTCGGCCAACAACTCGGAAATCCATGTATCCAACTGAGTAAATGTGGCAATGGGGTTATCCTTCGAAATGTGACGGATAATCCCATTTTTATCGCATACATAGATTGTAGGAACGGCTGTTATCTTAAAAGGAAGCACCATTTCCGGACTCTCGAAGAACGAACAGGGCATGGTATAGCCATGTTCCTCCCAGTAGGCTGCTATCACCTCCGGTGTTTCCTTATAGCTTATCAAAAGGAGATTTATCGGGGCATCTGCTGCAGCATCCTGCATACCGAAATATTTATCGTAAAGTTGCTGTATGTAAGGCAACTCCTGCTGGCAGTCGGGGCACTTGGTATGAAAAAAGACAAGTACCGAAGGAATACCTTTCAGGGTTTCGGCCGTAACAATGCCTGCCTCGGTTTCTATCTGAAAAGCAGGAAGCCGGTCTCCCTCCGACAGAGGTTCAACAACGGTTTCTTCGGTACCCGAAACACATGCAGACAGCAACATTATCAGAAACATGCCGGCCGCAAAACAATAATTACGTATCTTTGCCATCGGAAAAATGCTATTTGAATGTGTACAAATATAATTTTTTTCAAGATAATATGAAATGATTATTCTTACAAATCAAAATATAGACTTAAAATGAAACGTGAACTCATAGAAAACAAAGGTATTCCTGCATCCTTGCTTTGGATACTGGCTATTATTGCCGGGATTTCGGTGGCTAACTTATATTATAACCAGCCGTTACTTAACCGTATCAGTGAGGATTTTGGCATATCCGAGTTTACTGCTAATCTTATCCCGATGACGACCCAGATTGGATATGCGCTGGGATTGCTGTTTATTATCCCGCTGGGCGACTTATACAACCGGCGAAATATCATCCTGATAAACTTCTGCATGCTGGTGGTTTCACTACTGGTAATTGCTGTTGCGCCCAATATTTACTATGTGCTGGCAGCTTCGCTTTGCACAGGAATCTGTTCGGTGATGCCCCAGATTTTTATTCCCATCGCAGCCCAGTTTTCTACTCCAGAAACGAAAGGAAAACATGTGGGTATGATTGTTGCCGGACTGCTGACAGGTATTTTGGCCTCGCGGGTAGTGAGCGGAATGGTGGGCGAATACTGGGGATGGCGGACCATCTACTACGTGGCTGCTGTGCTCATGCTGCTGTGTATCTTTATGACGTTGCGTGTCTTGCCCGTCACACCGATTAACTTTAACGGCAGGTACGGACAGCTTATGAAGTCTTTGCTGGAGCTGGTGATAAAATACCCAATGCTGCGGGTGTGTGCCGTCCGTTCCGGATTGTGTTTCGGCTCTTTTCTGGCACTTTGGACGTGCCTGACTTTCAAGATGTCGGGCGAACCTTTTTATGCGGGCAACAATGTAATTGGGTTATTGGGACTTTGCGGAGTAGCGGGAGCACTGACAGCCTCAACCGTGGGAAAATATGTGCGTGTGCTGGGAGTGCGGAAATTTAACTACCTGGGCGGCGGACTTATCTTGCTGGCATGGCTGATTCTGGCTGTATTGGGCAACAGTTATGCAGGTATCATTGCCGGTATTCTGATTATCGACATCGGTATGCAATGCATCCAGTTGAGTAATCAGACGAGTGTGTTCTCACTCGATGCCAAAGCTTCCAACCGCATCAATACGATATTTATGACGACCTATTTTCTGGGGGGCGCATTGGGTACATTTCTGGCAGGAAGCTGCTGGGAGCTGTGGAAATGGAACGGAGTCGTGGGAGCCGGTATTGGCCTGACGCTATGCTCCGTACTGATTACCGTATGTATTAAAAACAAAAATTACTGATTATGAACAAACGAAGTATTTATGCCAACGACTGGATGGCGCTGCATCCTTATCAGGCTGCTCAACCTTCGGATGCTTTCTATGTTGACCTTTCGAACCATCTGTTTGATGTGTGCGAAATGCCTCAACTGCCGGAAGTTTTCCGGAAAAAGGCTTGCCTGTATATAGCTGCTTATCTGGAAGATATAGTCTCCGGCCTGGGACTGTGGAAAGCTTTTACCCAAGAACAGAAACAGCTGTATGGCACGACATTGCCTTTTTACGAAACTGGAGATAACTACTATCCGGATGAGGTGAATGTGGAGGATATCTGCTTCCTGCTGTGGAATACGTGGGAAAAAGCGCTTTACAAACATAGTTATATTCATCCGATGGAAGAGGCTATCCGTACAACAGCTCAACGCATGCTTCCGATTTTGGAGGAAGCGTACGAAACGGCTCCGGAAAATGACTTTCTGCAAGGTTATTTCGACAGTTTCAAGGATGAAGCTGACGGGTTGAAAAAGCTCAACTGGCTTTTCGGGCATACGTATCTGACAGAGCCTTCTACACAAGCTTACATCGAACAGGTAACACCTAAAGACCGGTTCATCATTCCGGTAGGACCGCATGCGCTCTTCTTGCACGAATGGATAGAAAGACTGGCTGCAGATGGCAGTGTGTGGAAAACGCTCAAAGAGTTATACCCACCTACCCCAACGATACCGGCCAGCCAACTGCAAAAGAACAAGGAAATCTATCAGCTTTTTACTGCGGGTACGGGAGGCAGTGATATCGTTTATCTGGATGGATACGACAACCTGAGAGCTTTTCTCACCGGTGTTCTGAAATGGCAGGACGATGATAACCATACGCTTCCTCACATGAAAGCGCACCGGAACTTTATCTTGATGGTAAACGAAGAAAAAGGGATTCTGCTGGCAAAAGATATCTGCGAATGCATTGCAGCACCTGGCAATAGTTTATATTCGCAGGAAACAGCCAGCAAGCATGCTTTCCGTCTGCTGACAGAGCCAACGGTATGCCCACCGGATTTACTGTACCGTTGCATACGGGAAAAATGGCTGCCTGATGCTTGTATCCCTGAAAAGGAATCGACCGACATCGTGCAAAAGCATGCAGACTTCATTGCTCGCCATGCTTTATTATACTATTATAGAGGAGACTGATCATCTCCTCTGTTTTTTTCTGTACCTTTCAGGCTACCAGTCTGCGTGTATACGGATTTGTATACATCAGGCGTACCCACACCAAACTGAATCCGAAAGCAAAACAGCTCGTCAGCATGATGCGCAGATAGTAAGGTAATCCATAGATATTGAACAAATCATAACCTACGAAAACCAATATATAGTGGCAGAGGTATACCCCAAAAGTAAGACGGGCAATGGCAGACAATTGGGGCGAAGAAACACATTTTATTTTCTGCACAATTACAAACAGGGCAAAAGTCATCATAAAGACATTTATCCCCGAAAAATACCATATAATTTCAAGGTACGCATAATTGCCCGGATAACAATTTTGAGTCAGTATAAAACCGTAGGCCGTTATAAAATATCCTACAGCAAACATCGGCACAGTGATAGCCAGTGTCTTTTTCCAACTCCAATCCAATGGATATGTCTTTAAATAATAGGCTAAGATCAAATAGCCTACAAAACCTGAAAAATAATAAAACGTGTGGTATATATTCCAGTCGCAACCACCTAACAGTTCCATATTGCCATAATTGCCTTGATAGCCTAACATTGGGGCAAACATTTTGACATACGGCAGAAACAGTGTTACACCCCACATTTTAAGTACAAGTTCAATATCTTTCTTATCTGCCTGTTCCAACCAACAACTCAAAATAGGCATCAGCAAATAAAGTCCTATCAACATATAAAGATACCATAGCGGAACTGTATCCGTATTGAAATTAAAAATAAAGGTATACAGCTTGACCAGCAACGAATGTACCGTATATCCAGCAGCATCCGTAACCGGATTGGCCGATTGCGGACTGACATCTGCAAAATAAAAATAAAACAATACGGGTAACAAGAGCGACCAGAAAACAAGCGGGAGGGCTATACGTCCCAACCGCTTTTTATAAAACTGACGGAGGGTATACTGTTTCCCTACAGGGAGAAGCAAAACCCCTGTCATCATTACAAACAAAGGAACACTGGGACGCATCAGGCTCCCTAATAAAGTACCTGTCAGGAAAGAAGCGCGATTGTTGTCAAACTGAGCTACAAATCCATCGCAACAATGCGAAAAAACAACCATAAAGCAAGCTAAAATACGCAATACATCTATCCATCCTACGTTTTCTCTTCTCACACTAGAAAATGCCATATCATATTTCAATTTAAGATTTAATAACAGTACGAATTTACGATGAACATCTTACAAAACAAAAAATATCGTATAAAAAAACCGCCTTATAGTAGAAAAGAATCTGCTATAAGGCGATGTACGATGAAAATCTACAGATGAGTCTGTCAGAATTCAATAATCAATGATTGACGTGCAGGCAATAACATGTCTTTCGTCAAGTCAACCTCTTTTCCCGTTACCAGCTCCCTGCCTTTCCGAGATTGAGAAGTAAGCATACCGTAGTGCGAACTGGCCAATGTCTGCTCAGCATCTTTGCTGTTTACAATAATCAACTCATTTTTACCCTGATTTGTGCGGGCATACAAGTATATTCCATTAGATGGAATATGATACTTGGTGGTCTTAGTCTCGTTTGTCATTTACTATTGTATTGAAAAATCGGCCCAAAGATATAGGATAAAAAACGTATGATCTGTCTCTTATACACATCTGACGCTGCCGACGATAA
>USQO01000039.1 GCA_900556845.1 uncultured Bacteroides sp. | reverse complement strand
GAATATAGGATCTCGATTAACTGGTGCTGTAGGCAATTGGATAAATTGGTCTTATAATTTTAAGTTTAATCGTTCAACTCTTAATATTAGTAATGAAAAAGTATCTCAATTTGACCGTTACATTCATTACCTTAATATGACACTCACTCCGATTGATGAATTAATATGGCAAGTGGGCGGTGAAATTTATCGTGATGAAATTTCTAAATCCAATTATAAAAATATATTTTTTGGAGATACTAAGTTAACATGGAAGATTAAGAAACAAATTGAACTATCAGCCTCTCTTACTAATATTTTGAATTGCAAGGACTATTCTTACACTACTTATAATACAGTCTCTTCAATTCAGTCAACACGCTTTCTGCGTGGACGAGAATTTCTATTTACTATACATCTTAAGAATTAGCAAACTTTATAAGAACAGATTTTCATGGTGCAAACAAAATGATTCAATGGATTTTGGTATAGCTTGTTTTGCTTGTAAATTTTACGATATAAAGTATGCAAGACATGGACTAAAGCAATCATATTAAAGTCAAATTTGAGGTATAATCAATATTAAATGATTTGTACAATAATTTCAGATTATCTGACTGTTTTGATTATTGAAGTTTATATTTGCCATACTATTAATATCTTTGCAGCAGAAAATTTATGATAGCCCTTGTCGATTGCAATAACTTCTACTGCTCATGCGAGCGCGTGTTCAATCCGCAGCTTCGTGACAAGCCGGTCGTTGTTCTGAGTAACAATGACGGCTGTGTTGTGGCTCGTAGTAACGAAGTTAAGGCAATGGGTATCAAGATGGGAGTACCTCTTTATCAGGTGCGAGATGTCCTGGAGGCAAACAACGTGGCTGTTTTCAGCTCCAACTACAACCTGTATGGCGATATGAGCCGCCGGGTGATGCTGCTGCTTTCCGAGTTTACGCCCGAATTGACTCAATACTCTATAGACGAAGCTTTTTTGGATTTGTCCGGATTTGGAGAAGGGGAGAAACTGGTTGCTTACGGTTTTCAGATTGTGAAAACTATCGGAAAAGGTACCGGCATCCCGGTTACCATAGGAATTGCCCCGACAAAAACGCTGGCTAAAGTAGCCTCCTGGTATGGCAAGAAGTTTAAAGGATACAAGGGAGTATGCCTTATTGATACGGAGGAAAAACGGATAAAGGCTTTACAGGGTATTCCAGTGAAAGAAGTATGGGGCATCGGTCGGAAGAGTTTCTCCAAATTGGACTATTATGGTATTAAAACGGCATGGGACCTTACGCAGAAAAGCGAAAGCTGGGTGCGTCGTATGCTTACAGTGACCGGGGTGCGGACATGGAGAGAGCTTAGAGGCGAAAGCTGTGTGGAGTTAGATGATTTGCCGCAAAAACAGAGTATCTGTACCAGCCGGAGTTTTGCCGATGGCGGATTGACAGAACGCGCGAGGGTAGAAGAGGCTGTTGCAAATTTTGCAGCCGAATGTGTGGGTAAGTTGCGTAGGCAGCGGAGCTGCTGTACAGAAATAACGGTATTTGCTCATACCAGTCGTTTTCGTATGGATGGTTTCCAGCATTGCATTAACCGTACACTGCACTTGCCAGTGCCGACAGCCGATTTGCAGGAGATTGTAGCAGCAGCCGTAAGTGCCTTGCGTATGGACTGGTGTTCCGGTGAGGATTTCAGATACAAGAAAGCCGGAGTAATCGTGTGGAATATTTGTCCGGATACGGCAATCCAGACATCTTTGTTCGATAAAATAGACCGTGAAAGGCAGGCGCGTCTGTCGGCCGCAGTAGATGCTATTAATCGGAAAAACGGACACAATACGGTGAAAATAGCTGTACAGGGGACAGACGAGGGGGGATGGCATCTGAAATGTGAACACATCAGCCGACAGTATACCACGAACTTGGATGAGGTGATTCGGGTGAAATAGTAAAAACAGAATTTTCTTTTGTGTAAAGGACTGTATTGTGCATTTTTATTATATTTGCGATAGATCATATTAATATTTAAAAGAAAAATTCCTATGAAGATTGAGGATATGGAAATTCCGGAATCTCTTGCCGGACTGATTGAAGATTTAGCAGAAAATGTACATGATGCTTGGGCGGCTACTCGCTTGGAACAGGGATGGACATATGGTCCTGAGCGGGATGATAAGTTGAAAAAGCATCCATGTCTGGTCCCTTATGGTGATTTGCCTGAGGAAGAGAAGGTTTATGACCGTAAAACAGCGATGGAGACGATTGCCTTTATTTTAAAGAAAGGGTATCGGATTGTGAAAGAATAGTTTAATAAGAAAACGTAACCTTAAAATAACATACTATGAAACCATCGGATGTGGATGTAACAGAGGTGCCTCAAGATATTGTGGGGAAAAAGCGCAATCTTCTGTTGGATGAAATAAGGCAACTCGAAGAATTTGTTGAGAAACATACCAGTCAAAAGAAGTGGAAAGTGGTATTGACTGTGTATCTGGTGTTGAGTGCTGCATATATAATTTATTCGTTTTTTACCTTTGCTCTAATTCCATTTTGCGTGTGTACAGTTCTTTGGGTTGTGCTTACGCTTTTCTTGCTTTGGAAGTATAACCGGGATTTAAAAGATTGGCAGAAGATAAAAGAACGGTATGGTGAGCTTATCTTTGAATTGTATAAACGTCGTATCCGGCTTTTGGATGAGAATAAGTAATTATGTGGGCACGTATCTGGAAATGGTTTAAGCTGGGATTTGACCGTTCGTTTTCGGTAGCACGGTGGAGACAGTTTGTATGGCTGTTGGGGATGTTGATAGGTTTTTATCTCCTGTTCTTTTTGATAAACAGTTGGCTCAATCCGCGTATTGTAGAGCCGGTGCACATTCTGGAGCTTATGATAGATCCGGGTGCGGTATCTGCCGAAGATGTGTACGAGGTTGTATCGGCAGACTCTTGCAGCACGGGTTATGATGAGGCAGAAGCGAGGGCTCCAAAAGAGCATTCGCCCAATCGGTGGTTCAGTTTTCTTATTGCCATTTTTGGTGCAGTTACGTTTACGGGAATACTGGTTTCCGTAATATCCAATATTCTTGAAGCTCGTGTAGAAGCCTTCAAAAACGGTTTGGTAAGATATAGCTTTACGAATCATATTTTGTTATTTGGAGGTGGAGAAATACTGATAGGCATTATTCGTTCGTTAGTATCGAATCCGGAAAATAACCGGATGGATATCGTGGTACTTACTACTCAAAACATCGAAGAATTGCAAAATTTGTTACGTTCCAGACTCTCGTCGCTGGAATTACACCGGGTCGTGTTGCTTTTTGGTAATAGGGATTCGGATGAGGAATTGCTTCGAGTACGTGTACAGTATGCCAATAGGGTATATATCACCGGTTGCAGCAACGAAAAGGATCATGATGCGCTGAATATTTCCTGCTACGAACGAATAAAAAAACTGGTAAGTGCGCGAAAAACCGTTCTGAAATGTTTTGTTGTAATCGATAATCTCACTTCGTACCATGTCTTTCAGTATCAAAAGAGTTCGCCGGTATGTCAGACGGAGCTGACGTTGATTGATATTCAGGAAAGTTGGGCACAGCAAGTACTGGTGTCCAGAAGGTACGAGCAGTTCGACTATCCCGCAATCGATCGCGAAGGAATTGGTGCCGATGCAGAGAAAAGAGTGCATTTTGTGGTTTTTGGAATGACACAGATGGCATTGGCGATGGCTACTACGGTGGCTCATATTGCTCATTATCCTAATTTTAAGACGAAAGGTCTCCGGACAAAAATAACTTTTGTGGCTCCTGATATCGAACAGGAGATGAATTTCTTCAAAGGACATTATCACAGTTTGTTTGCCTTGTCACATTCGGTGTACCGGACGGAGCATAAAACGGTTTCTTTCTGGCCGGATACAAAATACGGCGATTTTCTGGATGTGGAATGGGAGTTTGTGGATGGTGGAATTGAAACAGAACCGGTACGTGATTTGATAAAGAAATGTTGTGAGCTGCATCAGAGTGGAAGTGATATTCTGACTTTTGCCGTATGTGGTAAGGAACCGGTCGCCAATCTTGCTTCAGCACTTTATATGCCGGATGTGGTGCATCGTATGAAAATTCCTGTTTTTGTGTATCAGTCTGATACCAGTGAAATTATAGAACAGGCCAGAAAGACAGAACGCTATCAGCATCTGTATCCCTTTGGTATGATTCACGACTGCTATGACAGCCAGTTGTACAGACGTATATTGCATGCTAAACGGATAAACTATGTTTATTCTGAATGTGATAATTATGTCATGATGACGAAGGATATGCAGGTACTGGATGCCTTATGGTATCAGTTACCTTTTGCCAATCAGTTGTCGAATATTTTTGCAGCAAATTCGATTCATACCAAATTAAGGTCGATGCGTGCAGAAGGTATCAATGCATCTGCACTGACAGACGCCGATGTGGAACGCTATGCAGAAGTAGAACATAACCGCTGGAATATTGAAAAACTGCTGGTGGGTTTCTCGGCACTGACAATCGAAGAGCGTGAAGTTTTGTTAAGTCAGGCTGATAACCCGGAAACGAAGAATGTTGCCCAGCAGAAATCTAAGCGTTTGAAAGGAGAATTCAGGCATAAAGATATCACACCTTATGACAGGCTCTGTGAGGATTCCCGGCATTACGATGTGATGATTACACGCTTTTTAAATGACGTGATAGAGTTTACTAAGAAATAATATCTAATCTATGAAAGGACTTTGTATATGGTTAGCTTGCTGGCTGATCTTGTCGGTACATGTTTGGGGAGAGATTTCTTCCCGTCAAAATCCAGCTGTTGAAGCAGGACAAAATGTCTTGATTTTACCCGAGAAGGGCGAGAAAGTATTGTTGCACGATGGATGGTTTGCACGTAATGTGCGTGATGTAGGCGATGATGGAAACAGACTTACATCCGGTGTGTTCAATAATCAGGGGTGGTTGAAGGCTACGGTGCCGGGTACGGTACTGACGACTTTGTTGGATAACGGACTATTTCCGGCTCCGGAAGTGGGCATGAACAATGAACTGATTCCGGATATTTATCGGGTGGGCCGTGATTACTATACTTATTGGTTTGTGCGTCCGTTTGTATTACGCAATGCTGATACGGAGGGTCGCCGTGTCTGGCTCAACTTCAGGGGTATCAACTACAAGGCAGAAATCTTTCTCAACGGAAAGCGGGTGAATCGGGAAACACACGAGGGCATGTTTCTTCGCCAGCATTATGAGGTAACGCCGTTGCTTAGAAAAGACTCGGTCAATGTGCTGGCTGTGCTGGTCTTTCCGCCCGACTATGTAGGAAATCCGAACGGCGGTCAGGGAGGTGACGGGCGTATCGCACGCAACTGCACGATGCAGTATACACCGGGATGGGACTGGATACAGCCGGTCCGCGACCGCAATACTGGGATTTGGGACGAGGTTTCGCTCACGGTGACCGGTGATGTACAGATTCAGCATCCGTATGTGATGACACGAGTGCCGGGTATCCGGAAACCTTCGGACAAACAGCAGAAACCGGCTTACGTAGATGCTTCCGTCGAAGCGCAAAATCTTACCGATGGTCCGGTTGAGGCAGTGGTGACGGCACAATATCGTGGGGCTGAGTACAGACAGCGTGTCTCATTGTTGCCGCGTGAAACAAGGGTGGTATCGTTTAAACCTATAGAAGTAAGGAATCCGGAACTCTGGTGGCCGAATGGTGTGGGAGAGCAGCCTCTCCAGCAAATCCGTTTTTCTGTGACGCTCGATGACCGCCGGTGTGATGCGGAGACAGTCCGTTTTGGTCTCCGTCAGATTGATACCCGCAAGAATCCGCAAAACGGTGGACGCGAGTTTTATGTAAACGGACAGCGCATTTACATCACCGGAGGCAATTACATTGATTCCGACTGGCTGCTGCGTCTTTCGCCCGAGCGTTACGACCACGAAGTACGCTTTCATGCCGAAATGAATTTGCGCATGATTCGTGTGTGGGGCGGTGCATTGCTGGAGCGTCCGGAGTTTTACGAAGCATGCGATAAATATGGTATTTTAGTTTTCCAAGATTTGTGGGGAAGTGGTGACTGTAACGGTGCGTGGAAAGATGCTACGAAGGCCGACTCCAGGGAAAGGCGCTGGGAATATCCAGACAATCATGCACTGTTTTTGCGGATGGCAGAGGACCAGATCAAGATGATCCGCAATCACCCCAGTCTTTGCTTGTGGTGTGGTGCCAACGAGTGGCCGCTGGCAAAAGATATAGACGAAGCTTTGAAAACGGACCTCTTTCCACGTCTGGACCCTAACCGCTTGATGGTAAGTTATTCTACTGATTCACTGTTTACACGAAACTATCTGGGCGATAACGGCGACGGCCCTTATGGTATTCAGGAGCTGGAGTGGTTCTATACATTCCGTTCGCATCCGTTCAATCCGGAAGCAGGTTCGGTAGGTTCTCCCGAAGTGGAAAGTTTCAGGGAGTTTATGAGTGAAAATGACTTGAGAGGTTTCCCTCGCAAGGGGCGTACACGGAATGCATGCTGGCAGTATCACAAGGACTTGGGTTACGGAGAGCATTTGGAACGGTATGGCGAAGTAAACAGCATTGAGGATTACTGCAAACTGGCACAGGTGGTGAATTATGATCAGTACCGCAGCTTTATGGAAGGTTGGGCTTCGCACATGTGGGACTGGTACACTGGTGTACTGATTTGGAAAACACAGAATCCGTGGACTGCTTTGCGGGGACAGATGTACGACTGGTATCTGGATGTAAATGCATCGTTATATGGCACGCGTAAGGGCTGTGAGCCTTTGCATCCTTTTTATAACCGGGTGACTCGTAAGGTGATGCTGATGAATACGGGTGTAGAGCGGGTAAACGGTTTGAGAGTGAAAGCAGAGGTCTTCAATCGTAAAGGGGAGTTGCTGTGGCAGCAGGAAGCGGATGCGGTAGCGGAAGCTTCGCAAGTGGGAACTTTGTTTGAGGTACCTTCCGTAGACGGAGTTACCGGAGTATACTTCTTGAAACTGACTTTGTGTGATGCCGGTGGTAAAGAACTTACCGATAATATTTATTGGCTTACTTCACTGGAAAAAGATTACCGTACACTGGGTGAGTTACCGGCAACCCGTCCGGTCATTACCACACATCTGGAAAAGCAGGGGAATAAGTATAGCGGAACGGTGACGCTGCAGGCCGACAAGGATATCAGCTTCTTCAATCGGGTAAAGGTATTCAATAAGCAGACGGGTAAACGTATCCTTCCGGTTCATTATTCGGATAACTACGTAACGTTGATGCCGGGCGACCGTAAGGTAATTAGCTTTACTTTCGGAGCCGATGTACCTAAAGAGCAGGTAGAAATTGTTGTCGAGGATTTTAAAAATAGAATAAACTAATGATAAATCGCTTATGAAAAACATGAAACGTGTGATGAAATGGTGTGCAGTAGGGTGCTGCACGGGGTGGTTGCTGGCTTGTTCTTCGGCAGTGCGGCCGGTAGAAGAGCTGCCGGCACTGATTCCTGTTCCGCAGGAATGTACATTCGGGGATAATGCTTTCAGGCTGACCCGGTCTACAACCATTGGGGCAGATGCAACCAATGCCGAGTTGACGGCTATTGCCGCTTACTTTAACGGAAAACTGAATCCTGCCACGGGTTATGCACTCCCGGTACAGGAGAAAGGAGATATCCAACTCGCATTGGTCGATGAGTCGGAACTGGGTGATGAAGGCTATCGTCTGGCAGTGGAAACCGATAAGATACGTCTGGAAGCAGCCCGTCCCGCAGGTATCTTTTATGGCGTACAGACACTTTTGCAGATGCTTCCCAAGGAAATCAGGAGCAGCGAAGTACAACCGGATGCAAACTGGACGATACCCTGTGCCCAGATTACCGATAAACCGCGCTTTGAATGGCGTGGCCTGATGCTGGATGTCAGCCGTCACTGGTTTACCAAAGAGGAGGTAATGCATTATATCGACGAGCTGGCCGAGTATAAAATGAATGTATTCCACTGGCATCTGACCGACGACCAGGGCTGGAGAATTGAAATCAAGTCGCTTCCCCGGCTGACCGAGGTGGGAGCCTGGCGCGCAGAGCGTGTAGGCGACTGGTGGTCGCGGAGTCCGCAGCAACCGGGTGAGCCGGTTACCTACGGTGGATATTATACGCAGGAAGATATAAAGGAAGTGCTGGCCTATGCCCGTCAGCGCTATGTACGGGTTATTCCGGAAATCGATGTTCCCGGTCACAGTCTGGCTGCACTGGTGGCCTATCCCGAACTGGCCTGCTTCAAGGCACCTCAGGCCATCAATGTCGGCAATAAGTTTTACGGCATCGACGAGAATGCCTTGTGCGTGGGCAATGAAAAGACCTTCGAGTTTCTGGATAAAGTGTTTACCGAAGTCGCTGCACTTTTCCCGGATGAGTATATCCATGTAGGAGGCGATGAGTGTTTCAAAGGCTTTTGGGCAAAGTGTCCCAAGTGTCAGCAGCGGAAACGCACCGAGCAGCTGAAGGATGAAAAAGAGCTGCAGAGTTATTTCATCCATCGTCTGGAGGGTATGCTGAAACAGAAAGGCAAACGCCTGATTGGTTGGAATGAAATTCTGGAAGGCGGACTGGCTCCCGAGGCTACGGTGATGAGCTGGCAGGGAATGGACGGTGGTATAGAAGCTGCCAAGGCACACCACCATGTTATTATGACGCCTACCCAGCATTGCTACTTGGACTTGTATCAGGGAGAGCCGTCGGTAGAGCCGGTTACTTACTCCATGTGCTGTCTGACGGACTGTTACCGCTTTAATCCGGTGCCCGACAGTATTCCCGAGGGCATGGTTCTTGGAGCGCAGGGCAACTTGTGGAGTGAAGCGGTACCGACCTTCCGTCATGCCGAGTACATGACCTGGCCGCGCGGATGGGCTTTGGCAGAAGTTTTGTGGAGCGGACCCGATAAAACGGACTGGAACGGCTTCTGGCCGCGTGTAGAGAAGCATTTCGAACGGGCTGAGGCGGCCAATATCCGTTATGCCCGCAGCATGTACAATGCCATTGTGACTCCGTATCTGGAGAGCGGCGAGCTGCGGATTAAACTGGGATGCGAGCTGGAGGATTCGAAGATTTACTACACATTCGACAATACAGACCCCGACGATTGTGCACCGGCTTATACCGAACCGTTGCGTATCCCGAAGGATGCTACCCGTCTGCGTGTAGTTACATACCGGGCTGGAAAGCCCAGCGGCAAGGTTATCTCACTTACCATCGACGAGCTTCGCAAGCGTGCCAATTCCTGATTTCTTCTACATACAGGCTTAACTGATAAATGAAAACGGCTGACTCAGCATCGGAAAAACTGAGTCAGCCGTTCTTTTATATCCTTTTATAAGGAGGAAAATCAATACCAGCAAGTCTGTTCTTTGCCCATTGTGATTTCCAGTGTACCACCCTTGGCAATGTCTGCATGGTCAATCCATGCTTTGTTATACGGTTGTCCGTTGAGGCGGATACTCTGGATGTAGCGGTTCTCGTCGCTGTTGTTCAGGGCAGTGATGGTGAATTCGCCGCCAGCCACTTTCACTACAGCTTTGTCGAACAGCGGTGAGCCGAAGAAGTAACGTCCGCCAGCCGGTTCTACCTGATAGAAGCCCAGTGTAGACATCACGTACCATGCCGACATCTGACCAACGTCTTCGTTGCCCGACAAACCGTCCGGCTGGTCGTGATACATCGTCTTGAAGACTTCACGAACACGGTCGGCAGCTTTCCAAGGCTGGCCTACCATTGTATACATATAGATAATGTGATGACTCGGTTCGTTTCCGTGTGCATACTGGCCAATCAGTCCGCTGATGTCAGGCGATGATTCAGTTCCGGCATTACCTTCGGCAATGAAGAGCGAGTCAAGCTTGGTGATGAATGCCTCTTTGCTGCCAAAGCAGTTCACCAGACCTTCTACATCGTGCGGAACCAGCCAGGTATACTGCCATGCATTACCCTCGCAATAATCGTCTTTACGGTGTGTAGAGCTGAACGGATTGAACGGTTCGTTGAATTTTCCGCTTACGCTCTTTCCGCGCATAAAGCCTGTCTGGGCATCAAACAGGTGTCGGTACGACTGGCTGCGTTTCAGGAAATAATCGTAGTCTTCCGTCTTTCCCATCAGTTTGGCTACCTGAGCCACCGACCAGTCGGCCAGGGCATATTCCAAGTCGTAGGCTACCGATTCACCCATCTTGTCGTAGGGGATATAACCGTATTTCTTGCGCAAGTCCATACCACGTTCGTCGCGCATAGCCGAATTCTTCAGTGCTTCGTAAGCCAGCTCCTTATCGAAACCGGTGAAACCTTTCAATACCGCATCCGCCACTACAGGAATACCCGGGTTACCTACCATGCAGTCTGTTTCGCAACCCATGAGGTGCCATACCGGCAATTTGCCCTGCTGCTGGTAGATACGCAGCATGGTGTTCACGATGTCGGGCATTTTTTCCGGATGAATCAGCGTCATGAGCGGCTGTGCAGCACGATACGTATCCCACAAAGAGAAGGTAGTATAATTCACGAAGCCCTCACTCTTGTGCATCTGGTGGTCGGCACCGTAGTAGTCACCGTTCACGTCGCAGAATTCAGACGGAGCAATCATAGTGTGATACAAGCCTGTATAGAAAATGCGGCGGTCTGCCTCATTGTTGGTTGTAATCTTGATTTTCGAAAGCTCCTGGTTCCAAGCCTCATCGGCAGCAGCGATGGTCTTTTCAAAGTCCCAACCCGGCAACTCGGCAGTCAGGTTCTGTGCAGCCGCTTCGGTAGAGGTAGGCGAGAGCGCCACTTTCATATAGATATCCTCATTCTGCTGCGTTTCGAAATCAGCACGTCCGTACAGCACTTTCGCCTTGGCTTCCTTGCCGCTTGTTTCCTTGCCGTCGGCAATCAGGCGGAAGTTCTTGAACGGTTTCGAGAACACGGCACGGAAGAACACACGCTGGTCGTTGGCCCATCCGGTAGAGTAGCGGTAACCGCAGATAGTACTGTCGTTCAGCACCTGGATGGATGCTTCCGTCGGACTGTCCCAGCAGCCGCCGTTCTGCAAGTCGAATACGATACCTGCTTCGGCCGAAGCAGGGAAGGTATATTTATGGAAACCTACACGTTTGGTCGCCGTCAGCTCCACGTTCACCTGATAGCGGGTAAGATACGTCTTGTAGTAACCCGGTCGCACCACTTCCTGCGTACGGTCGGAATACGACCACAGACCCGACTGCGGGTCCTTTTCGTTGCCGCGGGCATATTTCACGCTGCCTGTAACAGGCATCACGTTAATGTCGTGCAAGTCGCCGATACCCGTTCCGCTGAGGTGCATGTGCGGGAATCCGATTACGGTAGAATCCGATACATGGTATCCCGAAACCCAGTCCCATTCCTGCGGAATGCTGGACGGTCCCACCTGTACCATACCGTAAGGCACGTTCGCTCCCACAAAGACATGTCCGTGTCCGCCGGAGCCAATTTTAGGGTCCACAAAACTGGTCAGGCGCACGTCTTGCTCCTGCTGTGCATTTTGTGGCTGTGTACATGATACGGCCAGACCCATGCAGGCCGTCATGGTTACTGTAAAGATTGTACTCTTCATGATGATAGTTTTGGTTAAATGATAGTTATTCGCTCAATAACATTTTTTAATCATTCAAAAATAGAAAAACTTACACAGATAATAAAGTATTATTCCATAAATTTGTCGCAATAGATATGTTTAACTAAAAAAAACAGCTTATGAAAAACATGTATGGCATCTTATTGCTACTCTGGGCCTGTATCTGTGCAGGTTGCGGCACTTCTGGCCGTCAACAACCGGATACTTCGAAAGACATCGTGCTGGCCTATGTCACCTCTAACGGAAAAACCTTGCCCGACCCTTCGCTGGTGACGCACATCAATTATGCATTCGGGCATGTAGACTCCACTTTCAGCAAGGTTGTTATCGACCGTGAAAGCCGCTTGCAGGAGATTGCAAACCTGAAGAAGGATGCGCCCCACCTCAAGGTGCTGCTTTCTATCGGCGGATGGGGCAGTGGTCGTTTCAGCGAAATGGCAGCCGACGAGCAGAGCCGTCTGTCGTTTGCCCGCGACTGCCGTCGGGTAGTAGACCAGTTCGGTCTGGATGGTATCGATATCGACTGGGAATATCCTACCAGTCGTGCAGCCGGCATTTCAGCTTCGGACGCTGATACCGAAAACTACACATTGCTGATGCGTGACATCCGCGAGGCCATCGGTACCGGCAAGTTACTTACGCTGGCTTCGGCCGCCAATGCCAAGTATATCGATTTCAAGGCAATAGACCCCTATATTGATTTTGTAAACATCATGACCTATGACATGAACCGCCCTCCGTATCACCATTCGGCTCTTTACCGTTCTCCGCGGGTAGGCAACCGCTCGTGCGAAGAATCCGTTGAGGCCCATTTGCAGCAAGGCATTCCTGCCTCAAAACTGGTATTGGGGGCACCTTTTTACGGTCATGCGGCACCCCCGATGTCCGATTTTATCGATTACCGCGACATCGTGAAGCTGGAAGGCTACGAAGCCTGTTGGGATACGCTGGCCTGTGTACCTTATTTGGCCGACAAGGAAGGCCGTTTGGTCTGTACTTACGAAAATCCCCGTTCACTGGCTGCCAAGTGTGCCTTTGTAAGACAGAAAGGACTGCTGGGCATGATGTACTGGGAGTATAATACCGATGACGAGGCAGGCTCACTGCGCAAGGCCGTATTCGAAGGCATGCGCGGAGATAAGCAGTGATATTTTGCAGATTTCAGATTTTCAAGGCATAAAATAAAATCCCGGAACAGATGAAGATGACTCCATTCGTTCCGGGATTTTTTTATGCCTTGTTATGTCTTGCGTCACTGCCGTATCAGAGCAGACTGATGAGCTTGTCTACATCTTCTTCGCGTGTAGCCCAGCTGGTTACGAAGCGTACCGTAGTCTCTTCCTTACCCCGTGGTCCCCACAGCTCAAAAGTAGCATGCTGCAGCAGGCGGTCCATTGTTTCATTGGGCAGACATACAAACTGCTGGTTGGTAGGCGAGTCCAAATGCAGACGGTATCCCTTTGCACGGAAAGCCTCCTTCAGCTTCATGGCCAGCCGTACCGCATGCGCTCCCATCTGCAGGTACAGATTGTTTGTGAAAAGCGTCTCAAACTGCACTCCCTGCAGACGGCCTTTCGCCAGCAATGCACCGTGCTGCTTGATGAGCGGGAAGAAATGCGGCAATCTTTCCGGGCGTGCAGCCACCACTGCTTCGCCAAAGAGAGCCCCCACCTTGGTGCCACCGATGTAGAACACATCACACAGACGGGCAATGTCAGCCAGCGTGACGTCCGTGCCTTCGGCAGCCAGTCCGTATCCCAGGCGCGCACCGTCCATGTAGAGCGGTATTCCCGCATTGCGGCAAACCCGGCTCAAGCTTTCCAGCTCGTCCAGCGTGTACAGCGTTCCATACTCCGTAGGATGCGAGATATACAGCATACCCGGAGCCACCATGTGTTCATACGTTTCGTCCTTGTAGAACAAGTCGATGTATTCCTCCACTTCGCTGGCCCACACCTTACCGTCGTGCTGCGGCAACGTAAGCACCTTGTGTCCGGTCGCTTCGATCGCGCCCGATTCATGCACATTGATGTGTGCCGTTTCGGCAGCCAATACCCCTTCGTGGTGACGCAGCAGCGCATCAATCACCGTAGCATTGGTCTGTGTACCCCCTACCAGGAAATGCACAGCAGCCTGTGGCTGTCCGCAAGCCATACGAATCAGCTCCTTGGCACGAGCCGTATAAGGGTCAGTACCATATCCGGTAGTCTGTTCCAGATTCGTTTCCATCAGGCGGCGCATTACTTCCGGATGTGCCCCCTCCATATAGTCCGTATCAAAATGTATCATGGTTCGTCTGTTTTATGAAATCTCTGTAAAGGTACAGATTATTTTGAAATCCCTTATTGCACATTGCAGATATTCTATCTTTTCAGTTCCGGCAGCACCCGCGCAACCCACTCCTCCAGATGCTTTTGGGCATTGGCCGGGCGAATCGCCTCTTCGGTGCACATGGATGGCGGAGTGATACAGTCTACCCGTGCAAATCCCGCCGCTTTCAGCTCGGCAACCTGCTGAGTCCGCCCGGCCACCAGCCAAACCGGCACCCCGTGTTTCAATCCCCGTTGCAGCACCCGTTCCGGCAGTTTGCCCATCAGCGTCTGTCTGTCGGCACTGCCTTCACCGGTAATAATCAGGTCGGCCTGCTCCAGTAGCCCCTCAAATCCGGAAACATCCAGCAGCAAGTCGGCACCCGATTGCGCCCGGGCCTCCAGAAACTGCATGAAAGCATATCCCAGTCCTCCGGCAGCTCCGGCCCCCGGTGCCAGCGACATATCTTTTCCAGTCAGCAGAGTAGCCTGTCGGGCAAAGTCGCGTGCCCGTCTGTCCAGCTCCGACACCATTTCGGGAGTAGCCCCTTTCTGCGGACCGAACACCCGTGCAGCACCGTTCTCCCCGTAAAGCGGATTCCGCACGTCACTGGCTAGCGTAAAGCAGCATTCCTTCAGGACCCTCTCCGCCAGTTCTCCCAGCTCTCCGTTTGGTGTAAACACATCGGCCAGCGCCTGCAGCATACCCCTTCCGGCATCACTAGTCCCGCTGCCTCCCAGTCCGATGATGAACCGGCGGCATCCCCTATGCACAGCATCCGCTATCAGTTCACCCACACCATACGTCGTGGCCACCAGCGGATTACGTTCTGCCGGAGACATCAGCGTCAGTCCGCAAGCCCTTGCCGTTTCGATGACAGCCGTTCCGTCGGCAGCAATGCCGTACTTGCTGCCGACAGGGCGCATCAGCGGGTCGTGAACAGTCGCTTCGATATATCGTCCGTTCAGTGCTGCAATAAAAGCTTCCAGCATTCCCTCACCGCCGTCAGACATCGGGACCGAACAAACCTCGAAGCCCTCTTTGCCGAAAGCCTCTGCAAGGATTGCTTCCACTTCTTCGGAACTGAAGCATCCTTTGAATGAGTCGATGGCTAATATTATTTTCATATCTGTATGTTTTCTGTTGCTAAATATTGTTGACCTCAAAGTTATGTATTTTGGCAGGAATAATCTGCTGTTTATGGATGGTTTATTGCAACTGTTTCTATCAGGAGTGTTTATATGGGATATTTTTTATATATTTGTCACTTCCCATACTAAAAACAGAAAAAGAAGATTGTTACTATGAGCACCCCCAACGACAACCCCATGCAAAACATATACAATAAGATGAAGCGCTATTACCCCGTTTCCGAGGAATCCTTTCAGCGATTGAGCCAGCACTTTACCCCGCATCACTTTCCCCGGAAGTGCCTGTTTATACAAGCCGGAATAATAGACCGCAACGTATACTTCATTGAAAAAGGCATGACACGCTCTTATTGCCTGGTAGACGGGAAAGAGCATACCACCTGGTTTTCCAGTGAAGGAGATATTACTTTCGGACTGCTGTGCCTCTATCACAACAAGGCTGGCTTTGAATATGTAGAGACAGTAGAGAAGACTTTGGCCTATTCCATACCCATACAGAAACTCAATGAGCTTTATGAAACGGATATTGAAATAGCCAACTGGAGCCGGGTGATACATCAGGAGTGCCTGCTGGCCTTGCAGTGTACACGCATCGACCGGCTGACCCTTTCGGCCCGTGAGCGATACGAAAAACTGCTGCAACTGTATCCGGATATTTGCCGACGTGTAAACTTGGGCTATATTGCTTCTTATCTGGGTATTTCTATTTCTACACTGAGCCGTATCCGGGCCGAATTCTGATGTGCACACCATGCTGCGTATGCTGGTCTGCTCTGTTCTGCTTCTTGGTGTTACCTGGGCATTTGTGTATGCCGTGCTGAAGTTGGGCAAAGTAGGGAAGTGGATTATAGGGATGAAGCAAGTCTGGTTTCTTGCTTCTTTGTCGCAAAACTATCCGATGGGGTAGTGGAAATGTTTTGAAAAGTGACTAGCTTTGCAAATCGTTGTTATTTTAAATAGTAGAAATGGGCAATTTTAATTCTTTTATAGACAAACTAGACATGGAATTTTGGCATGAGATTTGTGCTAAAAACGGTAAAATATGCCATTACAAAAAGGGAGAATTCTTTGTTCAGAGGGGAGATGTTATACGGTATTTTGGAATCGTACAAAAGGGGTATTTTAAATATGTCGTAACAGATTCAAAAGGCAACGAACATATAACCAGTTTGGCACTCCCAGGAAAGCCAGTCGGTGACTATTTAAGTACTACACAAAAAGTACCATGTATGACCAGTATTGTTGCTGCAACAAACGTAGAAGTTCTGTTGTGTAACTGTGATATACTAAATAAAGTATTCAATGAGGACCAAGAGCTGCATCAGCTATTTTCAGATTCATTGTTCCATAATTGTTATATGGAGTATCTGAATACACACCGTTTATCACCCAAGGAACGCTATATTTCTTTATTGAAAAGATGTCCTGATATTCTCCAAAATATATCGATTAAAGAAATCGCCTCTTATTTGAATATTACACCAACCTATCTCAGTCGTATCCGTAAGGAAATTACTTTTGATAATAAATGATTTTATCAGATGAACGAGTTCAATACATATCTCAATAACTTAGACTATTCTTTTATAAAAGATTTATGCGAAAGGAAAGGGAAAGTGCATACTTATCGTAAAGGAGATTTTTTTATCCGTCAGAATGAGAAAAAGCGTTTTGCGGGATGGGTGGAAGATTGTACCTTTCAATATACCCACATTGACGAAGAGGGAGAAGAACACATTGTAGGGTATTCGTTTACAAATGAATATGTATGTGACTATTCCTCATTCATGAAAGGCAGTTTGTCATTGGTAAGTATTCAAGCTATAACAGATTGCTCTGTTTATGAAATCTCCTGCAATGATCTTATTGAATATTGGGAAACGAATATGGAAACCCAACGATTCGGAAGATGCGTAGCCGAAAATCTGTATGAAATGGTATATGGACGGCTGCTCGATTCGTATTGCAGTCCTGAAATTCGATACAAAAGACTGATGGAGCGTTGTCCAAACTTGAAAGAAGCAGTTCCTTTAAAAAGCATTGCTTCATTTTTGGGTGTTACTCCTGAAACTGTCAGCCATATACGCAGGAAATTGAGAAAATAGTTTAATTATTTTAATGTTTAGTGAGAAAGGTCTTGAAATATTTCAAGGCCTTTTTTATTTATTATATCGTACTTTGCATTCAAATTCAGAGTTTCAATAGGAATATAAACAGGAACCCTTTTATCAAGGTTATACTTATAAAAGTGAAAAATATGTCGCTTTCTACATTATCATTGACAGAGTTTATAAGAAAATGCAATGTCAATTTTATGTAATTGGAATATGATTCTGTTTGCAACTCTCAAATTAGTTTGAGGGTTGTGTCGCTTTAGGTATGTACATTTGCAGAAATATCTATTATGTTGTGGTCTTAGATAAAAGTATGTTGAGAATTTTACTAAGTGTTCATAGAGAAAGTCTAAAACTCAAAATAGCAGTAATATGAACATTTGATTTGTAGTATAAAATTAATTATATATGGAAAAGAAATTAGCTATTGTAACTGGTGCCAGTCAAGGTATTGGCTCTGTTATTGCAAAGGGATTAGCTCTGAAAGGGTATAGAGTTGTTTTAATTGCAAGAAACATAGATAAATTAAATGCTGTGTACAAAGAAATCATTAAGGAAAACAATTATGAGTATGAACCGGTAGTTATGCCTTTGGACTTAACGGATTATAGCAAAGTAGAAACAGAAATTAGAAACTTGAATCAAAAGTTTGGTGGTATTTCTATTCTTGTAAATGCAGCTGCGATGTTTATGGATGGTTCTTTAAGTGAACCTGTAGACAACTTTAAGAAAATCCTTGATATAAATCTTATTGCCCAATACAATATTTTAAAATCTGTAGTTGAAATAATGAAACAACAGAGAGAAGGATATATTTTTAACATTGTTTCTCGTGCAGCTAAGTATGGCTTTGCTGGAGGTGGCATTTACGGAGCTTCTAAATTTGGTTTTCTTGGTTTGGTCGATTCTATTTATCGCGAGCTTGCACCATTGGGAATTCATGTAACATCTCTTTGTCCAGGTTGGGTAAATACTGATATGGCAAAAGTGGCTGGAACACCTTTCAAAGATAGCGAAATGGTTCAACCAGAAGATTTATTGAAAACTATATTATATATATTAGATTTATCCTGTCTCTTATACACATCTGACGCTGCCGA
>USQO01000038.1 GCA_900556845.1 uncultured Bacteroides sp. | reverse complement strand
TTGAAATGGGCGAAAGAAGTTATACCGCTGTTATGGAAAATTTCACGGCAGAGGGGATGAGCAAACGTTATCAGAATTTGTATCTGAAAATGGTCAAGAGGTAAAGATTAAAATGAAAATATCAAAGCTTGCAAACGGAATCAAGCCGTCAAAGGGGCGACAGTTGTTTAATCTGGCAGCACAGTATGATGATGTTATAAATCTTACGTTGGGAGATCCGGATATTATTCCGCCTGAGTGTATTCGACAGGCTGGCTGTGATGCTATTATGGAAGGAAAAACGCGATATTCAGCAAATGCAGGGTTAGTTGAGTTAAGAAAAACTTATTCCAAGTACTTGAATTATACATATGGAAGAAAGTTCGACTACCAGACACAAATAGCAGTTACAGTAGGAGGAATGGAAGCACTATATTTGGCGTTGCTCAGTTCTATTGATCCCGGAGATGAAGTGATCATTTTTGCACCATATTACATTAACTACTATCAGATGATCGAAATGTGTGGTGGTATTCCGGTTATCGTTCGGACATGGGAAGAAAATGACTTTTCACCGAAGATTGAAGATATAGAGAAAGCGGTAACTGATAAGACAAAAGTAATTATTATAAATACGCCAACAAATCCAACAGGAACGGTATACTCTGAAAAAACGGTCACTGAAATTGTAGAGTTTGCAAGAAAACGAAATATTTTGTTAGTATCTGATGAAGTATATAGTACACTGGTATATAACGAGAGCAAGCACTTCAGCGCATTAAGTGTTAAACCTGTATATGAAAATATCTTATATGTAGACAGTTGTTCAAAGAAATTCTCTATGACGGGTTGGCGCGTTGGATTTGCGGTGGGACCGAAAGACTGGATTGCTGCAATTATTAAACTACAAGAAAATGTAGCTGCTTGTACACCATTACCTTCCCAATATGCAGCAATCAGAGCATTTAATGAAAATCCGGACATGACGGATTATGTTGACGAATTTAGAAAAAGGCGAAATGTTTTAGTAAAAGAGTTGCAGAAATCAAATAGAGTATCATTTATGATTCCAAAGGGAACATTTTATATGTTTGTGAATATTGGAGAAATGAAAATAGGAAGCACAGAATTTGCAATGCAACTTTTGAGAGAAAAGCATGTTGCAGTTGTTCCTGGAATTGCATATGGTGATGATTTTGATGATTATATTCGAATTGCTTTCACAATGAAAGAAACGGTAATTAAAGAAGCGGCTAGACGTATTGTTGAGTTTGTGGAAAAGTAAGATTTATAAGATTAGAGGAGCTATTATGAGTTGGAAGAATATTTTGGAAGATCCTAAACAGTATATGATTTATTTAGAGGGAAGGATATTACAAGGCAGCAAAGAAGCAGATGAAAAATATTTAAAAAAGTTGTTTAAGTATCGTATGGGGCGAGAATTGGACTTGGATCATCCACAAGCGTTAAATGATAAACTTCAATGGCTAAAGATTAACGATTTTAAGCCGATTTATACAAAGTTTGCCGATAA
Organism: uncultured Bacteroides sp.; assembly: GCA_900556845.1. Classification (GTDB taxonomy): domain Bacteria; phylum Bacteroidota; class Bacteroidia; order Bacteroidales; family Bacteroidaceae; genus Phocaeicola. The sequence goes on along the minus strand of USQO01000038.1, from coordinate 16,863 downwards.
ATATGCGGTGCGCGAATACATTGCGCAGAAAGTGGGAGAAAAGTACCTTGTGCCATTATTAGGAGTATGGAATGAGGTGGATGACATTGATTTTAATTCTCTGCCAGATCAATTTGTTCTGAAATGTACACATGATTCAGGTGGTGTTGTGATTTGCAAAGATAAAAGCAACTTTGATAAGGAAACTGCAATCAAAAAGTTAAAGCACTGTTATAAAAGAAATTATTATTTAAATACAAGAGAACCTGCATATAAAGATATTAAACCGAGAGTTATCGCAGAACAATTTATGGTTGACGAGACGGGATGGGATTTAAAGGATTATAAGATTTTCTGCTTCAATGGTAAACCAGTATATGTCGAGGTTGATTACAATAGGTCTGTTAAACATATGCTAAACGCCTATGATTTGGATTGGAATTTTTTGGAGTTCTGCGATAGTTCCCCCAATAATAGAGATGCCGATATTCCGAAGCCGCAAAGATTGGATGAAATGCTCGAAATTGCAAAAGTGCTCTCAAAGGATATGACTTTTTTACGAGTGGATATGTACAGTATTTATGACAAGATTTATTGCGGCGAATTGACATTATATCCGGGGTCGGGCTTCATTCAATTTAATCCGATGAAAACTGATTATGAGTTGGGAAAGCTGTTGAGACTTCCAATTGATAAGTAAAGAGGAGCATAATGAAGGTTGTTATTTTATCGACAGCCACCTCATATACAGGTGGGGCAATCATAACTTTGCTAAATGTCCTTCCTTTGTTGAAAAAGGAAGGGGTTGAACCATATTTTATTCTAAAAGGACATGGACAACTTGAAGATGTTTTAAGGAATAGGAAAATTCCATATTCAGTAATTAAGTCATATGATTGGTGTGTGCCGGAACAGAAAACGAAGGGCGCAAAAAACTTTGTTGCATGGAAAGTGAAATGTTTTATCAATCTGATTGCAGAATGTAAAACCTATTTTTTGCTAAAAAAGCAGAAAGCTAAAGTATATCATCTTAATTGCATATACAATGGTACAGGTGTGAGTGCTGCAAAAGCATTGGGAATCCCGGTAGTATGGCATTTGAGAGAATTCGTTGATTTATATGGGGAAACTCCTGTTTTTTTTGATACAGAACAGGTTTGGAAAAAAATTAACCGTGCTGACAAAGTGGTTTGTGTGTCGAACTATCTTGAACAAGCGTATCAAAATAATATCCGTGATAAATCAAAATTGAAGGTGGTCTATGATGGTATAGATATGACTGCTTTTGAAACGAGAAGAAGCGGTCGGCCTTCAGAAAGTAATATCATCATTGGCCTTGCGGGAACAGCACCGATAAAAAACCATAAAGATGCAATTCTGGCACTTAAAAAGGTTCATCAAGCGGGTCATCAAGCTATTCTAAAAATTGCTGGTAGATGGGGAACGGGTAGCTATGATCGGTCTTATAAAGATGGATTAAAAGACCTTATTGCCAAAAATGAATTGAAAGATTTTGTTGAATTTGTTGGAATGCAAAGTGACATGAATCGATTTTGGGCTGAATGCGATTTATCGGTGGTCTGTTCTAAAAGAGAATCATTCGGATTGGCAGCAACGGAGGCAATGGTATGTGGAGTTCCGCTAGTTTGCTCTAATACATCAATTTCGGGGGAACTCACAGAAAACGGAAAAAATATACTCATATATGAGACAGGAAATAGCGAAGAACTAGCAGCGTGTATTTTGGAGTATATTAACCAGTTTGGAACAAAAGAGTTGGAAGATAAAACGAAGAGAGCTGCGACTTATGTAAGAGAAAATTTCTCAATAGAAAATGCTGCAAAAAATTTAATGGCTGTCTACGAGGAGGTAATATAATGGGCCTGTTAAAAGCTGTAAGGAATAGCTGTAATGATATTATAGAAAAGAGCTATTCTATGGGACAGTATTATGGGGAAGTTAGGAAGATAAAAAATGAAAACCGTCAAAGGCTGATTTCAACGGTTCATTGGACGGCAGAGCAAGAAAACGAATTTAAGCAATATTGGAAAAAGAACTATGGAAAAGAAATATCTTCAGCATGGCATAAGCTGTATCAATCTTATACAGGCAAGTTTAATGTAAGATACTTCCCGGAATATTTGTTTTCGAGCAAGTTGGAGCCACTGTTCGATAAGAACCCTTACAATGATGCGCTAGAAGATAAAAATCTACTGCATCTGTATACAGTGGGGGGGGGTAAGAACACCTCGCATATTTTATTCGCGCTGTAATGGATTGTTCAGAGATGAAAACTATATAGCCATTTCAGAAGATGAATTTATGAAAGGATTGCATGATATTGGTGAAGTTGTTATAAAGCCAACGGTGGAAAGTGGATCGGGACGAGGAGTACGTTTCGTTAGATTGAAAAATGGTGTAGATGTTTTTGAAGGCGAAACATTGGAAGAAGTACTCCGGCAGTATGGCAAGATGGATATTGCAATTCAAGAATGTGTAAAACCTGCCGAATCTCTCAAATCAATCTATCCATATGCAATCAATACATTCCGAATCATGACATACATATTAGATGAAAAAATTTATGCGTGTCCGGCTGTTCTACGTATTGGCCGAAATGGAAAAAGACTTGACAATGCTCATGCAGGAGGAATGTTTGTAGGCGTATCACCAAATGGACAATTAGCAGAGTGTGCGTACACGGAGAGCGGAGAACATTTTACAAGTCATCCTGATACTAACGCAGTATTTGCGGATTGTAAAATTGAAAGAGTGCCGCTATTGGTAGATGCTTGTAAGAAAATGCACGCAATCACGCCGCAATTAGGAACTATTTCATGGGATGTTACGTTGAACAATAACAATGAGGTTGAATTACTGGAAATCAATACAAGGGGCGGAGGGTCATGGCTGCCACAAATGGCAAATGGAGAGCCGTTGTTTGGTGAAAATACAGAGAAGTTGTTATCACTGATACGAAAATAAAATCCAAGATAGGAATATTATGAAGATTAGAATAAGAAGAGGCTGCATAGAAGAAACATTACTTCTTGTACTGTTTGGCTTTTATGTGCTAATTGCACATTGGATTTGGTTTGGACGTGGAATACAAGAAACTGCGATGATTGTTTTGTCGATTCTTGTGCTTTTGAAATCTGCAAAGATAAGGCAAATATCTGTCAATACTTTGCCGGATTATATTTTAGTTGGCATACTTCTTGTAGTATGTGGAATTGGAATTTTTCAAGCAAGAACAAGACAATATCTTGTGGCAGATTTGAAGTCAATGCTGGGAACGGTAATTGTTTCAATGGCGGTTATTGCATCCATAAAAAGACTAATCGCTAGTGGCTGCGATGTAATAGAGTTTCTATTTGTATTTCTGAATAGATATTTTGTGCTAAATGATATTCTAATTGTCATTCAAAGCGTTATTCCATATTTCCTTATGAATAGGAAGGCTATTGCAAGTGTGAACAATAGAGCATACTTTGACCAGCTGACTGGATTCTTGGGAATCAATGGAACAACGCGATGGGATATATGGAGCATTGCGATTATAATTCTAAACTTTTATGTCGCGTATAAAAGAAATGATAACCGCATCATTAAATATAATATATTTTTCTTCCTTGCAAGCATTATTATCTGCATGATAAATTCGGCACGGTCGTTTTTAATAATTGCGCCTGTAACAGTTTTGATTTATTTGTTTCTTATCAGAAAAGTTGAGTTTAGCAATAGAATGAAACAAGTCTTTGCTGTATTCGGAGTGCTAATTGTCGCGCTGATAATCTATTCTTCCAATAGATATGTGAACGATTATGTCAATGATTTGATTAACGACAAGTTTGCAATTTATCTAAGTGGAGATGTTGAGCATATGGTAGCAGCCAATGACGATCGTGCAGTTGCAACCTATTATGCAGTTGAAAATTGTGGAACTTTTGGCGTTGGAATTGGTGCTGTATCTATGCACTCAACAAACAATCAAGTTAAGTACCTTGGACTAAATAGCGCATCGTCTTATATTTATATGTTGGGCGTAGCAGGATATTTTCTTTGGACGTTGTGCTTGGCTAGAATTGGAATTGATAGTGACAAAGGAAGCATAAAGAAAACGCTTTTATATTTTGTGTATTTATTGCTTCTAAGTTATTTTCTTCCGATTTATTCGGCAATTGCGTTGTTCCCTGTGATTATGTTTATATTTTATATTTTTGATTTGGAGCAAGTGCAGGAAGGAAGTGAAAGATAATGAAAGTGGGAATCCTTACGATTTATGGAGGATCTAACTTTGGCAATAAACTCCAAAATTATGCATTACAGCAATTTCTGAAAAATGAAGGAATTGAAGCTGAAACAATTCGATATACAGTTTCACTTGGTAGAAAAATGCGAGGAAAACAAGAGAAACTGGAACTGTTAAAGAAAAAATATTTTAGTCAGGGCGTTGCAGAATCTATTTGGAACGTGAAATGGATTGTTAGTGCGAAGGTTCATAAAGGTGAATTACAAGCAAAAAAGAATACACGATGCCAAAAGTTTGAGCAATTTGAAAATAAGAACATTGCTTTGTCTGATGTAGTACTTAAAAATGTAGAAGAACTTCGAGAATATAGCAATAAGTATGATGCTGTAATTGTGGGCAGCGATCAAGTATGGAACCCATACTGGCAAGGAAGTTTAGACGAGTTCTTTCTGACATTTGTTCCAAAAAGCAAAAGAGTGGCATATGCACCGAGTATCGGTGTTTCTGAAATTCCGAATGAGCAAAAAAGCCGCTTTAAGGAAAGACTTAATGGATTTTCAAGACTATCTTGCCGAGAGAATCAGGGATGCAAACTTGTTGAAGAACTTACAGGAAAAGAATGCGAACACGTGTGCGATCCGGTTTTCTTATTGTCTCCTGAGCAATGGCAAAGCAAAGTCAGCCCGCTTTCGGAAAAGTATATCTTGACATATTTTCTTGGGGGCCAGTCATTAGAAGCTCATAAAGAGATCGAACGGTATGCAAAGAAGCATGACTGTAAGATCATAGATTTATGGGATGAAAAAGACTACAAGTCCTGTTATGCAGGAATCGAAGAATTTCTGAATTATATTGCGAATGCTAAAATGTTCTTCACGGACTCTTTTCATGGCTGTGCATTTGCTATATTGATGGAGACGCAGTTTGTAATCTGTGATCGAAAAGTAATAGATGTAAAACAGAAAATGAATTCGAGACTGGATTCGCTGATGACGATATTAGACATTCAGGGAAGAAAGTTGAATGATTTTGTAATTTCTCCGACAGAAATTGATTATAAAAAAGTTCATAACAGACTATCTCCGTGGGCTCAGAGGTCGCAGGAATATCTTCTGGGGTGCTTAGAAGGAATACGATAAGTAGAAGGGAAAAGACAAAGCTGCAACATGAATAAGCTGATTCAAAAATACAAAACACTGCCAGTGCAGGTTCGGGCATCTGCGTGGTTCTTGATTTGCTCATTCTTACAAAAGGGCATTTCAATGATAACAACTCCTATATTTACACGTCTTTTAACAACGCAGGAGTATGGCGAGTTTAATGTTTTTAATTCGTGGCTGAGTATTGTCACGGTATTTGTTACGCTTAATCTGTATAATGGTGTGTTTACGCGCGGGTTAGTTAAATATGAGGAAGATAGGGATCGCTATGCGTCAGCCCTACAAGGAATGTGTACGCTTTGTATTCTTATTGGTTTTGCAATTTATGGCGTAGCACATGACTTTTGGAATCATTTTTTTGAAATGACAACGACACAGGCGTTGTTGATGTTCATTATGATTTGGGCGACGGCTGTGTTCAATTTCTGGTCGGTTTCTCAACGAGTGGATTTCAAGTATAGAGCACTTGTTATCATTACTTTGATTTCGTCCATTGCAAAACCGGTGTTGGGCATTATTTTGGTTCGCCTTGCTGATGATAAAGTAACCGCGCGCATTTTGGGATTAGCTTTGGTTGAAGTTGTTACATGTACGGGATTGTTCGTGGCACAGCTTCGTCGCGGAAAGACTCTGTATGTGAAAAAATACTGGGTTCATGCACTGCACTTCAATTTGCCATTGATTCCTCATTATCTGTCGCAAACCGTATTGAATAGCTCGGACCGGATTATGATTCAGAAAATGGTTAGTGCAGATGCAGCAGGCATTTACAGCTTGGCCTATTCAATTTCCCAAATCATGACGATTTTTAATACTGCGTTGTTAAAAACAATAGAGCCGTGGCTGTATAAAAAAATGAAAGCAAATCGGACACAGGACATTGGAAGAGTTGCATATCTGTCCTTGGGCTTGGTTGCAGCGGTCAATCTGATTCTGATAGCACTTGCGCCGGAGGCGGTAGCAATTTTTGCTCCGGTTCAATATCACGAAGCAATTTGGGTGATACCACCTGTGGCAATGGGCGTTTACTTCATGTTTGCGTATACATTCTTTGCGGTTATAGAGTTCTATTTTGAAAAAACAAAATACGTGACATATGCAACTATGTCCGGGGCAGTGTTGAATATCATTCTTAATTATATTTGCATCAAACTTTTCGGCTACATGGCCGCAGGATATACGACGCTGGTTTGCTATATGCTATATACAGTAGCACACTATTGTTTTGCACAAAAAATCTGTAATGAAGAAATGAACGGTGTGCGAATCTATAATTTAAAGACATTGTTGACAATAACGGGGGCTTTCATGATTAGTGGTTTCTTGCTGATGATGACATATAATGCGCCTGTTATCCGATATGGTTTACTGGTGATAGCCGGCGTCCTTGCAGTATTGAATAGAAATAAGATCATTGCATTGCTGAAGAGCCTGATTGCAATGAAGAAAGCATAAGGAGGTTCACATGAACGGACGATATACCAACGAGCGCAATATCCAGATGGTTATTGCGTTGATGAAAGCGCATAACATTCATAAGGTTGTTGCCAGCCCCGGAACGACGAACATCACTTTTGTGGCAAGTATTCAGGACGATCCTTTTTTTGAAATCTATTCTTCGGTTGATGAACGGTCAGCTGCGTATATTGCGTGTGGTCTTTCCGAAGAAAGCGGTGAAGCGGTTGCTTTGACTTGTACGGGTGCAACGGCAAGTCGAAATTATCTTTCTGGTTTGACGGAGGCATATTATCGCAAACTGCCGATTTTGGCAATTACGTCAACTCAGCACGTAGGGCGCATTGGACAGAATATTGCACAGGTAATTGATCGAACTGAAATCCAGAACGATGTGGCAAAGCTGAGTGTTCAGATTCCGGCAATCCACGATGCAGAGGATGAATGGGCCTATAATGTCATGCTGAACAAAGCAATGCTCGAACTGACGCACAATGGTGGCGGCCCCGTACATATCAATCTGACAACGACATACAGCAAAACGTATGATGTTGAGAAACTCCCGGAGGAACGAGTGATTCGCCGCTACTGTATGGGTGATACTTTGCCGGAGATTCCTTCTGGCAAGGTAGGCATCATTGTAGGCGCACACAAGAAGTGGACAAATGCTCAGATTGATGCACTGGAAGCGTTCTGCGCTGCATATGGTGCGGTTGTTTTCTGCGACCATACATCGAACTATCTCGGTAAATATGCGGTACATCCTAGTTTGGTATGCTCTCAAAAGCAGTATAATTCACCCTGCAAGCAGCTTGATCTGCTGATTGATATTGGCGATATTACGGGTGCTGCGATGGCTATGCACCCCAAGACCGTTTGGCGTGTAAACCCGGATGGCGAGGTCCGTGACACTTACCGCAAACTGTCGAATGTGTTCCAGATGGAAGAAAGTGCATTTTTTACAGTATATACTGCCAAGACTTCGGCCAAGAGAGATGAAAGTTATCTTAATGCTTGGAAAGTAGAATGCAAGAAGATTGCAGAAAAAATTCCGGAACTGCCGTTGAGCAACGCATGGGTTGCAAAGACGACTTCTGCATTGCTGCCCAAAGATGCAGTATTGCATTTTGGCATCCTAAACTCTCTGCGTTCGTGGAATTTCTTTGAAATCGGAACGCCTTATACCGCGTTCTCTAATACGGGTGGCTTTGGCATAGATGGTTGCGTTTCGTCGTTGGTGGGTGGCGCATTGGCTGACCCGAAACACCTTCATTTTGGCTTCGTAGGCGATTTGGCGATGTTCTATGACTTGAACAGTCTGGGAAATCGTCACGTAACTACAACAATCCGGCTGCTGGTAGTAAATAATGGCCGTGGTCAGGAGTTCCGTAACTACAACCATCCGGCTGCTGCCTTCGGCGAGCAGTCGGATGGTTACATCGCTGCCGCGGGCCATTACGGAAAACAATCGCATGAATTACTGAAACACTATGCGGAAGATTTAGGTTTTACATATCTTGCGGCAAGCAATAAAGAAGAATTTTTGCAGAACGTGAAAGTATTTACGGATGCAAGAATGACTGATAAGCCGATTCTTTTTGAGGTGTTCACCGATACGGAAGATGAAAATGCCGCACTAAAAGCAATGCACACGATTGAGAGCGATGCGACCGGAACTGCAAAAAAACTGGCCAAGGAAGTTCTGGGGGATAAAGGTTTTCAAGCATTGAAGAACCTGATTAAAAAATAAGGAGAAACGCATGAAACCGCAAAAGAAGATCAAGGCATGGATTCATAAAATCATTATGATGACAAAAGAAGAAAAAATCCAGCCGATTATTGTTCCTACGGATAAAGAAAAGCTGCTCGATGGAAAAGTGGCACTGATTACAGGTGGAAGCAGCGGCATCGGCTTGGCGATTGCAAAAGCATTTATGGATAGTGGTGCAAAAGTAATTATCGCAGGAACGAATGAAACTAAACTTCTCTCCGCTTTGGAAGGGCTAGAAAAGCGGGGGGGGGAGACGACCTCTAAGGGCTTGATTATCAATGTCCGAGATGTGGAAACGCTGCCAGATAAGGTAAAAGAAGCTGCTGCGTTGTTTGAGGAAAATCGAATTGATATATTGGTTAATTCCGCAGGCGTTGTTACGAAGCACAACTTCTGGGATACGGACGAAACGGAATACGATTCGATTATGGAAACCAATGCAAAAGGCACCTTTTTCATGAGTCAGGCAGTTGGAAAACTTATGGTAGAGAAGGGCATCAAAGGTCATATATTGAATGTAACATCTTCGTCAGCACTTCGCCCGGCGTGGACTCCTTATCAAATGTCAAAATGGGCAGTAAAAGGACTGACATTAGGTTTGGCAGATATGATGATTCCGCATGGCATTGTTGTTAATGCGATTGCGCCGGGGCCGACTGCAACACCTATGCTTGGAAAAGAAGCAGGTGACAACATTTACGAACCGTACACTCCCAGCAGACGGTATGCAATGCCAGAGGAACTTGCATCGCTGGCAGTATTTATGGTGAGTGGTGCGGGTGACATGATCGTAGGTGATACGTTTTATATGACGGGTGGTAGCGGTACGATTACGCTTCATCACTAAATTACTTCATAGCCTGTTTCTCTGCCTTGGAAAAGGATGAAACAGATGAAAATACTTGTACTTGGCGGAACGGGCGCAATGGGAAAACCTGTTGTGAAAATTCTTGGAGCGAGAGGGCATCGAGTAGATGTTACGACCCGAAAAGCAAGAAACGATGAAGACGATAATATTCATTATGTTGTTGGAAATGCACATGATATGGCATTTCTGGAAAACATTCTGAATGAAAAGTATGATGCGATTCTCGATTTTATGGTCTACAAACCGGAAGAATTTAGAGATAGGTATATAAAATTCCTTGAAAATACAAGTCAGTACGTTTTTTTGAGTTCGGCGCGAGTTTATGCGGATTCTCCTGATGCGTTGATTGAGGAATCGTCAAAAAGATTATTGGACATTTCTAAAGATCAGGAGTTCCTGCAAACAAATGAATACAGCCTTGCAAAAGCAAGAGAAGAAAATCTTCTCTTAAAATCAGATAGCCGGAATTGGACGATTATCCGTCCATATATTACCTATTATGATGAGCAGCTGCAGCTTGGCGTTTTTGAAAAAGAAACGTGGCTGCGCCGTGCTTTAGCAGGAAAGAAAATTGTGTTTAGCCGAAATATTGCTGAAAAATACACAACCTTGACCTATGGATATGATGTTGCGCTGCGTATTGCAGATTTGATAGGCAACCCCAAAGCAGTCGGACAGGTGTATCAGATCGCAACGGGAAAATATATCAAGTGGAAGGATGTACTTGCTGTTTATTTGGACACACTTGAAAAGGAACTTGGTAAGCGACCAGAAGTTTTTATGACGGAACAATGTGACCCATTTACCGAGAAAAACAATCAGTACCAGGTTCACTGTGACCGCGAGTATAACAGAAAGTTCAGTGATGCAAAGATTCAGCAGGATACAAAGGAAACAGAACCGTTTATGCCAGCGGAAAAGGGATTGAAGATGTGCTTACAGAATTTTCTGGCTGGTGAAAGACAATTTACCGCGCCTGTAAATTGGAAGAGAGAAGGTGCTATGGATAAAATCAGTGGAGATAGAACACCGCTGAAAAAGATTCCGGGCATGAAAAATAAAGTAAAGTATGTAGTATACCGATACATGAAGTGATAATTAGAAAGTAGCAGCATCAAACGAGATAAAGGATATGCCATGAAAGGGAATTGATAAATGATTAAGTCGAGATATTGGCAGGCAGTAAGAGGTGTTTGTATTCTTGCTGTAATTATGATCCATTGCCCAGTAGGGCAGAATAGACTAGATCAAATAGTATGGTTGGCGTTAAGACAGCTTATCAATTTCCCTGTTGCAATATTTATTTTTATGGCAGGATATTTTATAAAGCCGGAAAAAGTAAATGCTGACTATATTATAAATCGGGGGGGGGGCGGCTGTTGTTGCCCTTCCTGCTGTGGGATATAATCTATACTGTAAAAAATGTATTATTTGGTGACAATGTAGAATGGAAAAGCGTTCTGTTTGACTTTTTAACAGGACGCGCTGCTGCACCATTGTACTATATTCTGGTTTTATTTCAGCTGACATTATTAACTCCTTTTATTCTTAAAAAGGCAGGTAAAAAATGGCTGTATTTGATTACGCCAGTATATTTATGTGTGATTTATATTTGGACAGTGATTGCTGGCGCACCGCCAAGGTTATATGGAACAGTTTTCCCGGCATGGCTACTGTTTTATCTTCTGGGGATAGATTGTAGAGCAGGAAGATTAGAACGATATGTTCAAAAAAGTAGTGGTGTATGGGTAATTGTTGCGGTAGGTATTGAACTATTAGAAACGATAGTTCTATATGTTGGCGGTTGCTCTATTACCTTGGCCAGTAGTCAGCTGAAGTTTAGTAGCTGCTTATATGCCGCGACAATTTTGCTATGCCTGAAAAAGAATGAGGACAAAGTACAGTGTAACACATGGATAAGTAACATAGGAGACTGTTCATTTGGAATCTTCTTTTTACATTGTATGGTGCTGTGGATTGTAAAGAAAATTCTTTCTATGGTAGGAATCGACCATTGCTGGATTGCTTTCTGGATGCTTACTTTTTTGCTTACAACTTTTATAAGTTATACGCTTGTAATGCTGATAAGAAATAAAGTCGCTGACATGAAAAAACTACGATGGATAGGATTTGACTAAAGAAAATAAGAGGACAAATAAATGGGAAAGTATTTTGGAACAGATGGTTTTCGTGGTGAAGCCGGAATTACATTAACAGCAGACCATGCTTATAAAGTGGGGCGCTTCCTTGGCTGGTACTACAATGCACTGCATGAGCGCAACGGTGATACTGATCCAGCTCGTATCGTCATCGGCAAGGATACCCGCCGTAGCTCCTATATGTTTGAGTACAGCCTGGTCGCTGGGTTAACCGCTTCCGGTGCAGACGCTTATCTGCTCCATGTTACCACTACTCCATCTGTGGCGTACATCGCTCGCGTGGATGACTTCGATTGTGGCATTATGATCTCTGCCAGCCACAACCCGTACTACGACAACGGTATTAAGCTGATTGACTGCTATGGCGAGAAAATGCCGGAGGAAACTCTGCTGCTGGTAGAGGATTACATCGACGGCCAACTCCATGTGTTCGATCAGGACTGGTCGGAACTGCCTTTTGCTCATCGTGAGCATATTGGCTGTACTGTTGACTATGTGGCAGGCCGTAACCGTTACATGGGCTACTTGATTTCTTTGGGTATCTACTCTTTTAAGGGCGTTAAGGTTGGTCTGGATTGCGCCAACGGCAGTTCTTGGAACATTGCAAAATCTGTGTTCGATGCACTGGGTGCAGATACCTACGTCATTAACGCACAGCCCAATGGTCTGAACATCAACTTGAACGCTGGATCTACCCACATTGAGGGGCTGCAGAAGTTTGTCGTGGAGAAGGGTCTGGACGTTGGTTTTGCCTTTGATGGTGACGCTGACCGCTGCCTGTGTGTGGATGAGAAGGGCAATGTTATCACCGGCGACCACATTCTGTACATCTACGGTTGCTATATGAAGGAACGTGGTAAGCTGCTAAATAATACCGTCGTCACCACAGTCATGTCTAACTTTGGCCTCTACAAAGCATTTGATGAACAGGGTATTGGTTATGCCAAGACCGCTGTTGGTGACAAGTACGTCTATGAGTACATGGCGAAGAACGGCTGCCGTATCGGTGGTGAGCAAAGCGGCCACATCATCTTCTCCAAGTATGCCAGCACGGGTGACGGTATCCTGACCAGTCTGAAAATGATGGAAGTCATGTTGGCGAAAAAGAAGCCGATGAGCGAACTGGCAGCACCGCTGAAGATTTATCCGCAGGTGCTGGAGAATGTTCGTGTAACGGATAAAAAGGCGGCACAGAACGATGAGACTGTGCAGGCAGCAGTAAAGAATGTGGCTGAAGCACTGGGTGATACTGGCCGTATTCTGGTCCGTGAGTCCGGCACGGAGCCGGTGGTGCGTGTGATGGTGGAAGCTCCTGACCACGACACCTGTCAGAAATATGTTTCTGAAGTTGTCGATGTGATTCGTGATAGAGGATATAGTTTGTAAATAAAATTGGCGATTGAAAACAAGCATTTATCAGGCCAGCGTAAAGTTTTTGTAGGAAAGCCTAGATAATAAAATAGAGAACGACCATTTGGTGTGATAAAGTATTTAGCGTCCAAACCAAAACCAATCACGAAAGGCGTTCAACAGTTCGCATTCAAGGTCAAAGGTTTCGGGATCACAGTTCAATCCCTCAAGGTAAAATTCATCCCGGAGCATCATATTCCCGTTTTCATCAAGGATAGGAACTAGATGAAATTCATCATGCTGGTATTTCAGATAGTCGATGGCACTCCCGTAATTGGCATTTTTACTTGCGATGTGTTTTAGAATTGCCACGGTATACACCTCCAAGCTGAACGATTTCCTGCCGCAGTTCACGGATTTCCGCAATGCACCTTTTTAGTTCTTCTAACATTCCGCGTGATGCCAGACCACCGCTGTGGAAATAGCGGGCAATCTGGTTGAGATTGTTCCCGATGCCGGCGGCCTGCACCGTCAAATTCTGAATCTCTCCCAGATCGGCAACGATATTATAGTTGAACGGAATCAGAATACGGCCCTTCCTTTGATTGATTTTCATGGTTTAAGTATAGCACGTTGAATAGGGAGCATCAAGTAAGGCTGAGTGGACGAATGTGCTAATATTGCAAATGAAATAAGCACAAAAGAAAGTTTGCGTTGACTTTCGTGCTTATTTAGAATACAATATAAGCACGAAGGTGAGGTGACGCTTATGATGAACATGAACAATTTGGCTCAAACACATGAGATTTTAACACCGCAGCTTGCAACAAAAGTAGGTTTAACGAAATTTGAGTTTTATAAATATGTAAAGGCCAATGAATACGAGCAGGTCGGACATGGCGTATACGCAGCAAAAGATACTTGGATTGACGAATTAGAAATGCTGCACCGCCGCTGCCCGATGGGAGTGTTTTCTCATGATGAAGCGTTCTATTATTATGGGCTGACAGATCGGGAACCGCTTGTTCATACACTCACGATTTATAGTGGATATAATGTTCACCGCTTGAAAGAGGATGGCTATAAGGTTTATACAGTAAAAAAGGAACTTCTTGACGTTGGCAAGCAAATCGTAAAAAGCAATCAGGGAAATGAAATTCCTATGTACGATTTGGAACGGACAATTTGCGACTTGGTGCGGAGTAGAAGTTCTATAGAAGTACAGGATTTCAATGCAGTATTAAAAGCGTATGTCGGGAGAAAAGATAAGGACCTTAATAAACTGATGAAGTATGCAAAGCTATTTCGAGTGGATAAGATCATCCGAAATTATATGGAGGTACTACTGTAAATGGGATTTACACCTGAACAGATAAAAGGGCGTATCAAGAGCGTTGCAAAACAGAACAATGCAGACGCAAGGACACTCATGCGAATCTATATGATGGAGCGTTTTCTGGAAAGACTGGCACAATCAGAATATCGGGATAACTTCATTATCAAAGGCGGAATACTAGTTACGGCAATGATTGGTGTTGCGCACCGTTCCACGATGGACATAGACACCAGCATGAAGAATCTAAATCTGTCTGCGGAGGATGCCTTGCGAGTTGTCAATCAGGTCAAAGATATTGACCTTGATGATGGTGTTTCTTTTGAGGTTAAAGATGTTTCCAATATCATGGATGAAATGGAGTATCCGGGAATCCGCGTTACCATGAACGCCAATGTGGGAAGATTGATTACGCCTTTGAAAATTGACATTTCCACGGGCGACGTGATTACCCCACGAGCAATCGAGTTCAATTATGATCTCTTGCTGGAAGATCGTTCTATCAGTCTATGGTCGTATAATTTGGAAACTATATTAGCCGAGAAGTTGCAGACGGTTTTGGCGAGGGGTATCTTAAACACCCGAATGAGAGATTTTTACGATATACGGATGCTGCTCGATACATACGAAGATAAAGTCAATAAGGCTGTTTTGAAGGATGCTTTTGCAGCAACTTGTAAAAAGAGAGGAACGGATCATCTGCAGGAGCAGGCCGAGGAGATTATCAAAATTATTGAAGCAGATGAACAGCTTCGAGTGCTGTGGAGAGCATATCAGAAGAAATACTCGTATGCAGCAGAAATTGATTATGCCAGTGTGATAAGCGGCGTAAGAAAATTGATGGATTGGATTCGATAAGCTACCATTGAAAATAGAATAGCGAGTAAAGCCCTACAAGGCTAAAAGTTTTCGCCCCTATCTTGACATCAGGGGGCTACGTCGGCCTGTCCATTGCTGTCCTGCTGAGCCAGCACCACCATGTCACGGCTGTGGACATCGTGCCGGAAAAGGTGGAGCTCATCAACCAGAAAAAATCGCCCATTCAGGACGACTACATCGAAAAATACCTCGCCGAGAAAGATCTCGACCTGACGGCTACGCTGGACGGGGAGACGGCCTATCGGGAGGCTGACTTTGTGATCATCGCGGCCCCCACCAACTACGACAGCCGGAAGAATTTCTTCGATACCTCGGCGGTGGAGGCGGTCATCCGGCTGGTGATGAAGGTGAACCCCGAGGCTGTCATGGTCATCAAGTCCACCATCCCGGTGGGCTTCACGGCCAGTGTCCGTGAAAAGTATCAGTGCGGGAATATCATCTTCAGCCCGGAGTTCCTGCGGGAGTCCAAGGCACTATACGATAATCTCTACCCGAGCCGCATCATCGTAGGTACGGATATGCAGGATGAGCGCCTCGTGGAGGCGGCACACACCTTTGCCTATTTGTTACAGGAAGGTGCTGTCAAAGAGAATATCGACACCCTCTTCATGGGCTTCACCGAGGCCGAGGCGGTCAAGCTGTTCGCTAACACCTATCTTGCCCTCCGCGTTTCCTTCTTCAATGAACTGGACACCTACGCCGAGATGAAGGGGCTTGATACCCGGCATATCATCGAGGGCGTCTGCCTCGACCCCCGCATTGGCACACATTATAATAATCCCAGCTTTGGTTACGGCGGCTACTGCCTGCCTAAAGATACCAAGCAGCTCCTCGCCAACTACGAGGATGTGCCGGAAAATCTCATCGAGGCCATCGTGGAGTCCAACCGCACCCGCAAAGATTTCATTGCAGACCGGGTGCTCCAGATGGCGGGCTACTACAGCTACGGGGAAGAGAACGAGTATAACGCGGCGGACGAGAAGCCCTGTGTCATCGGCGTCTACCGCCTGACCATGAAGGCCAACTCCGACAACTTCCGTCAGTCTTCCATTCAGGGCGTCATGAAGCGTATCAAGGCCAAGGGCGCGACAGTTATCATCTATGAGCCGACTTTGGAGAATGGCACTACCTTCTTCGGCAGCGAAGTGGTGAACGATCTGGACGTTTTCAAAAAGCGCAGCCAGGCCATCATCGCCAACCGCTACGACAGCTGTCTGGATGATGTACAGGACAAAGTCTACACCCGCGACCTGTTCCGTCGGGATTAAAGTGGACAGTTTTAAGCGCCGCAGGAGGGGAGACCGCCTGCGGAGTTTTGGCAGCCGGGCCGGACTACTGTCAAAATAGACACAATTCCCGAATATCACGGGAAAAGTTTGTTAATAAATTATCCATCTCCCGTCCTTGCAATACACACATATTTTGTTTATAATAGTGTCATAGGGGCTAAGACCCCGAGAGTGAGCGAAATTCGATTCCGAAGAATGAATTGAGAGGAGAATAATCACTATGGGTTTAGGTAAAAAGACGATCGACGATCAGAACTACTGCGGCAAGAAGGTCCTTGTCCGCTGTGATTTCAACGTCCCCATGAAGGACGGCGTCATCACCAACGAGAACCGCATCAATGCGGCTCTGCCCACCATCCAGAAGCTGG
>USQO01000037.1 GCA_900556845.1 uncultured Bacteroides sp. | reverse complement strand
GAACCATGTAGTCCTGTCTGTCGAAATCGGGGGGCTGGTCTGGATACAAGAAAAAGAATTAAGTAAAAATCAGATATTTATCTCTTTCTTTTTTATAATTATATTCTCAAATTGTTCCCATTCGTCTTCATGTATAATATTTCCATCAACACTCAAATTCAATATTAAGTAGGATAAGAGCCGAAAGTAATCATTTATAAGTGCTTTTTGATATAGGTCAAAAAATGTGTTTAATGTGGTGGCTACTTTTGTAACAAAAAAAGCATGAGAACACAACTGATTGAAAAAGAAGACAAGCGCATTGTATGGCTTGACTTTGTGAAATTTATCGCTATCTTCATGATGATAGCAGTACATTGTACGGATAATGTTACTCCGGCAGAGCGTTCAGAACCGTGGTATAATCTTTGGGGTAGTTTCTACGGCTCATTTATGCGTCCTGCCATACCTCTGTTTGTTATGGTTACGGGTGCTTTGCTTCTGCCTGTTAAAGAGAGTATTTCAGCTTTCTATAAAAAACGCCTGACCAGACTTCTTGTTCCTTTTTTTATATGGTCTGTTCTGTATAACCTTTTTCCATGGATAACCGGACTGTTGGGGCTTTCACCCACTGTAATTAATGATTTCTTTGCGTGGGCAGAACCTGACCAGTCTTTTTCTGGTGCCATGCATAACATTCTGATGATTCCTTTCAATTTCTCTATGTTAGCGGTGCAGATGTGGTATGTATATCTTCTTATAGGGTTGTATCTCTATATGCCGATTTTCTCGGCATGGGTCAGACAGGCATCGCTAAAAGAACAGAAAGTATTTCTGGCTCTTTGGTCTGTATCACTTTTCATTCCTTATTTAAGGGAATATCTTACAAAAGACCTTTGGGGTACATGTTCTTGGAATGAGTTCGGTCTATTATATTATTTTGCCGGATTCAACGGCTATCTGCTTTTAGGTCATTATATTATAAACAATAATATTAACCTAAGCTGGAATAAGTTGGCCGTTATTGGTATTCCTTCTTTTGTGGTAGGCTATTGCATTACTTTCTTCGGTTTTAAGTCCATAACAGCGGTTCCGGGGCAGCCTGTAGAGCTGGTGGAACTGTTCTTTACCTATTGTTCTCCTAATGTACTGTTGATGACTCTCCCTATTTTCCTTGCTGTAAGAAAGATAAAATTCGAATCTGTTGCAGTCAGACGTTTTGCTGTCAGCATTTCCACTTGCACGTTTGGCATCTGGATGTCGCATTACCTTTTCCTTGGGCCATGCTATATGCTTGTCGAGTCATTGCCTTTGCATACGATGGTGAAAATGATAGTATGTACCATACTGTTGCTGTCGGTTACTTGGGGCTTTGTTTATATAGTAAGAAAATCAGGTAAGTTTGGCAAATGGATAATGGGTTAACAGGGATTGGGCGTATCAATGCTGTTGACGCATTGCGTGGCTTTGCCATTTCAGCTATACTTCTTATACATTCGTCTAATCATTTTCTTTACTCTGGTACGCCCCAATGTTCATCTGAATGGCTTCTGCAACTGGATGAAATACTGAAGTCTTTCCTGTATTTCATATTTGAGGGTAAAGCTTATTCTATCTTTGCCTTACTGTTTGGGTTTACATACGCACTTCAACTGGAGAAAAGGATATCTAAAGGCATGGATATGAAGTACCGGATGATGTGGAGAATGTTTCTGTTAGCTCTTTTTGGCTTTTTCAACGCGGTTTTCTTTGCAGGAGGCGACCCGCTGATTTTCTATGCCTTGTGTATGATACCTGTAATATTCTTGAGGCATGCCGGAAATAAAATTCTCTTTTGGGTGGGACTTTTCTTTTTGGCTCAACCTCTTGAATGGTTGAATTATGCCTTTCATCTGTTTGATGACAGCTATGGTGTGTTTTATGAAAATATGGGTAATACATTGAAAACCGGTGATTTTGTCGAGATTGTGAAAATGAATGTTACGGACGGTGTTAAAGGATGTCTGCTTTGGGCTTTACAGACAGGGAGAATGTCACAGACCTTGGGACTTTTTTGTATCGGTATGCTGACTTATCGAACGGAATTTTTTGTCCGGGATGTTTCGTTTTATAAGAGAATAACTTTGTACTCTTTTGCCTTGTCTGTATTATTGTATATAGCAGTGATTGCTGTTGGCAATATTCCATTGAAGATGTATTATAATCTGTCTTCTTCTGTCTGTATGGTCAATTTGTTGCTTTGGATTTATTACAAAAGTCAGAATGTGCCTTTTTGGTATTATATGAGGATATACGGAAGAATGAGTCTGACAAATTTTATCGGTCAGAGTGTGATTTGCACTTTCCTATTTTATTCCTGGGGATTACATTTGGGTTTGACTCTCGGGACTTCATTAAGTATAGTACTTGCAATCATGGTGTTAGTAGCACAGATTTTTTTCAGCCGTTTCTGGCTTAATTATCATAAGCAAGGACCATTGGAGCATTTATGGCATAAATTGACTTGGATTTAAAATCGTTGATTTATATAAAGATACTTATGTGAATGAAGTTTCCTTTTGTTTCGATTAATCTTTTTGTTTTCCAGAATAAAATCTTTATCTTTAATGGGTAAGTAGGAAAATATGAGATATAGAAACTTTTGTATAAGTTGGATTGTTTGCTTTTGCTTGCTTTCGTGTGAGCAAGGCGAAAATGTTCCTCGTGTTTTTGGGGATGAAATATCTCTTTCGGAAAAAGAGTTGGTGATAAATCGTACCGGAAACCAGTTTTCTTTTGATTTGTTTCGGCAATTGTCTACTTTAGATAGTACGGACAATTTATTTGTTTCTCCTTTCAGTATATCCTGTGCTTTAGGAATGGTGAATAATGGCGCATCCGGCATTACGCATCAGGAGATAACGCAAGTAATGCTGATTCCAGACTCTGTCGTATCATCATTGAATAATTATCACCAGAAATTAATAGATGGACTTCCTTGTCTTGATTCTACTGTTACAGTGAGAGTTGCTAATTCGATGTGGTTTAATAAAGAAGTATCTGTCAAGGAACAATTTATAAAGAAGAACTCAGTGGCGTATAAGGCAACCTTTCAGCAACTAGACTTTTCCCAGTTGGAATCGATTGATAAAATAAACGGATGGGTCAGTCAGCAGACCGAAGGTTGTATACCTGAAATTATATACAATCTTAGCCCTAATCAACTGATGGTTTTAGTCAACTGTCTTTATTTTCAAGGACAATGGGAGTTTCCGTTTGAAGAAAGTGAAACTCGCAAGGAGCTGTTCTTTTGTGCAGATAAAACAAAGGAAAATGTGGATATGATGCATCAGATAGCAGCTTTTTTATACCGTAAGAATGATTATTTTGAAATGGCTACTTTTCCTTATGGGAATGGTTCGTATGCAATGACTGTTTTATTGCCTTGTGTAAATAAGTCCTGGAAAGAATGTATAGATGTGCTGGACGGAAAAAATTGGGAAACATGGATGGCTGATTCAATAGAAAAGACATTGCTGGATGTAAAACTTCCTAAATTGGTTTTGAAAAATGAATACAAAATGAATCGTGTTTTATCGGCAATGGGTATGCCAAATGCATTTACAACAAATGCAGATTTTTCTAATTTGACAGATGTAAAGCCTGTGTGGATTGGGAAGGTTGTACATGCATCTTTTCTTGAACTGAATGAACGTGAGACAAAGGCATCTGCCGTAACGGGGTTGACGGTTACATTTGAATCGGAACCAATTCCGATTGAGCCTGCAATTCCTTTTTATGCGAACCGTCCTTTTTTACTCGTTATTCATGAAACAGGCAATCATACAATATTATTTGTGGGGAAAGTATCTCATCCCAATCAATAAATTATATTTTTGGGGAGAAACATGACGGTTTATTAAGTTTAGATAAACGACGGGTTGAAGAAACTAAATCAATAAAAGATTTTTTGAATGTCGTTGCGTTTGCCATGTGTCTCAAAAATGAAGTACTTACATCATTTGAATGAAAAACATGCATCAAAACAGTAGTAAATGTTTCTCATTTAAATGATAAACTTAATAATCAAGGACTGAAGCTTCAGTTAAACGGGGAGTTATCAAATAAAAAATCTCTCGGGTAAGTATTTATACCGACCTGAGAGAATACCCAATGTAAGGAATGTTACCATAGCCTTTTTGAAATAGTCCCTAGTGCAATGCCTAGAAATACGCTTACAAAGATGCACCATTTATCTGGTATCCCTATCCATTGGGTAACGAGCAAACTGATGCTGCACACTAAAGCACAAACAACCATGCTTAAAAATAACGGTTTCATTTTCATAATTCATTTTTTTTTGAGTCTAATCACAAAGATATAAAAAAAACGAAATTGGTTTCTTTTTGTGCTTAAAATTAAGAGTATGATAATTAATAGTCGTTTATTTATGGGCGTGCGGAAGTTTTTTTAATTGTTTTTGCTTTTCTGTAAATTCGCAGTCCACTATGCGCGATGAATTTCAAAAGCGGATTCCGATACCCAGAAATGCAGCGTGCATATTCCGTGGCTGAGGTAAGTCTAGCTTTGTTCCTTCTATAATAATATTTCTGCTTCCACCGTAAATATCGAAGTCGGAAAATGTATATCCGGCCGAAAAGATTAGTCTGTTGTCTATTTCCAGTGAGATGGCTGTACGCAGATGGTAATAAACTTTTCGTGCTCCGCTGTTTTTGACCTGCTCCCGTTTTAGTGCAGTCCATACACCAGTCCGGTTCGGGTAATAGTCAATGCTGAACTGACGGTTGGCTGGGAAGGGGAGCGTCAGTCCGGGAGATACAGACAGGAAAAGTGCATATTCCTTGTCGTGTCCCAGCCATAGTTTGGGCGTATTCAGCCGGAGTGCTGGTCGCCATGCAAGAAGATAACTGGATGCATTGCTGTGTGTACTGCTCCATTGGAGTTGACGGTCGGCTGTGATACCGTTTTCAGATGTTGAAGGGTAGGGGGCTGTAAACAGTAATCCCATACTTATTCCAGTATATTTGAATGGGAAAAAGGTAACTGCCGGTTCCACTTCCCATGAGCTGCAATTGGTCAATGCACCTTGCAGCTCAACTTCCCATAATAAACGCTTTTCAGACTCTTGTGCATGAATCGGCAGGTAGGCCAATAAAAATAGCAAAATGTAACACCACGTACTTTTCATATTTGTCTGGATGGAGATAGTGTGTATAAAGGAATTGAATGTTGCAAAGATAGATGCTTTATAGAGAACGACGAAAAGGTAATGATGTACATGTTATGCAATTAATTTCCTCATTGATAGTTGTTTATGTAAATTTAAAATGTACATCATTCTACTTTTCTTCAGTCGAGTGCTGTCGGAATATGAAATCTGTTTGCTGTTTTATTGTGTATGTAAATAAAAATCACGAATATTGTATTTCTTACAAAAAGACGGTAAGTCTGTCATGCAGGCATACGTTAATGATAAAACGCATCAATATTAAATCTACTATGAAACTATTAAAAGGTATACTTTATGGAGTGTTGTTCGTTGCTCCTTTTACGCTGTATGCACAGCGTAGTAATTTGTTGCTGAATGATAATTGGCAGTTCCGTTTTTCGCATCAGGTACAGCCAGGCTCGGCCCAACGTGTGGATTTGCCGCATACATGGAATGCACAAGATGCTTTGGCTGGCAAGGTGGATTATAAAAGGGGACTGGGAAATTACGAAAAGAAACTTTTTGTAGACGAAAAGTGGAAGGGAAAACGTCTGTTTATCCGTTTCGAAGGGGCCAATACGGTGACGCATCTGTTTGTAAATGGTAAATGTGTGGGCGAGCACAGAGGAGGATACGGTGCTTTTGTTTTCGAAATAACACATGCCGTGACTTATGGGCAGGAAAATTCTATTCTTGTGCGGGTAAATAATGCGGAACAACTGGACATTATGCCTTTAGTGGGCGATTTCAATATGTATGGAGGCATTTACAGGGATGTGCATTTGCTGGTAACAGAAGATGTGTGCATTTCACCGCTTGATTACGCCTCTAGCGGTGTACGGCTGGTGCAAGATAGTGTGAGCAGTGCATATGCCAGAGTAAATGCGAAGATACAGCTTTCCAGCAGTTCGGAGGAAGACCGAAAGGTTGAGTTGCGTTTGCGGTTAAAGGATGATAAAGGTACTGTCATACAGGAAAAGTGTAAGTCCGTTGCTTTATCGGCTAAAGAAAACATAGGAGAGGAGATTCCGGTAGAAGTGGTAAAACCGCATCTATGGAATGGCCGGGAAGACCCTTACTTATATCGGGTAGAAGTGGCTTTGTTGGAAAATGGAAAAGTACTGGACGAGGTCGTGCAGCCGCTAGGACTTCGGTATTATCATATCGACCCGGAAAAGGGATTCTTTTTGAATGGCAGACATCTGCAACTGAAAGGTGTCTGTCGTCATCAGGACAGAAGTGAAGTCGGAAATGCTTTGCGCAAGGAGCATCATGATGAAGATGTGGCCTTGATGCTGGAGATGGGTGTCAATGCGGTACGTCTGGCACATTATCCGCAGTCGTCTTACTTCTATGATTTGATGGATAAGTATGGAATCATTGTATGGGCCGAAATTCCGTTTGTAGGTCCCGGAGGATATGCCGACAAGGGATTTGTGGATACGGAGAGCTTCCGGCAAAACGGAAAAGAACAGCTCCGTGAACTGATACGTCAGCACTATAATCATCCTTCTATTTGTGTTTGGGGACTGTTTAATGAGCTGAAAACAGCAGGGGATAATCCTGTTGCTTATATTAAGGAATTGAATGAGTTGGCTCATCAGGAAGACCCGATACGCTGGACTACTTCGGCCAGCAACCAGAGCGGGGAGATTAATTACATTACCGATGCTATTGCATGGAACAGGTATGACGGATGGTATGGAGGAGATCCGGGTACGCTGGGAGTATGGCTGGATGATATGCATCGGCAGAAACCTGAGTTATGTATTGGTATCAGTGAGTATGGTGCCGGAGCAAGTGTCTATCATCAGCAGGATTCCCTGCTGCAGCCGGTGCCGTCGGGATGGTGGCACCCGGAAAACTGGCAGACTTATTATCACCGGGCTAACTGGCAGATTATTTCTTCCCGTCCTTTTGTGTGGGGAAGCTTTGTATGGAATATGTTCGATTTTGGTGCGGCACACCGTACGGAGGGAGACCGACCGGGCATTAATGATAAAGGACTGGTTACTTATGACCGTAAGGTGAAAAAGGATGCTTTTTATTTTTACAAGGCAAACTGGAATCAGGATGTTCCGGTTTTATATCTGGCCGGTAAGCGGAACAGGATGCGGAGTAAGGAGATTCAGTCTTTTATGGTCTTTACCAATTATCCGGAGGCAGAATTGTTTGTAAACGGCAAAAGTTGTGGCAAGGCGAAAGCGGATGCTTTAGCAACAGTTGTCTGGAATGATGTACAGCTGCAGAGGGGAGAAAATAAAATTGAGGTGGTGGCAGGAACCGGCAAAAACAGGTGCACAGATAGTTTTACCTGTATATACGAAGGAAATTAACCGATTGGTTTGATTTTGTGATGAGAAATGGAGAGCAGAAGCCTTATTCGCCGTGGTGGTTGAGGCTTCTGTTCTCCATTTCTTTTGTAAAAGTAGGTTATACAAGTTGCAGCAAATCTGCGGCTTTGTCAATAATATGGGTAGCCCCATTGTCTTCCAGCTCTTTACGTGGGCGGAACCCCCATGAAACTCCCACAGTTTCTACCTGGGCATTTTTCCCTGTTTGCATGTCCACACACGAATCGCCTACATATAATACCTCCTCCTTACGGACGTGGCACAGGCCGATAATTTCTTCTACAACTGTGGGGTCGGGTTTAGTCGGCACGTTGTCGCGCTGGCCAAAGACTGCCGCAAAGTGAATTTCCGGAAAGAAGCGTTCGATAAGCTTGACGGTTGCTTCGTGGTATTTGTTGGATGCTACAGCCAGTTGCAATCCTGCATTCTGCAATGCTTCAAGCAGTTCGGGAATACCGGGATAGGGGCGGCTCAAATCACAGTTGTGGGCATTGTAATAGGGTACAAAGTGTGAGCGTATCTTCAGAACATTTTCTGTGGTACGTGCTTCTTCGGGCAAGGCGCGTTCGAAAAGCTTGTTGATACCATTTCCTACAAAGTAATAATAGGCATCCTCCGGGTGAGTAGGGTAGTTGCATTGCTCCAGTGCGTAGTTAGTAGCTGCTGCCAGGTCGGCAATGGTGTTGAGCAATGTTCCGTCTAAGTCGAATATGATTAACTTTTTCATGCTTTTTCATGTTTTTTTTCACGGCAAAATTATCATATATTTCTTACATTTGCGCCGACTAAAATCTTAATGCTTATGAATTTTCTTGAATTAGCCAAGCTGCGTTATTCGGTACGCAGTTATAAAAATGCTCCTATAGAAGAAGCGAAGATGAGTTATATTATGGAATGTGTGCGTATGGCGCCTTCTGCTGTTAATTTTCAGCCTTGGAAGTTTCGGATTGTGAATGATGCAGCCGAACTGGAAGCATTGAAGCGTGCTTATCCTCGTGAGTGGATACAGACAGCTCCGTGCATTATCGTGGCATGTGCCGACCACGAACAGTCATGGCATCGCAAGTCGGATGGAAAAGATCATGCCGATATTGATCTGGCCATAGCAATAGAACATTTATGTCTGGCTGCAGCCGAGCAGGAGTTGGGTACGTGCTGGGTATGTAACTTTGATGTGGCATGTTGTCGGGAGGCATTGCATTTGGCCGAAACACTGGAGCCGGTTGCACTGATTCCTATCGGTTATCCGGCTGAAACGGTTGTTGCAGAAAAAAAGAGAAAATCGCTTTCTGAAATCCTGTTCTGATAATTTTTGTAAAATAATTCTGTTTTACTTTCAGACTTTTACTGAAAATACATATTTTTGAACATCTTTTTGCTGAGACCTTTGGCAGAAAGATGTTAATACTATAAAACATATACTCTCTATGGAAAATATTGGTACAGGATTAATGCTGATGGTAGTGGGTATGACTACTGTTTTTTTAATTCTTTTAATTGTCATTTATCTTAGCCAGCTGCTTATTAAGATTGTCAATAAAGTGGCCCCCGAAGAAGTTGTTCAGAAGAAACCTGCTGTTGTTCCCAATAAGGATAACGGGGAAATGGATGCTATCAAGGCTGCTGTGGATATTCTTACTGCAGGTAAGGGTAAAGTAATTAAAATTGAAAAGCTGTAATCCTTAAAAAGAAAAACACATTAATTGAAAATGGAAAAAGAAGTAAAATTTAGTCTGGTCTTTCGTGACATGTGGCAGAGTGCCGGAAAATATGTTCCACGCGTAGACCAGTTGGTGAAAGTTGCTCCCGCTATTATTGAAATGGGATGTTTTGCACGTGTTGAAACCAATGGCGGTGGCTTCGAACAAGTTAATCTTTTATTTGGAGAAAATCCTAATAAGGCAGTCCGTGCTTGGACAAAGCCTTTTCACGATGCCGGTATTCAGACGCATATGCTCGACCGTGCCTTGAATGGATTGCGTATGAGTCCGGTTCCAGCCGATGTCAGAAAACTATTCTATAAAGTCAAGAAAGCGCAAGGTACTGATATTACCCGTACTTTCTGCGGATTGAATGATGTGCGCAATATCATTCCTTCTATTGGTTATGCGCATGCTGCCGGCATGATTTCACAGTGCTCGCTCTGTATCACTTATTCGCCTATCCATACGGTAGAATATTATCTGGATATGGCCAAACAGCTGATTGATGCAGGTTGTGATGAAATCTGTATCAAGGATATGGCAGGTATCGGACGTCCGGTCTTCTTGGGTAAGATTGTGGCTGGTATCAAGAAAATCAAGAATATTCCTATCCAGTATCACTCACATGCGGGTCCCGGTTTTAACATGGCTTCTATTCTGGAAGTTTGTAAGGCGGGATGTGACTATGTAGATGTTGGTATGGAACCGCTTTCTTGGGGTACGGGTCATGCCGATTTGATTAGTGTGCAGGCCATGTTGAAAGATGCCGGATTCAAGGTTCCCGAAATTAACATGGAAGCTTATATGAAAGTTCGCTCTATGATTCAGGAATTCATTGACGATTTCCTGGGACTTTATATCAGCCCGAAAAACCGCTTGATGAATTCATTGCTCATTGGTCCGGGACTTCCTGGCGGTATGATGGGAAGCTTGATGTCTGACTTGGAAACCAACTTGGAATCTATCAATAAGTATAAGGCAAAACGTAACTTGCCGTTTATGACACAAGACCAGTTGCTGATTAAGCTGTTTGATGAAGTGGCATATGTATGGCCTCGTGTGGGTTATCCTTGCTTGGTTACTCCATTCAGCCAGTATGTCAAGAACCTTGCCTTGATGAACGTGATGCAGATGGAGAAGGGCAAAGAACGCTGGGGTATGATTGCCGATGATATTTGGGATATGATTTTGGGTAAAGCTGGTCGCTTGCCAGGAAAGCTGGCTCCCGAAATTATAGAAAAGGCAGAGCGTGAAGGTCGTAAATTCTTCGATGGCAATCCGCAGGATAATTATCCGGATCAGCTGGAAAAATATCGCC
The DNA here is from genome assembly GCA_900556845.1 of uncultured Bacteroides sp. Taxonomy (GTDB): domain Bacteria; phylum Bacteroidota; class Bacteroidia; order Bacteroidales; family Bacteroidaceae; genus Phocaeicola. The sequence goes on along the minus strand of USQO01000037.1, from coordinate 8,184 downwards.
AGATGATGTGGGAAAAGAAATGGGATACTGGAGAAGACGATGAGGAACTCTTCGAATATGCTATGCATCCGGCTCAGTATGAGGCTTACAAGAGCGGAAAGGCCAAAGAAGATTTCCAGGAAGATGTGAAGAAACGCCGTGCTGCCAAGGAAGAAGCCCATGTGGCTAATGAGCCAACCAAAGTGCTTACGGTAGACGTCAACGGACAGCCTTATCGTGTAACAGTAGCATTCGGCGACGTTAATCCGGCCACATTGGCTGCTGCAGGTGGAGCTGCTTCTGCTCCGGCTCAGTCTGCTGCACAGCCGGCTGGCGAAGGCAAAGATGTTCTTTCACCGCTGGAAGGTAAGTTCTTCCTGGTTAAGTCGGCTCAGGAATCTCCTGTTAAGGTAGGCGACAAGGTGAACCAGGGAGATGTAATCTGCTACGTTGAGGCTATGAAGACTTACAATGCCATCCGTGCAGAGTTCAGTGGTACAGTGACTGCAATTTGTGTAAATTCCGGCGATTCGGTATCGGAAGATGATGTCTTAATGAAAATATTATAATGGAAGAGATATTTAGTAAACTATATGAGATGACTGCCTTCAGCAATATCATTGCCGAACCGCAGTTCCTCATCATGTATGCCATCGCATTCGTTCTGCTGTACTTGGGTATCAAGAAACAGTATGAACCGCTGCTGTTGGTGCCAATCGCTTTCGGGGTGTTGCTGGCCAATTTCCCGGGTGGCGATATGGGAGTTATTCAGGCCGACGAGAATGGCATGGTCATGGTGAAGGGAGTAATGAAAAATATATGGGAAATGCCTTTGCATGAAATAGCGCATGAACTGGGATTGATGAACTTCATTTATTATATGTTGATTAAAACCGGTTTCTTGCCTCCTATTATCTTTATGGGGGTAGGTGCATTGACAGACTTCGGTCCGATGTTGAGAAACCTGCGCTTGTCTATTTTCGGAGCTGCGGCACAGCTGGGTATTTTTGCTGTGTTGCTGGTTGCTATCCTGATGGGCTTTACACCTCGTGAAGCAGCTTCATTGGGTATTATCGGTGGAGCGGACGGTCCGACTGCTATCTTTACGACAATCAAGCTGGCACCTCATTTGCTGGGTCCTATTGCTATCGCTGCTTACTCTTATATGGCATTGGTTCCGGTGATTATTCCGGCTGTGGTTCGCATCTGGTGCTCTAAGAAAGAGTTATCCATCAATATGAAAGAGCAGGAAAAACGTTATCCTTCTACTGTGGAAATCAAGAATCTGCGTGTGTTGAAGATTGTGTTCCCGATTGTTGTAACTACCGTTGTTGCCCTGTTTGTGCCATCTGCTGTACCTTTGATAGGTATGCTGATGTTCGGTAACTTGGTCAAGGAGATTGGTAGCAACACTTCACGCTTGTTCGATGCGGCTTCCAACAGTATTATGAATGCGGCAACTATTTTCCTGGGAATTTCAGTCGGAGCTACTATGACAGCCGAAGCGTTCCTTAACTGGACAACCATCGGTATTGTGATTGGCGGATTCCTGGCGTTTGCGCTTTCTATTACAGGTGGTATCTGGTTTGTGAAGATATTCAACTTGTTTACCAAGAAAAAAATTAATCCGCTTATTGGAGCGACAGGCTTGAGTGCCGTGCCTATGGCAAGCCGTGTGGCCAACGAAATTGCTTTGAAGTATGACCCGAAGAACCATGTGCTGCAATATTGCATGGCAAGTAATATTTCGGGTGTTATCGGCTCGGCTGTTGCAGCAGGTGTGCTGATTTCATTCTTAGGTTGATAAATCTTATTTCTCCCTTTTTCTTGGGGATATATGATAAAGACAGCGTTCTGTGCGGGCGCTGTCTTTTTTTTTATTTCCTGATAAAGAAAGAACGCTGCCCTGAAGCAGAAAGAGCTTAGGGCAGCGTTCTTAATTGTCTATAGAGGTAGATCGTATTATTTTATTGTAGATTAGCCAATGCCTCTTTGATACGGCGCATAGCTTCTACGATATTTTCGTCAGATGTAGCATAACTCATGCGGATGCATTCAGGTGCACCAAAAGAGGTACCTCCTACACATGCTACGTGTCCTACTTCGAGCAGATACATGGCCAAATCATCGGCATTGCTGATAACTCGTTCGCCATATTTCTTGCCAAAGAAACTGTCGCATTTCGGGAAGAGATAGAAAGCACCCTGTGGGAAATTTACTTCGAATCCTGGGATTTCCTTAGCCAGCTTGACAATCAGGTCACGGCGGCGTTCGAAAGCTTTTCTCATTGTTTCAACCGGCTCCTGTGTTCCAGTATAAGCAGCTTCTGCGGCTTTTTGTGAAACCGAACATGGTCCGGAAGTGTACTGTCCTTGCAGTTTGTTTACACCTTTAACAATCCATTCCGGTCCGGCAATGAAACCGATACGCCAGCCAGTCATGGCATAAGCTTTTGATACACCGTTCACGATGACTACACGGTCTTTGATGCTTTCGAACTGTGCGATACTTTCGTGCTTACCGATGTAATTGATATGTTCGTAGATTTCGTCCGCAATTACGATAACTCTTTCATGCTTAGCCAGTACTTCGGCCAGTGCAGCCAGTTCCTCTTTACTGTATACCGACCCTGTTGGATTCGATGGAGAGCAGAGAATCAGAACACGAGTACGTGGCGTAATGGCAGCTTCCAGCTGTGAAGGAGTGATTTTAAAATCCTGTTCGATACCAGCCGATACGATAACGGGTACACCTTCTGCCAGTTTAACCATTTCCGGATAGCTTACCCAGTAAGGTGCAGGAACAATCGCCTCATCACCTTTGTTCATAAGTGCCATGATGGTATTGCAAACAGATTGTTTAGCACCGTTGGCACAACTGATTTGTGCTGCTGTATATTCCAGTCCGTTTTCTTTTTTCAGTTTTTCTACGATGGCATTGCGTAATGCAGGATATCCGGCAACAGGCGAATAACGGGAAAAGTTGTCATCAATAGCCTGTTTGGCGGCCTCTTTGATGTGATCTGGTGTGTTAAAGTCCGGTTCACCTACACTCAAGTTAATAATGTCAATACCCTGTGCTTTAAGTTCGCTGCTTTTTTGTGACATGGCTAAAGTAGCCGAAGGCGACAAACTGTTTAAACGGTCTGAAAGTTGATTCATAGCTGTAAAAAATTTGTGGTTTTTTATTTTATGCAAAAAAAGCGATTTTCTTTAATATATAAAAGAAAAATCGCTTTTAAAATAGTATAACGTTATTGAAATCTTTTATTGGGTTACTTTCTGTCGCCTAATATACGGAGAAGATACAAGAAAAGATTGATAAAGTCCAGGTAAAGGGTCAGTGCACCCAGCAATGCAATCTTCTGAGTTTCTTCGTTTACTTCCATATCATTTGACAGAAGTAATCTTTTGATTTTCTGTGTGTCATAAGCAGTAAGACCTACGAAGAGAGCTACACCTATGTAAGAGATTACCATGGTCAGGGCATCACTTGCCAGGAAGATGTTGACAACCGTTGCAATAATAAGGCCTATAACTCCCATGATGCAGAGGCTTCCCAAACTGCTCAGATCTTTTTTCGTAACATAACCGTAAATACCCGTTGCAGCGAAAGTACCTGCAGTAATGAAGAAAGTATTGGCAATAGAGCTGGCTGTATAGGCTAAAAAGATAACAGACAGTGTAGCACCATTCAAGATTGAGTAAATGATAAACAGAACAGTAGCAGTGGTGAATGATATTTGTCGGATGCGGGCAGACAGATACCATACCAGTCCGATTTCAGCAATCAGTAACCCCCACATGCCGAATGAACTTCCCAATATCATTTGCAGCAAGGTGAGCGACTTGGCCATGTACATGGCTACCAGTCCGGTAATAGCCAAAGCCATTGTCATCCATACATACACATTTCTGAAGAGTGCGCGTTGTGCAGTTTTCGAATAAATACTGCTTAAATTACTAGTTTCCATAATATAATGATTGGTTTATATAAAAATCGGGTAGTTTTACTTGATTTCGTAAAACTACCTGATTAGATTCATTATTTTGTAAAGTGCAGTGTATGTCCCATACGTTCCTGTTTCGTATGCAGGTAGCGTTCGTTGTACTCGTTTGGAGTCACTTCAATAGGTACATTTTCTACGATTTCAAGTCCGTAAGCTTCCAGTCCCACACGTTTTACCGGATTGTTAGTCAGCAAGCGCATTTTGTGAATGCCTATTTCTCTTAAAATCTGAGCTCCTACACCGTAGTCGCGTTCGTCTGCCTGATGTCCCAGACAAATGTTGGCATCAACAGTATCCATGCCGTCCTCCTGCAGTTTGTAAGCTTTCATCTTTTCCATCAGTCCGATACCGCGTCCTTCCTGATTCAGGTAGATAACAGCTCCTTTTCCTTCTTTTTCAATCATCTGCAAGGCTTTGTGCAACTGTTCGCCACAGTCGCAGCGTTTAGAAGCGAAGATATCACCTGTAGCACAAGATGAATGTACGCGGACCAGAATTTCTTCGTCTTCTTTAAATTCACCTTTGATAATGGCGATATGCTCCAGTCCGTTGCTTTTCTGACGGAACGGAATCAGTCTGAAGTGACCGTATTCTGTAGGCATATCCACCTCAACTCCTTTTTCTACCAGTGATTCCTGTTTCAGTCTGTATGCGATAAGATCGGCAATAGAAATAAGTTTCAGATTGTATTTCTGTGCAAAAACATGCAGGTCCGGCAGACGCGCCATTGTTCCGTCTTCGTTCATGATTTCCATCAGTGCGCCAGCAGGATAAAGTCCAGCCAGACGTGCCAGGTCTACGGCAGCTTCTGTATGTCCAGCTCTGCGGAGCACACCTTTTTCCTGTGCATACAGCGGGTTGATATGTCCCGGACGGCCAAAAGTCTCAGGGCGAGAGTTCGGGTCAGCCAAAGCGCGGATAGTTGCGGCGCGGTCAGCAGCAGAAACACCTGTACTGCATCCTTCCAGTTTGTCAATAGTAACGGTAAACGGTGTACCCAGCATAGATGTATTATCGCTTACCTGATGAGGCAAATCCAATTCTTTACATCTTGAGATGGTAATAGGCGCACACAATACACCTCTGGCATGCTTAAGCATGAAGTTGATTTTCTCAGGCGTAACTTTTTCGGCAGCCATAATCAGGTCGCCTTCGTTTTCGCGGTCCTCATCGTCGACAACAATGACCATCTCACCCTTGCGAAATTCTTCAATTGCTTCTTCAATTGTATTTAGTTTAATCTGATCCATAAAGTTTTATTGTTTATAGTTGTTTAATTTGTTCGTTTATTTCAGTACAGGTCTGGGCAATGACTTTCAGGTCCTTATCCAATCTTCTTCTGAACCGCCAGATCCGGAAATAGAAAAACAGTCCGGCAGGAATACAGATTCCGATTATCAGATTTACCCATCGTTTGTCCGACAGACTCTTATGTGCTCTAACCGAGAGATAAGGCAGTTTGTTCAGCAACTGGATGATTTTATAATCACTGCTGTTGGACAAGTCCTCTATCAGGCTTTCCATTTTGCTGCTGATCAAAGCCACCTCATTGTCAGGTGTATGATTGGTGTAAATCTTGTAATAATTAGGCGGTGATGCCAGCTTGTTCTTTTTGATATAGTCCAAACAGTGCTGTCTTAATATATCCAGCTCAATTTGGTCTTGTGCATAGTCCGGATTATCAATAATGACTTCTTTCTTGGCAATATGCCTTGAAGAGCGTAATCCTAAAATCATCCGGAAGAACTGTGCGTACACATCCATATTGAACACCACCGAGTCATTGTTCGACTTGTAGGTAAGGAATGTCCCGATAGGAGCCAGCACCAGTGTACTCATCCATGCACCCAGCATTGTGTTCATTTCGTTACTTTTAGCCACACGGGTTGCTCCGGAGTCTATGATGTAATAAATCACGAAGATGATAACCGAGATAACCACCGGCATACCAAGTCCTCCTTTACGTATAATGGCTCCTAAAGGCGCACCGATAAAGAAAAATATCAGGCAAGCCAGTGAAAGCGTAATTTTCTTGTGCCAGTCTATGTTATGCGTCCGGATATTACTGTCCAAATCCTTGGTGAGATAGCTTTTCATATTCCAGTCGCTGGCCAGAGAACTCATTCTGCTTGAACTGTTGTTCAATACCTTTTGCTTCTCCGTAAGTGAGAATGTCTGGAACAGACTGTCTACGTTAATCACATTGCTAGCCAGTGTCGTCTGGATTTTTACAGAATCCTCTTTACTTATTTCTATAGGCCGATAAGTAGTCTGCGCCTGTTCCTTGTACATAGAGCGTCCGATGCTGTCTGCTCTGTTGGTCAGCGAGTCGATAGCATTGCTTATTTGTACCATGTTCTTTACGTCCGAGCGAGAATTCAGAAATTCTCCGTCTGCCATATTCAAGTTTGAGTCGAACTTAATCAGCGTATGCTTTTCCCGGAACGATTCACGGCGGTAAGGAACATTTTTCGAAGAAATGTCCTGCGACTTCAGATTCTCGAACTGTTCACCGTTATACAGATGGAGATACAAATACTTTTTATCTGCGGTCATTTCCATTTTTCCTTCGGATGCCCAGATGATACGTGCATTTTCAAACCCGTCGGCATAGTTGTAAATCAACATATCCTTCATGATACCCGTCTTGGGGTCCTTCTTTTTGACAAAGATATTGTATCCATCAATTTCGCTGTAGAAAACCCCTTCCGGGATATCCAGTTCCGGCGATTTCTGTTTGATGGAAATAAGCAATGTCCATAGCTTCATTTGAGCTTTCGGGCCTACAATATTCTGGAAAAAGAAAGACACGCAGCAAAGAAATGCCATGAATAGCACCAACGGGCGTATGATACGCAGCAAAGGTATTCCGGCCGCTTTCATGGAGAGCAATTCATATCTTTCGCCGAAATTACCGAAGGTAATCAGCGAAGCCAGCAGAATAGCCAGAGGCAACGACATCGGAATCAGTGTGAGCGCAGAATAGAAGAAGAACTGAGCCATGATATCAATACCCAATCCTTTACCCACCAGCTCGTCTACATATCTCCATAGAAACTGCATCATGAAGATAAACAGACAAATAAAAAATGTACCGCTAAAGAGCAGTAGAAAACTCTTTAATATAAATATATCTAGTTTTTTTATACGTAGCATGCTGCTTTTATAAATACAATCAGAGCACAAAAATAGCATAAAAAACGGAGAGGAAAGATATGTTTTGATTATTTTTAGAAACTTCTTTGCTGTTATAAGGCATTGCTGTAGTCTTTTGTGCTTTAATGATTGTTCCTGACGGCCTTTTCAATACGATAAAATCTGGTTTTATTAGATTTTCCGAAAAAAAATGCCAAAATGTTTGCAGGTATAAAAAAAATGCGTACCTTTGCATCCGCAATCGAGAATGATGGCGGGATAGCTCAGCTGGTTAGAGCGCATGATTCATAATCATGAGGTCCCCGGTTCAATCCCGGGTCCCGCTACAAGTTAAGATTTTCCGTTGGGTGGCTTCCACGCCTGGCGGATTTTTCAGATGGCGGGATAGCTCAGCTGGTTAGAGCGCATGATTCATAATCATGAGGTCACCGGTTCAATCCCGGTTCCCGCTACAAGACATAACAGATTAATTATCAGGCATTTAAGAATGTATATTCCTTAGATGTCTTTTTTGTTTATATAGCTCCTTGCACAGATTTTGCACAAAAGTTGAGGTAAAATGGTGATAATCAATGAAATCGTAAGAAAAAACTACCTCAAAAATATCTTTCTTTGCTTTTCTTCAATTTACTTGTTCTTTCTTAACGGTATGTTCTGTACACTGTTTGAAGATGTCCGATGATGAGGCTTACATTATATATATTGTATGAGAACGAATCTTCTTGCACAAAAAATTGCACAAATGGATATAAGAAAAGGGATAATCTACACACCGGTAGTTATCCCTCCATATCGCAATAAATTTGAATGAGTGGTGCTCTCATCACGATTTTCAAGTTAATAATAATTTAAATATCAAGACTTTTATAGTATATGATATTGAGAAACATAGCTTATTAATCGCTTTGATAAATCAGTTTCAAACATACATACGCTTTACTCTCCAGATGATTGATGAATCAGAAAATATCTTTAAGGAAACAATATAGCTTATTAATCGCTTTGATAAATCAGTTTCAAACATACATACGCTTTACTCT
>USQO01000036.1 GCA_900556845.1 uncultured Bacteroides sp. | reverse complement strand
GCAGCGTCAGATGTGTATAAGAGACAGATCAACTTATATTAATTTTAAAAAGAATAACCATGAGACTAATTATTGAACCAGATTATCAGTCACTGTCACAATGGGCAGCCAACTATGTAGCAAGCAAAATCAACGCAGCAAATCCAACTCCAGAAAAACCTTTTGTTTTGGGTTGTCCTACCGGTTCATCACCTCTAGGTATGTACAAAGCTTTGATTGAACTGAACAAACAAGGCAAAGTTTCTTTCCAGAACGTGGTTACTTTCAACATGGATGAATATGTAGGTCTTCCAGAAGAACATCCTGAAAGCTATCACTCATTTATGTGGAACAACTTCTTCAATCATATTGATATCAAGAAAGAAAATGTACACATCTTGAACGGAAATGCAGCTGATTTGGAAGCTGAATGTGCAAATTACGAAAAACAGATTGCAGAATTCGGTGGTATTGACTTGTTTATGGGTGGTATCGGTCCTGATGGACACATCGCTTTCAACGAACCGGGATCTTCATTGTCTTCACGCACTCGCGTAAAAACACTGACTACAGATACTATCATCGCTAACTCTCGCTTCTTTGACAACGATGTAAACAAAGTTCCTAAGACTGCTCTTACTGTAGGTGTAGGTACTGTACTTTCTGCAAAAGAAGTATTAATTATCTGTAACGGACATAACAAAGCTCGCGCATTGCAGCACGCTGTAGAAGGTGGCATCACACAAATGTGGACTATCAGCGCATTGCAGATGCACCAGCACGGTATCATTGTTTGTGACGAAGCTGCTACCGATGAACTGAAAGTAGGTACTTACAAGTACTTCAAAGACATCGAAAAAAACAATCTGTAATTTCCCAATCAATTTAATTTATGAGAACCAATTTAAGCTCTCAAATATCTCTGAACCGTGTTTCTCCACGCTATTATCGCCCGGAAAACGCCGTTGAACGCTCGGTACTGACACGGTTCGAAAAGCTTCCTACCAATATCTTCGAAACAAGCGAAGAAGGTATTGAACAGGTAGCCAATGAAATTGCTGCCAAGATTCAGGACAGACAGCGTGAAGGTAAATTCTGCACAATGGCTGTCGGAACAGGTGCATCCCTGCGTCCTCTATTTGCCGAATTGGTACGCAAACATAAAGATGAAGGATTAAGCTTCAGAAATGTTGTTATTTTCAACCTTTATGAATTCTACCCCATTACTGAAGAAGACGCAGGTAGTACATTCAATCATCTGAATGCATTGTTGCTGTCACAAACAGACATAGATAGACAGAATGTGTTCACTATTGACGGACGCATTCCACAAGAAGCTATCATTGAACACTGTAAGCTCTACGAGCAGCGTATCCATACATTCGGAGGTATTGATATTGCCATCATGGGTATTGGCCGTGAAGGAAATATCGGTATGAACGAACCGGGGTCACATGCAAGCTCGGCAACCCGTCTGATTCTTGTTGGCGCAACTTCACGCACCGAAGCTGCTCGCAATATGGGAGTAGACAAGCTTCCTCCTTGTTCCATTACAATGGGTATCAATACCATTTTGGAATCACGCAAGATTTACTTGCTGGCATGGGGTGAAGATAAAGCGGATATCATCAAAGATGCTGTAGAAGGAAAAGTTACCGACACATTGCCGGCATCTTACCTGCAGCTGCATAACAACGCAACTGTATGTATTGATATCGCAGCTGCCGCTCACTTAACACGCATTCAGCGTCCATGGTTGGTTACCAACTGCGAATGGAATGACAAGCTTATCCGCAGTGCAATTGTATGGTTGTGTCTGCTGCTTAAAAAGCCGATTCTGAAACTTACCAACAAGGATTACAACGAAAATGGTCTGAGCGAACTGCTGGCACTTTACGGTTCGGCATACAATGTAAATATCAAGATTTTCAACGACCTGCAGCACACCATCACGGGATGGCCAGGTGGTAAACCAAACGCAGACGATACTTATCGTCCGGAACGTGCCAAACCATTCCCTAAACGCGTTGTTATTTTCTCGCCGCATCCAGATGATGATGTAATCTCTATGGGTGGTACTTTACGCCGCTTGGTACAGCAAGGACACGAAGTACACGTAGCTTACGAAACTTCGGGTAACATTGCCGTAGGTGATGAAGAGGTTGTACGTTTCATGCACTTCATCAATGGTTTTAACCAGTTGTTCGATAACAACGAAAATGAAACCATCCGTAATAAATACGCTGAAATCAAGGAATTCCTGAAAGCCAAGAAAGAAGGCGATATGGATAGCCGTGACATTCTGACTATCAAAGGTCTGATTCGTCGTGGTGAAGCGCGTACAGCATGCACATTCAACGATGTACCTCTGAGCCGCTGCCATTTCCTTGACCTGCCGTTCTATGAAACAGGAAAGATTGAAAAGAATCCAATCAGCGAAGCCGATGTTGAAATCGTGCTGAACCTGTTGCGTGAAGTGAAACCACACCAAATCTATGTAGCCGGCGACTTGGCTGACCCACATGGTACACACCGCGTATGTACAGACGCTGTATTTGCTGCTATCGATGAAGAAAAGAAAGCAGGTGCAGAATGGCTGAAAGACTGCCGTATTTGGATGTATCGTGGTGCATGGGCTGAGTGGGAAATCGAAAACATCGAAATGGCTGTTCCTTTCAGTCCGGAAGAATTGCGTGCTAAACGTAACTCTATCCTGAAACATCAGTCACAGATGGAAAGTGCTCCGTTCTTGGGCAATGACGAACGTCTTTTCTGGCAACGCAGTGAAGACCGTAACCGCGGAACTGCTGAACTATATGATCAGTTAGGTCTGGCTTGCTATGAAGCAATGGAAGCATTTGTAGAATATATTCCACTGTAATAAATCCTTCTCAAAGGATATAATATAAGCGGTTGTCATACTTTCGATGGTAAGACAACCGCTTTTTTGCAGAATAAAATTCTGCTGCCTCAATTGTTCATCCTATTGAACTTATACCGAAGTGAAACCATAAAATAGCTGCGCAACTGCTCAGCATAGCTTTCATAAAAGCCATTCGACGTAGCCGATCGCTGCAAACTTTTCCGCTGACTCAATATATCAGCCCAGATTGCAGAAACTTCAGCACGGCGTTCTTTCCCAAATTTCCAGGTCACCTTGATATTCCACAAAGCCTCATTTTCATTTTCGCTATCCAGATAACTGCCTCCGCGTATACAGTAAGCAAAATCAGAATCTACCTGAAAATGGGCAGGAAGCTGTGCCGAAACTACAGCTCCTAAAGTATAAGTACGCGTATAGGTATTACTGTTTTCCAGCACACTCAACTGGTTTTTATATTGCTGGAAATCCCATGAACCGTTCAAGTCAACATTTCCCCACGATGGTAAATACGACACCTCTCCAAAGGCATTGATACCCGATGCACGCGTAACACTCTCCTTCAGTTCACTTCCACCGTTTTCGTTTATCAGACCTACATTATGATTATAGTTCCCTCCTGCACGAGCTGCTAATTTAAAACTCCCCAAACGTTTCTCATAATTAGAACTTCCCATCACACTCCAGTTACCATTTATATTGACCGGATAAGTTTCCTGTCCTCCAGTATTAGGATTATACAGCGTGGCAGGAGTCACCCCATTAAACTCCTGATTACAGACGATATAAGCCGAAATTCCTTTAGCATAATTACTGAATGAAAAGTTCAGATAATGCTGATACGATGCTTTCAGATTCGGATTACTCCGACTGATATACACAGAAGAATGATAAACAGTAGGTGCCATCAGATCGTACAAAGAAGGTTGACGTGTGTTACCATTATACCGTATACCTATATCATACCCATTCTTATTATACTGCACTGCCAAGGAAGGCATCCACTCCACCGAGTTTCCCAGTGTATCAACCACATGACTGCCATCCGTCTGATTCAGCATTCTGCGCTGCGGAGTAAGAGTTACTCCTCCATACATTTTCCATACCTCCCCTTCATAACCATAATTCAGCGATATAGCATGCTTCAACGTACGGCTGTTACGGTAGTTGCTCAAACTATCAATCCGATGCGATTCATATCCTTCCGGCAAACCTGTCGCATTCTCCTCCTTAGTCAGCCCTACTAAATCGTATACCTGCTGCAATTGTTTTTCCTGCTGAATCCCGAAAGCATACGATACTTGCAGACTATTCTTTTTATTGAAACGCCAGGTATAATCCAACCGCAAATCATGATTGACAGAGCGAGTTGGTGCATCCTGATATTGATGCTGCCAGTCGACAGAATCGCGCCCCCAAATATCCTGCAGCTGAAAGAAAGTAGTACGCGATGTTTTAAATACATCATTCTTTTGCTTCGTATAATATAAACTATACGAAACTCCCAGACTACTTCCCTCTTCACTCAGTTTCCGAATCAGACTGGTATAGACATTATACCCCTTATTGTTTGATGCACCAGAATTATTTTGCAAAGTTTCATTCATCCGGATACGTTTGTCCGTCTGCTCAAACCCCTGAAACGGATTCAACAATCCCAGTCCCGGATTATCATTGAATTTTGCAGTATGTGCCTCCGAGCTATTGTCAGACCAGTTCATATTCCCTCCACCGGTAAAATGAAACATCGTCTTTTTATCAATATTCCATAAAAAGTTCATTGAAGAATAAAAAGAATTCTGCAAGTTTTCCTGCGTCCGTTCGGCTATACTATACTGGTTTTGCTCCGTCAGATACAATTCATTCCGCGAAGTAGATACATTTCCCGTTTTTGTATGGTTATATCCCACATTGACTGCAACCTGAATATCCTCACCTATCTTTCTGGATACATTTCCACTTAGATGCCCTGCCCGGTTTCCATCATACAGTGAAGTAAAATTCCGGTTTCCAAAACTACCTACAAGACCCAGATTTTCGCCATTTTCCTTAAAATTAAAAACCTGCCCTTTCGCATCATATTTATCTTTCGTGCCATATCCCCCTTCAATACCCGCCATAAGCGTACCAGTCACGCTTTTCTTTGTCTGCAAGTCGAGTACATAGTTCTTTTCAGGTCCTTTTACCCCCTTCATTTCTTCCTCTTCCGTAGCCTTGTCATAAACTTTAAGGCGGCTAACAAAATGAGCTGGCAAATTCTCCAGAGCTACACGAGTATTCCCCTTGAAAAACTCTTTTCCGTTCACAGTAATCTCACTGATTTTTTCTCCTTTATACTCGATTGACTTTGTTTTAGGGTCAAAGCTCAATCCCGGAATACGCCGGATTAACGCCTCCAGATAAGCTCCATCCGGTATTTTATACGCTTCTGTATTATATATCGTAGTATCCCCTTTCTGCTCTACCGGCTGCATAACCGCTGTTACCACTACTTCATGCAGCGTTGCGGCATCCTCTTGCAACGTCAACGTTCCAGCCTTCACATTCTTCTCCCTCCCAGCGATCTCCATATAAGCTGAAGCACAGCCTATAAAAGAAGCGCGCAACAGATATTTTTTCGAAAAATCACAATTGGCTTTCAAACAAAACTCCCCCCTGTCATCACTGGTAGCACCCGCCACAAAAGACGAATCAGGCAGCAACAGCAAAGCCACATTGGCATACTCCACATTGCGCAATGCTTCCTCCTGTGCCGATTTCATTACGACCTTTCCGCACACAGTCCGGTTAAACACCCTACTCTGCGCAAAAGCAGACCAAGGAAGTATTATACATAGCAATAGAAAAGCTGTTATCTTATACATAAATCAAGTTCAAATGAAATAGGTTTGGAAATTACTGCTCATCTTCAGAGCTGTATCCAAACTCAAAGAATGTCCGGTCCACATGTCCCGTCGTATAAACCGGGTCCTCTGTATACTCGTATACCCGAAGTGTTGTAGTATTTAAATAAGTTATTTCCCAAAAGCCATAGTCGATATACAGATATTTATAATTGGGCGTATAAAATTTCCACGAGATATTGCGGGTAAATTCATCAGTATGTCCGGAAGAATAAATCGTTTTGGAATGCATATATCCCGTTCCGTTCTTGCGGAGAAAATAAACTGTTTCAAAAGTCTTTCCGGATTCCTTGACCACATTCTTCCATTCCTTGTCTACCAAATTCAGTACAATATCATTACGGTCGTCCAGATAATACCTTTCATCATCCGTACAAGCTGTAAGAATGACAACTGCCAGCAGACCTACCAACCAATTTTTCATACGTATTAAAATTTTGCAATTAACTTATTTAGCCGGAATCAGAGCATCCAACTGTTATTCACAAAAATAATGTTTTTAATATCAACAAGCACCTCCCCAAGCTTAAACTCAACGAAAGTCTGCATTTCTTAACCTATATTGAGACTTATTACCCGTATAAAAAGACAACTTCAAAGAAAGAAGAAAGGCTGCCTTCTGCCTACGCAAAAAACAGCCTTTTGTTACTTTATAGAATAGGATGATTACTTACACTTGAAAGTAATCTGTCCGGCCTTAATCAACTGATCGTGTGTGATACGATATTTGTTTGTTTTCTCATCGCCCATCCAAACTTCCTTGATATATTCGCCTTCACCGCCTTCTTTCTTGATAACCAGCTTGTCGGTTCCCCAATACTTAGGATCCAACTTAATGGTAACCTTGTCGAATATCGGTGTAGTCAGTGTATATTCAGGAACACCCGGACAGTCAGGATAGAATCCCATCATACAGAAGATTGCCCAGCAAGACATAGTTCCGGTATCATCATTACCCGGCAAACCATTCGGCTTAGTAGAATAATACTTATCAAGCAAATCTTTCACAATTTTCTGAGTACGCCATTCTTCACCTTTGAAGTAACTGAACAAGAACGGATAAGCAATGTCCGGCTCGTTAGCTGGGTCATAATAACCTTTATCAAAAATCATCTGCAGTTTGTCTACAAACTTCTTCTGTCCCCCCATCAGCTTACTCAAACCTTTCACATCGTGAGGAACATAATAAGTATAGTTCCATGCATTACCTTCGTGGAAACCAGGACTCGGTTCAAAGTTCTCACCCTGTTTCGGATCGAACGGTGAGTAAAACTTACCATTCTGTTCTATCGGACGCAGTGTACCGAATTCCTTGCAATAGTAATTCTTATAACCCATAGAACGGTCGTAGAACATCTTGGCATCTTCCTTCTTACCCAATTCCTTAGCCAGTGTAGAAAGCGCATAATCGGCAATGTAATATTCCAGAGCATGAGATACCGAGTTGTCGTACTGCGATTCCATCGGACAATAACCACGCTTGATGTATTCATCAATATCCGGACGCATCAAGTTGTCTTTACCCGGTGTAGTAGCCGATTTATACATACCTTCGTAAGCCAGATTGATATCGAAGTCGCGCAAACCTTTCATCCAGGTATCTACGATAACCGGCAAGCTCGGGTCACCTTCCATCGTCAGCGTTTCACGGCCAAACAATTCCCATTTCGGGAACCAGCCATGCTCACGATACATATCCAGCATGGTATGAATCATATCCATCTGACGTTCCGGATAAACCAGTGTCATGAACTGATGAATGTTACGATACGTATCCCACAAAGAGAAAACCGTATAGCGGTTGCGGTCTGTCTTCAGAATCTTGTCACCTTCCATCTGCGGATATTCACCGTTCACATCCTGCAAAATGTTCGGGTGAATCATGGTATGGTACAAAGCTGTATAGAAGATACCTTTCTGTTCCTCAGTACCACCTTCCACCATCACACGGCTCAGGTCATCATTCCATTTCTTACGAGCCTCAGCACGGAGCTGGTCGAAATGTACTCCGGCAGCCTGTTCCTTATCAAGATTCATACGGGCATTCTCGATGCTGACAAAAGAAACACCGATACTAACCTCGATAACCTCATTGGCATCAGTATTAAATGTAAACCAGGCACCAATGTCATCTCCACTCATCACCTTATTATAATTGGTGTAGAGTTTGTATTTGCCCTGGTCCGAATCCCAGGCAGCCTCAGCCTGCATAGGACGCTGCAACTTCCAGTAACCCTTGCTTTCGGGAGCTTTGTTGATTCGCATCACGAAATAGATAGGAAATACAGCCTGCGGACAATAGCAGAATGTACCCAGCAATTTCGAACCCTCAATTTCGCG
Organism: uncultured Bacteroides sp.; assembly: GCA_900556845.1. Taxonomy (GTDB): domain Bacteria; phylum Bacteroidota; class Bacteroidia; order Bacteroidales; family Bacteroidaceae; genus Phocaeicola. Next base: position 10,780 of record USQO01000036.1, on the reverse strand, counting down.
GTCGTTTACAAAACGTACCGAAGCACCACTTTCATTGGTCAGTCCTTCGCCCAAATTCATCAGGATGTTTCCCTGACCTTCAGGGAAAGTAAAACGGGCCATGCTGGTACGCTGTGTAGCAGTAAGCTCACACTTCACATTATATTTGCTCAGCACATTCGAATAATATCCAGGAGTAGCCACTTCGTCTACATACTCACTACCATACGAACGGTAATCCACATTCAGTTTTCCGGTAGTAGGCATCAGCAACAGAGAACCCAGATCCGGACATCCCACACCACTCAGGTTTACGTGAGAAAAACCAGTAAGATACTTGTTGTTGATTTCATACGGAGTAGACCACCACTGTTTGTCCTTGTCAAACTTATTATCAGCAGACCCCATCACATTAAACGGAGTAGCCGACATCAATCCCTGAGGAAGTACAGCTCCCGGATTAGTCGTTCCGTAGTTGGTAGTACCGACAAACGGATTGACATAGTCAACCGGCTGTTTCTGTCCCCACGACGGCAAGATAGCCAATAGGGCTGCACTTGCCAGAAAAGTCATTTTTTTTATCATACGCTATTGTCTGTGTTATTCTATAATAATTTCGTCAACAAAGAAGAAAGCTTCATTGCCACTTCCGCCATGCCATGCCGGCAATTTGCTTTCAGGAGTTGCAATTACTTTCACATAACGAGCCTTCACCGGATCAAACGTCAGTTTATGAACATGTACACCGTCCGGATCATTCTGTTTCATTGGTGGATAATTTTCAGCAGCTACAAGCTTAAATTCCTTGTTATCTTCAGAAACCATCACACACAAGCTGGTGATATCAAATACCCAGTCGCCCTTCTGTACACAGGTACGAACTCCTGCAGATGTAATTTCCTGAGATTCTTTCAAGTCAATCACCGCTTCCATTTTATTCTTATAGAAAGCAATCCAGCGTCCTGTCTTGTAATTATTATTACCAGCCAGTCCATCCACCAATGTCACTGCACCGTTGAATTCATACTGTTTGTTGATAGGCTGCAACATAGTAATCGGCTTCATGGTAGCCTTGTTGAATACAATAGAATCTTCGAAAATGCGGCTATTGCCATGCGACCGGACTGCAACCGCTTTCAGTTTACATGATTCAGTAATTTGCAAAGGCTCTGCGTACTTAGGTGAATCAGCTTTTGGCTCTGTTCCGTCAAGCGTATAGTAAACCGGACAATTGTCAATAGTTGTAAGTGTTACCTGCATTTTACCCTTTTCTGTATCAGGCTCCATCTTAACATTCACATCAAATAAATGCGTTGCATAATTCCATCCTTTCAACTGATAAATATCAATCAGACGTGAAATGCTGGCCAGGAAACGGTCATAGTTCTTGTTGGCAGCAGAACACCACTGGATTTCACTCAATGCAGCCATACGTGGCAACACCATATACTGTGCCTGACTGAAAGTAGGAATGTACTCTGTCCACAAGTTTGCCTGTACTCCCGAAATAAATTTCTGCTCTTCCGCAGTCAGTTCTTCCGGCATAGGCTCATAGCTGTACACGATATCTACCGGCAAGAAACCACCTATCGCAATCGGTTCGTCCTCCGTATGCTTCGTCTGATAATAGTCGAAATACAGATAAGTATTCGGAGTCATAATTACATTATGATGCTGACGAGCTGCTTCAATACCTCCGGCCTCACCACGCCAAGACATCACCGTTGCATTCGGTGCCAGACCACCTTCCAGAATTTCATCCCATCCGATAATCTGACGGCCATGTTCGTTCAGGAATTTCTCAGCTTCACCGATTACATAACTTTGCAGCCGTTCCTCTTTGCTGTGTTTACCATCTGCCTTGATACCCAAAGCCTTGATACGAGCCTGACATTTCGGACATTTTGCCCATTGTGTTTTCGGACACTCGTCACCGCCCACATGAATGTACTCAGAAGGGAATATATCAATGATTTCGGCCAGTACATCTTTGATAAACTGAATGGTCTGATCGTTTCCTGCACAAAGTACATTGTCTGATACACCCCACTGTTTCCATACTTCATACGGACCACCGGTACATCCCAGTTCCGGATAAGCCGCCAATGCAGCCTGCATGTGTCCCGGCAGGTCAATTTCCGGAATTACCGTAATATAACGGTCTGCAGCATACTTCACAATTTCACGAGCCTGCTCCTGCGTGTAGAATCCACCGTAAGGCTTGCCATCGTATTTTCCCGAGTTATGTCCGATAACCGTTTCAGCACGCTTCGAACCGATTTCCGTCAGTTTCGGATACTTCTTGATTTCGATACGCCATCCCTGGTCTTCCGACAAATGCCAGTGGAAACGGTTGATGTTATGCAAAGCCAGCATGTCGATGTAAGTCTTGATTTCGTCCATGCTAAAGAAGTGACGGCCCACATCCAACATCATACCACGATAGCCAAACCGAGGTTCATCGTTAATCTCCACAGCAGGCAATTCCACATTCTGATCCTGAGCTACTCCGACAGACTTTCTCAAAGTCTGTATACCATAGAAAACACCAGCTTCCGAAGCTCCGGTAATCATCACATTATCCGAATTCACCTTCAGCTGATAAGCCTCCGTATTCTCTTTCGTCAGACCCAACTGCAATACCACTGCACCTTTTTCTGCAGTGCCAGCCTTCGGAACCAAGTTAATGCCCGTCTGTTCTTTTACATATGCAGCCAGATACTCGGCATTTTTCTGCATTTTTTCATTTCCTGCAGGATAAATCACTGCAACTCCATCTTTCAGCAAAAAAGGAGCCGACTGTTGAGCAGCTGATACTTCCAGTGGAACCGGAATCACCTGATAATCGGCTACAGCCGTCTGCTTCTGCACACAAGATGCCATCAGCAAACCCGCCAATGAAACTCCAAGAAGATTTAATTTTGAAAAATTTTTCATGTTATTTAATTAAAGGATTATATTTTCAATCATCATTCCACATCACACAACTGGTGCAAGGTATATGTCAGATTTTTCAGAGAACGGCCTTCGGGTGAAGAAATCACAATCGTCTTTTTCTCTCCCGGAAGCAAATCAAAGAAATTGTCACTGAAGCGTACGCCCTGTACAGGAACTTCGATAAAGATATCACGGGCCAGCTTGTCGGTCTTGATCGTCAGCTCGCACACACCATCCTTTTCCTTCAACTGACATTTCAGCTTAGCCTTAGGCAACTGCTGGTCTTTCGGATGTGCGAAATAATAAATCTCGTCTGACAACACCTCACCCTTTTTCGATTTTACAACCATACGCATCAGCGATGTAGCAGCATCTCTTCCGGCCAACGCGTCTGTCACCTTCTCTTTATAGACCTGCACAGAAGCATTTGCCGGCATCAAAGCATCCACCTTATGATTGCGGTACACTTTCCCGTCAAAATCCATCAGCGTGAGCGACAGCGTTACCTCCTCTGCCTGTAACTTATCCGACAGCAAATAATAGCACAACTCATCGTTTTCCTTGAACGCATTCACCAGTACCGGAGCAAAAGCCCGCTGCGCCTGATAATGCATCGCTTTCCAGTTACCATAATAATCGATACTTGACCACGAAACTACCGGCCAACTGTCGTTAAGCTGCCAATACAGCGAACCCATACAGTAAGGACGATTTCTGCGGTGCGCCTCCATACCATGACGCATACCCTGTCCCTGCAATACCAGTCCCTTATAAACCAAATCCTCAAACTTCTCGGGAACCGTATAATAAAGTCCCATGGTTTTCTTGATAAGGAAGTTACCGATAGATGCCTTCTGGTGTGCATTCATCACATCCGATTCCAGTTCATAGTCTTCCGAAGCAGCAAATGTTGCAATCGTTTTCATTTCCGGGAAGGCCTGGAAACCATATTCACTCATAAAACGAGGAATTTCCTCATCGAAACTTTCAAACGGCTTCTGTCCGTACCAGGTACCCCAGTTGTGACTGTCAGCAATCGCCCAGCTAGCCGGACGTCCCCAGTTGGCTTCATAAGGGGAGCCATGCATATAAAAACGGTCCGGGTCGAATTTCTGCACCATCGAAGGCAGCAGTTCGTGGAACAGCACTTTATATCCGTCCTGCATTTCCTGATACACCTCCGGCGTGTACTTCTCTTTCCATCCCCAGTAGCGGATACCTTCATAGATTTCATTATTACCGCACCACATAGCCAGCGAAGCATGTCCACGCAGACGCTTGATGTTGTATTCAGCCTCCTCGGCTACCCGTTTCAGGAATACTGGGTCGTGCGGATAAGTCGTACAGGCAAACATAAAGTCCTGCCAAACCAGAATACCCTTTTCGTCTGCCTCTTCGTAGAACTTGGCATCCTCGTACACACCGCCACCCCATACACGAACCATGTTCATGTTGGCAGCCTTCATATCCTCAAACATCCGTTCATAACGCTGCGGAGTAACATTAGGCAGCAGCGCATCACTCGGAATATAATTGGCCCCCTTGGCAAAAAGCGGCTGGCCGTTCACTTCAAAATAGAACGATTCACCCTTTTCATCTTTTTCCTTCACCACACGGATATTGCGCAGTCCCACTTTCTTGCTTTCGCGGGCAATTTCCTTTCCATCTACAGCCACGCTGGCAGTAAACGTATACAGGGCAGCTTCACCCCAACCGTTCGGCATCCACAGATGCGGGTTCTTCAGTGTAAGCGGAACAGAAACCGTATTACATCCCGGCTTCAGCGTAACCTCTTCTGTCTCGGCATAGCTATTACCCTTATACGCATATTCTACCGTAACCTGAGCCTTGCGTTCCACATTGCCCACCGAATTGATTTCCAACCTATTTTCCACCTTAGCTTCAGCCTGTGATACTGAAACCTGATGCACATAGTAATCGTTTATGCTGGCTGCATCATAGAACGCCAGTGTAACCGGACGCCATATTCCGCTGGTAGCCAGACGGATTCCCCAGTCCCATCCGAAACTGTAAGGAGCCTTACGCGAGAAAACACTCACACGCTTGTCGCTATGGTCATTATCTGCCGGATAGTTAAACCCGTTGCTTTCCCACTGCGGCATCACATAGTTTACCGGAGAATGGAAATATACATACAACTTATTTTCTCCCTTACGTAAGACTGATTTTACAGGAACTTTATATCCGACAAACATATTGTCAGCTTTCAGCAAGAGCGAACCGTTCAGATACACATCTGCATACGTGTCAAGGCCTTCCATAATCAATGTAGCCGCCTCGCGCTGCAACTGCTCTTCGGTCACTGTAAAACTGGTGCGGTACTGCCAGTCTTCCTTCTCTACCCACTGCACCTTTTCCTCATTCCGGCCATAAAACGGGTCGGGCAACTTGCCGTGATCTATCAAATCCTGATGAACCGTCCCCGGAACTTTCGCCGAAAGCCATTCATCACTGCCGGCTTTGGAAAACTCCCAGCCTTTGTCAAGAGATACCATCTGTGGTGCTGCATATTGCTGTGCATAAGTGACTGTAGCACACCCGCACAGCATAGCCAACATCATCTTTTTCACCATAAGTCTAAATTTATAATCTAACAATGCATTAATACTCTAAAAACAGCTGATAAAACAATAGAAAAGCATACGAAATCCTACTTTAAAAGACAAAAAGACATGTGCTTTTCATGTATAGCTATTGATTGTGTAAAAATATAAAAAAAAGCAGAAATACAGAAATAAATAAAAGCCTTTCCTGCTAATAATCACCAGGCAACACAAACAACTGCAAGAAAATAAACCAACAGCAACACAGCTTCAACCCGTCGGTTGACAGCCACCGCCACCTGCATATCCGCCGTATTCACCGCACGGCAGTTTTCACCAATCCAAGGCTTGTCAACCACCTGCCCGAAATAGACATGCGGTCCTCCGAAACGGCAACCCAAAATTCCAGCCAATGCCGATTCCGGATAACCGGAGTTAGGACTGGCATGCTGGCACCCATACCGCCTCACAAAAGCAAGAAGCGACCAGCGACCACTGACGAGCACCATCAGCAAAGCCGTAAGCCGGGCCGGAATATAATTGGCCACATCATCCAGCCGGGCGGCAAAACACCCGAAATCCCGATAACGCTCATTCTTGTAGCCCACCATCGAATCCAGTGTATTAACCATCTTGTAAGCCATCATGCCCGGCACTCCGGCCACCATGTACCAGAACAAAGGAGCCACTACCCCATCACTCAGATTCTCGGCCAAGGTTTCCAAGGCAGCGATACGTACCTCCTGTGCCGTCAGCTCCGAAGTATCGCGTCCCACAATGCGTGCCACCTGCTTCCTGCCCCGTTCCAGCGAAACATCCGTTTCCCGAAATACAGCCTGTACCTCGTCAATCAACGTCTTTCCTGCCAGACAATAAAAGACCAGCACAGCCGACAATACCACCTCGAGCCATACACTCAGGTTTCTTGCCATCACCAGTACTCCCCAAACCACAGCAGCCACTCCGGCCACCAGCAGCACCGTCATAAGCATTCCTTTCAGTTTCCGGTTCTGCCCACAGTTCCACCGGTGCTCGAAAAACGAAATCAAACGTCCGTAACCCACCACAGGGTGAGGCAGCCCCATCGGGTCACCCAGCGCACAATCCATCAATACACCCACCAACAAAGGCAGTGCAACATCCATCAATACAGATATATCCATTTCTTAATCGCAGCAATCAAATCATCGTTTTCTTTCTTTCCCTGAACCGCAATACGGAAAAATCCGGCATCCAGTCCTTCAAAATTGGCCGCATCACGTATCAGCATTCCACATTCTTCGGCCAGATAAGCCTTCAGCGAAGCAGCCGTACCACTCCGCAACTGCACCAGCAGGTAATGCGTATCCGACGGCCACACCTCCATTCCTCCTATCTGCCGCAATGCCTCGGCCACCCGGTCCTTCTCTGCCAGCAAAGCCGGCAAGTCAATTGCAAACTCCTCCTCATGCTGCAACAGATAATGCCCGACCTCAACAGCCAGCGCATTGACCGACCACGGCATGCGCTGACGGCGCAGCAAGTCAATCAGCGACACACCCCCCGTGACATACCCCAGCCGCAAACCCGGCAAAGCATAATGCTTCGTCATCGAATGCAACACGAGCAAATTCGGATAAGCCGCAGCCTCGGCAGCTGTAAACAAAGGACGCTGCGTAAACGCTTCATAAGACTGGTCCAAAACAAACAGCCGATGGGGATGCTTCTGCACACACGCCGCCAGCAAAGCCTTGTCGTACACCATCCCCGTAGGATTATTGGGATTACAAATCCACACCACCTGTGCCTTCTCGGGAATCGTACGTACATCCAGCGTATAAAAAGAAACCAACTGATGCCCGTGCAAACGCGCCGCATCGGCATACTCGCTGAAAGTAGGCTGCAATACAGCCGAACAGCTTCCCTTCATAGCCTGAGCTATCAGATAGATAGCCTCTGTAGCCCCGTTGGTCACACAGACACTGCCCGAATCCAACTGCTCCCGGCACTCTATCTCACGCTCCAGCGATTTAGGTTCCGGTTCCGGATAATTGCGTATCACCTCCATACGGTTTGCCAGATAAGCCACCAAACCCGAATGATTGACACCACCGTACACATTCGAACTGAAATTCACCAGTTTCCCCCCATAACGGTACAAATCATCTCCGTGTCCTTCTATCATTTTTCCGTAATAATTTCGTACAACTTCGACATATCCAGATGCGCACGCACATGTGCAGCCAGCTTGTCATACTGTTCCTCCTTAAAAGCCGCATAGTCCACCGGACGCTGCTTCAGTTTCAGGTTATAAGGCTCCAGCAGCCAGTCGATGAAAGCCGGATTATCCAAAATGCCATGCACGTACGTACCCATACATTTGCGATTCACCATATAACCGTCGGGACCTCCTTCTTCCAGCCACACCAGTGGTTTCATCGGCTCGCCCTCCTGCAGGCGCGTTTCCCCCATGTGGATTTCGTAACCGCCGCAACGCACCTCACTGCCTTCGAACGTAAAATGCACCTGCCGTGTCACCTTTTCGCCACGCATCACCGTCGTTACCGGCAGCAGTCCCAGACCGGGCAACTGGCGGATACTGCCTTCCACCCCATCCGGGTCCTCTACACGCACCCCCATCATCTGGTAGCCGCCACAGATACCCATCACCGTCGCTCCGTTACGCGAAGCCTTCAGGATAGCCTCCGCTACCCCGTTACGGCGAAGCTCATACAAGTCGGCCAATGTGCTCTTGGTTCCCGGCAACAGAATGATGTCAGCCTTCAGCAATTCCTCCGTATTATTCGTATAATACAAGTTCACCCGTTCGTCACGTTCCAGCATATTGAAGTCGGTAAAATTAGAAAGATGTCTCAGCAAGACCACAGCCACATTCAGCCGGCCTTCCATCGCCTTGACATGCTTCTGCTGCAAGTCCACCGAGTCTTCCTCCTCGATATAAATCCCCCGATAATACGGGATAACCCCCAGCACCGGCACACCACAAATCTCTTCCATCTGCTTTACACCCGACTCGAACAAACGAATATCCCCACGAAACTTATTGACAATAATCCCCTTGATACGTCCCTTATCCTCCGGACGCTGCAAGGCAATCGAGCCATAAGCACTGGCAAACACACCGCCACGGTCAATATCTGCCACCAGAATTACATCCGCCCCGGCATGACGCGCCATCGGCATATTCACCAAATCACGGTCGTACAGATTCACTTCCGAGATGCTGCCCGCTCCTTCCATCACAATCGGGTTATAGCGAGCAGCCAGACGGTCGTACGCCGCATTCACTTCGGCACGCAGTTCATTGTGTCCCTCCTTGCGGAAATAATCGTACGCACTGCGGTTACCTATAGGCCGCCCGTTCAGTACCACCTGCGACCCCTGGTCGGAAGTAGGTTTCAGCAACAGCGGATTCATATCCGTATGGCAAGGCACGCCAGCCGCTTCGGCCTGTACAGCCTGCGCCCGGCCAATCTCCAGCCCCTCGGGAGTAGCATACGAGTTAAGCGCCATATTTTGTGCCTTGAACGGAGCAGGACTGTATCCGTCTTGCAAAAAGATACGGCAAAGCGCCGTAGCCAGGATACTTTTTCCCACATCACTTCCCGTTCCGGCAAGCATTATTGGGTGTAGTCTATTTTTAGTCATATACTGAATTCTAGATTTTGAAGCACAAAGATAGAAAATATTCTAACGTTTCCCAGCCACAGCAGCCCGGATACGGCTCAAACTCACAGGTGTAATGCCCAAATAAGACGCCAAATGCTCCAAAGAAATACATTGCAACAGATAGAGTTGTCTTTTCAGCAACATCTCATAGCGTTGCGTAGCATTAGTAAAAAGCAGTGGCAGAAATTTTTCTTCCGTCTGCAGAAACTCATTTTCGGCAAACCTCCGGCCCCAGTTCGCTATATGAATATCTTGACCGAACAATTCATCCAGTACCTCCCGCTGCAATACATACACAACGGCATCCTCCACACACTCCACCGTCTCATAACCGGGTTCATTACACACATAGCTTTTCAGCGAAACCACCGTAGCCCCCTCCATGCCAACCCAGAACGTAACGTCTTTTCCATCAAGAGGTAAATAGGCACGCACGATTCCCTTCTCCACAAAGAAGATATTCCTCTCCACCTTTCCGGCCTGTAAAATCCGGTCTCCTTTGACAAAAGAACACTTCTTCATCTTTGCGACAAGTTTTTGCACGGAATCTTCCGGCATGGAGTAAATCTTACTTAAAATATCATGTATCTGCATATCCATTATCTTTTCTCAAAACAACTTGGACAATCTTGCCCACAAAGATAGTATTTAATCGTATCTCCCCCCTATTTCTTATCAATTGATAAGCAACTCATCCTCCGAAGTGGCATAACTTTGCAAGCGTTTTATTTAAGTATACATTATGAGTTGGATTATTTTAATTATTGCCGCCAGCCACTCTGCTGCGCTTATTTTTCACACTTACCCTGATAGGTTCGATTGTCGGATTGAAAATGGCGTGACATAAGGTCATAAAAATAGCCCGACTGCTATAGCCGGGCTATTTTTATGCTTTGCAATAAACCTTCTTAATGTTCAAAAATAAAAGGTGTAATGTATAGCAAAATCACATCAGAATTATAATAATTGGAATCTTTTTTGATTTTGTTCTCTCCTTCTTTAACTTGTGCATTTATTGCACAGGTTTTTCAAATTTAAAGATATTCTAATGTGTCCGACAATCAAATAAAAAACAAGCAAGTGTGCTTAGCCACAAATCTATTAATTATAGAAACCACATTGTCTTATAGACTGCATGGCAAATGACTGGGCAAATAAGATCTACACATAGTAGAAATTACATTGTCTTATAGACGAACTACAGGAAGAGCTGGATGCTATCATCTACACATAGTAGAAATTACATTGTCTTATAGACATGACGTACGATAGGGTACGCGGTGTTGAATCTACACATAGTAGAAATTACATTGTCTTATAGACGTCCCTGGGAAGTTAAGAATTTGTCCCCATCTACACATAGTAGAAATTACATTGTCTTATAGACCAGGAAAAGCTGGTGGTGTACCGCTCACTATCTACACATAGTAGAAATTACATTGTCTTATAGACTTTGATGCATTGATGGGCGGCCTTCTGAATCTACACATAGTAGAAATTACATTGTCTTATAGACGTAAACAAATAACCGTAGAGGATTACATCTACACATAGTAGAAATTACATTGTCTTATAGACACTTGTTATACAAATATCCTCTGTCTCTTATACACATCTGACGCTGCCGACGA
>USQO01000035.1 GCA_900556845.1 uncultured Bacteroides sp. | reverse complement strand
GTAATTATATTGTCCATATTAATAAAATTTTCTACAAAAATAAGAGCCAACATACGACAAAATTAGTCGTATGCTGATTTTTTTAATCATCGTATTTTGACAGTGATTGCATTATCCTTTCTTTAATCTTATTTCGCAGTGAGTGTGGAGACAAGACTTCAATATGTTCTCCATAACTCATTATTTTATTTTCCAATTCTGGATTTATTATCAGATGTAGTGTTATTACATCTCCATCTCCGCTTATGCTTTGTGATGAATGTATTGGCAAAGATTGGATATAAGGCAACATAACAGAAGATACTTTCAGTTTTACTTCCTCTATTGGGGCATTTGGGTTATTGTTGGGTTCATACACTAATCCATATACATTTTCAAACTTTTCTGCCGTACGTTCTAATTCTTCTCTACGCTGAAAAGTTCTGTCCGTTACCTGTATCTGCCCTATTCTGTCAAGTCCGAAGGTACGAAATGCTCTCATTTCCTCACAATAGGCAAACAGATACCACATTCCCTCAAATTCTTTTAAGAGATAAGGCTCTACGGTGTAGGCTTTCTGCTCTCCTGTCTGATAGCTAAGATGATTGATATTGATAACGGTGCATTGCTGTATGGCATGCAGTAATATACCTATATTCTCTACCCCTTTTGCATGAGGATTAGGACTTATTGACAGGTATTTCAACAGCTTTTGCTTATCTTTAATACTGGATAATATTATGTCTGAACTTTCAGCTAACCCAAGGAAGTACAGCAGTTTATCTGTATCCATACTGCAAGTTTCATCAATATAGTAGCCATTCTTCTTGCTGTCATATATAACCTCTATATCGAAGTTGCTTCTAATATCTGCCATATCACGCTGCAGAGTACGTAATGTAATGGTAATGTCGTTTCGTTCCAAATATTGTAACAATAGGGATGCGCTTGGATAGTCTCCTCTCATAATCCTACGGATAATAAGATAATCTCTTCTAATAGTATTTTTATTATTCATAGTACATTATCCAATTCTATCAAGAAGTGTTTCTCAATGATTAAAAATAAAAAAGCCCTGAGAGAATCTCTCAGGGCTTAAGTTGGACTACCAGGATTCGAACCTGGAAAAACAGAACCAAAACCTGTTGTGTTACCATTACACCATAGTCCAAACTTCAGATGCTTTCCTCGGAAAGCGATGCAAAGATAGTGTTTTTATTTAATATCTTCCAAATAAAAGAGTCATTTTTTTATCTTTCTTCCAGAAATCATTATTTTTGTTCGCATAACCCAATCTAAAATCTGTTTTATAATGAAAAAATTACTAGCATGTATCAGCCTGGGACTCACTGCTGCCGCTGCAGGAGCTGAAACTCCCTTATGGCTTCGGGACGTACAAATTTCTCCCGACGGTAAAGATATAGTATTCTGCTATAAAGGAGACATCTACAAAGTGGCTGCAGAAGGTGGAAAAGCTGTAGCGCTCACCAGTCAGGAATCGTACGAATGCAGTCCGGTATGGAGCCCGGATGGCAAACAGATAGCTTTTGCAAGCGACCGTAACGGCGGATTCGATGTGTATACCGTAGCAGCCGATGGCGGTCAGGCGAAAAGACTGACTTACAACTCGGCTTCCGAAATTCCTTCTGCCTTCACTCCCGATGGCAAATATGTACTGTTTTCTGCTGTAATTCAGGACCCGGCACAGAGTGCTCTGTTCCCTACAGGTGCCATGGGTGAGCTTTATAAAGTACCGGCCAACGGAGGACGTACCGAACAAGTACTGGGTACACCGGCCGAAATGGTATGCTTCAGCAAAGACGGAAATTATTTTCTATACCAGGATAAGAAGGGTTTTGAGGATGAATGGAGAAAGCATCACACTTCATCCATCACCCGCGATGTATGGAAATATGATGTTCAGACCAAACAACACACCAATCTTACCAAACGGGCCGGAGAGGATAGAAATCCGGTATTGGCTCCGGACGGAAAAACTGTTTATTTCCTGAGTGAGCGGAACAAAGGCTCGTTCAACGTATATTCTTTCCCTATCGACCAGCCGGAACAAGTAAAAGAACTGACAAAATTCAAGACTCATCCGGTACGTTTCTTGTCGGTAGGCAGCAACGGTATGCTTTGCTATACATATAATGGTGAAATCTATACTCAGACGGCAAATGGCAGTCCGAAAAAGGTAGCCATCGATTTGGTTTCCGACAATGAAGACAAGGTGCAGTTCCTCAAATTTACCAGCGGTGCCGAATCGGGAGCTGTTTCACCGGACGGCAAGCAGATTGCCTTTACGGTACGCGGAGAGCTCTTTGTTACTTCTGTTGAATATGGAACAACCAAACAGATAACCCATACTGCTGCTGCAGAAAGTGACCCTACCTGGAGCGAAGACAGCCGTACATTGGTCTACACCAGTGAGCGCGACGGCCGTTACGACTTGTATAAGGCTTCAATTGTACGCGAAGAGGAAAAGGGATTCCCCAATGCTACTGTCATCAAGGAAGAGCGTCTGTTGCCGGAAAGCAAACTGGACCGTACCTGTGCCCGTTTCTCGCCAGACGGTAAGGAAATTGCCTTTGTAGAAGGCCGTAACCGACTGATGGTGTATAATCTCGATTCGAAGAAAACACGTCAGGTAACGGACGAAAGTACTTGTTATCGAACTGAAGGAACAATCACTTATACATGGTCACCAGACAGCAAATGGTTCGCGCTGGAGTTTATCGGTAACCGTCATGACCCGTATTCGGATATAGGCCTGGTAAGTGCACAAGGCGGAAAGATTACCAATCTGACCAACAGCGGCTATTTCAGCAGTACACCGCACTGGGTGATGGATGGAAATGCCATCTTGTTCCAGACAGACCGCTACGGTATGCGGGCACATGCATCGTGGGGATCGCTGAGTGATGCCATGCTGGTATTCCTCAACCGGGATGCTTACGACAAGTTCCGCCTGAGCAAAGAGGATTATGAGTTGCAGAAGGAGCTGGAAAAGGAACAGAAAGCTGCAAAAGAAAAGGCTGACGAAAAGAAAGGAAAGAAAGCAGATAAAAAGAAGGACAAAGAAGATAAAGAAGAAGACAAGAAACCGCTTCTGGTGGAACTGGAAGGTATTACCGACCGTATTGTCCGACTCACCCCGAACTCTTCGGACATGGCAGATGCCATGATTGACAGCAAAGGGGAAACATTGTATTATCTGACTGCTTTCGAAGGCGACTACGACTTGTGGAAACTGGATTTGCGTAAAAAAGACCCGCAGCTGGTTTCAAAAGATGCCGGATTCAGCCAAATGGAGACCGATAAGGAAGGCAAGATTTTCTTGTTGGGACGGAAATTCCAGACTCTGAAAGATGGTGCTCTAAAACCGGTAAGCTTTAACGCGACTGTAAAAATCAGCGGTGCCGAAGAGCGCAACTATATGTTCAACCATGTATACCGCGAAGAGAAGGAACGCTTCTACGAAAAGGGAATGCACGGAGTGGACTGGGATGCTATGTCGGCTGATTATCGCCGCTTCTTGCCGCATATTGCCAACAATTATGATTTTGCCGAATTGCTGAGCGAATGGCTGGGCGAACTGAATGTTTCGCATACGGGTGGACGCTACTATGGTCCATCGGCTGTAGAATCAACTGCCAGCCTAGGAGTATTGTTCGACTGGAACTATACCGGTAAGGGACTGAAAGTAGCCGAAGTAATCGAAAAAGGTCCTTTCGACCATGCCAACTCGAATGTAAAACCGGGTGTTATTCTTGAGAAAATTGACGGCGTGGAAATTGACCCTGAAAATGATTATACCGTATTGCTGAACGGAAAGGCGAAAAAGAAAACACTGGCTTCGCTGTATGACCCGGCTACTGGCAAACGATGGGATGAGGTGATTCTCCCGATTAGCAGCGGTGCATTGAGCGACCTGCTGTATCAGAGATGGGTGAAACAGCGTGCTGCTGATGTGGAAAAATGGTCGAACGGACGTCTGGGTTACGTACATATCCAGTCGATGGACGATGAAAGTTTCCGCAATATTTACTCGGATATTCTGGGCAAGTACAATCAGTGTGAAGGTATTGTGATTGACACACGTTTCAACGGTGGTGGCCGTCTGCACGAAGATGTAGAGGTACTCTTCAGTGGTGAAAAATACCTGACGCAGGTAATACGCGGACGTGCTGCCTGCGATATGCCGAGCCGTCGCTGGAACAAGCCTTCTATCATGGTGCAGTGTGAGGCCAACTACTCGAATGCACACGGTACACCATGGGTTTACAAACATAAGAAGATGGGTAAGCTGGTAGGAGCTCCTGTACCGGGTACAATGACCAGCGTAAACTGGGAACGCCTTCAGGATAAGAGCCTTATCTACGGTATTCCGGTTATCGGCTATCAGTTGCCGGACGGAAGTTACCTAGAAAATACAGAGCTTGAACCAGATATTCACGTGCTGAATGCACCCGAAACCATTGTTCAGGGTGAAGATACTCAGTTACGTACTGCGGTAGAGGAGTTGCTGAAGGAACTGAAATAATAAAACGGATGGATATGAAAAAAGAAAATATTGTATTGTTTTCTGCAGGGTTGCTCTCATTGGGAGCAACTTCTGCGGAGGCAAAAAAAGCAAAGGAACAACAGCCTAACATCATCTTCATCTTGTGTGATGACATGGGATACGGCGATTTAGGATGCTATGGCCAGAAGTATATACAGACTCCGAATCTGGACCGTATGGCAGCCGAAGGCATGCAGTTTATGCAGGCATATGCCGGCAGTCCGGTAAGTGCTCCGTCGCGTGCATCACTGATGACCGGACAGCACACCGGACACACTCACGTAAGGGGAAATTATGAATACTGGAAGGATTCACCTACAATGAAGTACGGTGACAACGATGAATATGTGTTGACAGGACAGGAACCGTACTCACCAGACCATATCATCTTACCCGAAATTATGAAGAAAAACGGGTATACCACAGGAATGTTTGGTAAATGGGCTGGCGGTTATGAAGGCTCGTGTTCGACCCCCGAAAAAAGGGGCATAGACGAGTATTTCGGATATATCTGCCAATATCAGGCACATCTGTATTATCCAAACTTTCTGAATCGATACAGCAGCTCTAAAAGGGATACAGCGACCATACGCGTGGTATTGGAAGAGAATATTAAATATCCGATGTTTGGTGATGACTATAAGAAACGTACACAGTACTCGGCAGACCTGATTCATCAGGAAGCACTGAAGTGGCTGGACAGCCAGGATGGTAAACAGCCTTTCTACGGACTCTTTACGTATACACTGCCGCACGCTGAGCTGGCACAGCCAAACGATTCCATCCTCAAGCACTACAAGAAGCAGTTCTTCGTAGACAAAACCTGGGGAGGAGGAGGACGTTATAATCCTGCTACGCACACGCATGCCGAATTTGCCGGCATGATTACTCGCCTTGACTCTTATGTAGGTGAAATATTGGCGAAACTGAAGGAAAAGGGACTGGATGAGAATACACTGGTGATTTTCAGTAGTGACAACGGACCTCATGAAGAAGGTGGTGCAGACCCTGAATTCTTTGGCCGAGACGGAAAATTGCGCGGACTTAAACGGCAATGTCTGGAAGGTGGTATCCGTGTTCCTTTCATCGCCCGCTGGCCCGGTAAAATCCCTGCCGGTGTAAAAAACGACCACCAACTGGCTTTTTATGATGTTATGCCTACGTTCTGTGAGCTGATAGGCGACCGTAAATTCCCTGCCAAGTATATCAATAAGAAAATAGAAGGCGACTGTTTTGATGGTATTTCGTTTGCCCCAACCTTGTTAGGCAACGACGAAAAGCAACAAAAACATGACTATCTGTACTGGGAATTCCATGAAACTGATCAGATAGGAGTACGTATGGGAGACTGGAAGATGGTAGTAAGAGCTGGAAAACCATCGCTGTATAACCTGGCGGAAGATTTGCACGAAGATCATGACGTAGCTGCACAGCATCCGGAAATCGTAGCAAAAATGAAAGAGTTTATCCGCAAAGAACATCGCCCCAGCGAATTGTTTAAAGTGACATTGCCTGCATTTGAATGACAGCATTATAGAAAAAGGCTGACCTGGAGGTCAGCCTTTTTCTATATATCTTTATCTTGTTAATGCTTACTTCACAATAACAAGGTAATAGTTTTTCTTACCACGCTGTACTAACAGATATTTTTCATCCAGCAGGTCGGCTACGGTAATTTCCTGGTCAAATGCAGCCAGTTTTTCTTTGTTCAGTGATACACCACCACCCTGAACCAACTTACGCATTTCGCCTTTTGAAGGGAATACAGCAGCTTTTTCAGTGAAGAGATCTACAGCCTTGATACCGGCTTCGATATCGGCTCTGGAAACTTCAAACTGCGGAACACCTTCGAATACAGAAAGCAGTGTGTCTTCGTCCAGCTTTCTCAATGCTTCTGAAGTTGCATTACCAAACAAAATGCCTGATGCTTCTACTGCTGCATTATAATCTGCTTCAGAGTGTACCATGATGGTAACTTCCTTAGCCAGACGTTTCTGCAATACGCGCAGGTGTGGAGCGGCTGCATGTTCTTCGATAAGCGCATCGATTTCTTCCTTCGGAAGTGAAGTAAATATCTTGATATAGCGCTGTGCATCTTCATCGCTTACATTCAACCAGAACTGATAGAATTTATAAGGAGAAGTATAGCGAGGATCCAGCCAGATATTTCCTGATTCTGTCTTACCGAACTTACCACCGTCGGCTTTGGTAATCAAAGGACAAGTCAGCGCAAATACTTCACCGCCATTGGTACGGCGAATCAACTCGGCTCCGGTAGTAATGTTACCCCACTGATCGGAACCACCCAACTGAAGCTTGCAGCCCTTTGTTTCATACAGATGCAGAAAATCGTATCCTTGCAACAGCTGATAAGTAAATTCGGTGAATGAAAGACCATCACGGGCTTCACCGTTCAGACGTTTCTGAACTGATTCCTTGGCCATCATGTAGTTCACGGTAATGTGCTTACCGATGGTACGGGCAAAGTCAAGGAATGAGAAGTCTTTCATCCAGTCGTAGTTGTTTACCAGTTCTGCTTTATTTGGGGCATCCGACTCGAAGTCGAGGAATTTGCCCAACTGCTTCTTGATACACTCCTGATTATGGCGCAGGGTTTCCTCGTCGAGCAGGTTACGCTCCTGAGATTTACCTGATGGGTCACCAATCATACCGGTAGCACCGCCTACCAAAGCCAATGGCTTGTGGCCGCAACGCTGGAAATGACGTAACATCATGACTCCACACAAGTGACCGATGTGCAATGAATCGGCTGTAGGGTCAATACCCAAATAAGCTGTTACCATTTCTTTTTCCAGCAGTTCTTCAGTACCCGGCATCATGGTATGTACCATTCCACGCCATCTTAATTCTTCTACAAAATTCATCGAATGAAATTCTTAGTTAAACGTTTTATTGTTTCTATTTGTTGTTATTACATGGACAAAAGTACGACTCTTTATCTGAATAAACAACTCTTAGCGCTTAAAAAAGAGGGAGTTGATGTTTTGACTGATAATTTCATCTAACTGATTTACCGGAATCTGATAATCGGCTGCTATTTGTTCATATAGTGTAGCTATCGGAGTATCGCTCGTGTCGGTTTCCAGAAACAGACGATCCAATGGAACAGCCTCTAAGGCTGCTGCCTGATAGTGAATGCCAAAAGATAGGTAAAATCCATGCCGTATAAGGTCATTTGCCAACTCTTTTTTTCCCCGGAATCCATGAATAATCCAAGGATTATCGGCTTTGAGTTGGTGTTTAAGTGCTATCAGTTCGGAAGAAGAACGCACATTATGGATAATCAGAGGTAGGTTCTGCTCTTGACTGATGCGGGCAAGCGTTTTAAATACAAACAGCTGTACCTGAAACTGAGGTCCTTTTAGCTTATCAAAACCAGTTTCACCAATAGCGACTAAGCGGGAATCGGATAAATGGCTGTACAACCATTCTAACTGACTATCCAGCTTTTCCTGCAGCAAATCCCATGGATGCAGGGAAAGAGAAAAATGGAAAGGCAAATCACAAGGTAATTCTTCAGGATAACTGTAATTGTAAAAAGCATTCCCTGCGCAGGCATGCTCCAAAGAGTGTGTATGTAAATTGTAATATACCATAGGCTAAGGAACAGGGTCGTAACCGCTTCCTCCCCACGGATGGCAGCGCAACAGCCTCCGAATTGTCAAATACAATCCTTTAAAAGGTCCATGCTTCTTGAGGGCCTCGATGGCGTATTGAGAACATGTAGGCACAAAACGACAGGAGGGCGGTGTAAAAGGAGAAATGCAGTTGCGGTAAAAATAAATGGGCAAAAGCAACAGAAAGGTAAACAGTTTTTTCATTTTTCCAGATGTTCGGCTACCAGTTGCAGCAGTTTTTTTACTTTCAACTCTACTTCATCAGAGGAATACAGCTTATTATCGAGCCATATAAACGAAAGTATCAGTTGCTTGTTCTGTGCTTCAAGCATATCAAGCAGTATACCTTTATTTTTCCGGTAAGCTTCTCTTATCTGTCGTTTCACACGATTACGCTTTACAGCATGTTTAAAACGTTTTTTGGGAACGCTAATCAGAATGGATGCACGGGCAGGAGCCGTTTCATCTACCTGCTGGTAAACAACACGGATGGGAAAAGAAACAAACGACTTACTTCCTCCGGAAAAAAGTTTTTCTATCAGGAGGTGACTGCACAAGCGTTCATTTTTCGACAATGTATTTTTCCATTCTGTCATAAGCTGTCTATTTAAAAAAAGAAAAACCGGAGATTTTGTATTGCAAAGTTACAAACTTTATCAATACAAAACCTCCGGCATATTTGAAAACTATGAATTAGTCTTGTTATTTATTGTTTTCACGAATAAACTGTTCCAAAGCTGCCGGCATAGAAGGAGCAGCTGGTGATGGTGCTTCCAAATCCAGACGCAAACCTGCATCTTTTACAGCTTTAGCAGTTGAAGGACCAAATGAAGCGATAGCAATATCTCCTTGCTCGAACTTCGGGAAGTTCTTCAGCAATGACTGGATACCTGCCGGACTGAAGAAGATTAACATATCATAATTAAATGCCTCGTCTGGACCAAAATCGTTGCTGACTGTACGATACATAATAGCTTCGGTGTGCTGAATCTTCGCCTTATCCAAAGCATCCCTTACTTCATCGTTATGCACATCAGACATCGGAATAAAATATTTCTCTGTGTTGTGCTTGATGATAGAAGGCATCAAGTCGGCAAACTTACCGGTAGCACCGAAAAATACTTTGCGTTTACGATATTGTACGTACTTCTGAATATAAAGTGCAATAGCTTCAGAGGTACAAAAATATTTCATCGTTTCAGGAATCGTTACACGCAATTCAGCACACAAAGTAAAGAAGTGGTCGATTGCATGACGTGATGTGAACACAATAGCTGTATGGTCTAAGATGGAAACTTTCTGCTGACGGAACTCCTTTGCCGAAAGGCTTTCCACTTTTATAAACGGACGGAAAACTATTTCCACGCCGTACTTCTCAGCTATATCAAAATAGGGCGACTTCTCTGAAGTCGGTCTGGGCTGAGATACAAGAACTTTCTTTATTTTCAATGTACTAAAAATTTAAAATCAAAACATCATTCATATAACTCAATCCCTTCCACACTAATAAGTCAGGGACTATTTCGAGGGCACAAAAGTACACAATTAAATGCAATAAACCATATAAATGGCTGAAAAAGTTCTTAATACACTTATATAGGAGTAAACTTTTCATTATCAGAAATACACATCCTACAAAAATGATAGCCCAATGTGGCATTAAATCAAAATAAACAATCAGTAGAACGATAGGAAAAAGGAGTAATCCGGTCCAAATAATTACGTCAGAATAGGCTTCTAACCATAAGGTCGATTTTTGTCTGTAAAAAAATATCCAGTTAATAAATTGATACAGCAAACGTTTGACCATTAAAAACAGGATAACCGAAAAAATATAGACAGATAACAATATGGAATGTGGAACTGTCTGAAAAAACTGTGGCGAACAATCGGAATAATAATCGTACACACAAAAGCCGGAAAGAATACAGCTAACCAGCAATAATGCTGCAGTATAACGCATATCCGACCCAGAACGGTCATCAAACAGACTGGAACGCTCTTTCGTATGAAAAAAGTTCTTGAAACGCTGAAGCAAGTGCCGCTTTCCGTTGCCAAGTACATAAGCCAACAGAAAAAAGCAACAATACATAATGACAGTAATGGGCGCATCCATACTCAACAGGTAGGGCAAGGCATCGCCTTCTTTCCCTCTGCTGTCTGTCTGCTGAATCTGGGCAATAAGCAAGGAATCTTTTTTTACTTGGCTTTCCTGCTGTAAACGCACCATATCCATCCATCCTATGCGGCATACTTCGTTCATATCGCTGCAAATTTACGAATTTCAGGATTCCAGCAAGGAGTCTCGTACAAAAAAGCAATCGCCTCGGAAGGTGTTTCAGCTACGCGCCAAATATCCCCATGTTCCTTGCGCATAAAATTCTGGTCAATGGCCTGCTCAAGCATTGAAATCAAAGGATCAAAAAAATGATTGATATTAAGTATAACGATGGGATTCAAATAAAGCCCCAACTGTTTCCAAGTGATGATTTCCAGCAGTTCTTCCAAAGTACCACATCCCCCGGGTAAAGCTATAATTCCATCCGAAAGGTCAGCCATCAGCTGCTTACGCTCGTGCATGGTATTTGTTTCAATCAGGTGTGTAAGTCCTTTATGATGCCAGCCTTGCTCCACCATAAAACGGGGTATAACACCGGTAACGGTACCGCCTTCCAATAATACAGCATCGGATACAGCAGCCATCAGTCCGATACAGCCGGCTCCATTTACTAAATTTATCTTATGAGCAGCCAATAAACTTCCTAACTGGCAGGCTGCTTCAAAATAAGCAGCATCTATTTTTGTGCTGGAAGCACTGTATACACAAACATTCTTTATTGTATTCATGAGCAGAAAAAAAGACAGATGTCACCCTCTGCCAGCAAGCAAAGGATGACATCCGACGATAATTTAGATATTACAAGCCAAAAGCTTCTTTTACTTTATCCACATAATCCAGCTTTTCCCATGTAAAGAGCTCAACCAGAACTTCTTTATCTCCCTCGTAAGCTGATTCGAATTTTTTAGTCACAATCTTCGGTTCACGTCCCATGTGGCCGTATGCAGCTGTTTCGCTATAGATAGGATTACGCAATTTCAGGCGCTCTTCAATAGCTCTCGGACGCATATCAAACAATTCGTCAACCTTGCGTGCAATTTCACCGTCAGTCATAGCGACATTGCTGCGACCGTATGTATTAACATAAATATTGATAGGACGAGCAACGCCGATTGCATATGAAACCTGAACCAGAATCTCATCGGCAACTCCAGCTGCAACCAAGTTTTTCGCAATATGACGAGCTGCATAAGCTGCACTACGGTCTACTTTACTAGGGTCTTTTCCTGAGAAAGCACCACCACCATGTGCACCAGCTCCTCCGTAAGTATCTACAATAATCTTACGTCCGGTAAGACCTGTATCGCCATGAGGACCACCGATTACAAACTTCCCGGTCGGATTAACATGATACTTAATCTGATCATTGAAAAGAGCCAATACCTGCGGGTTATGAATTTCGGCAATTACACGCGGCATTAAGATTTCAATCACATCCTTGCGGATTTGAGCCAACATCTGTTCGTCTGCTTTCAACTGAGCTTCCGGAGTGTTGTCTTCAGGCAGAATAAACTCATCATGCTGTGTAGAAACCACAATGGTATCGATACGTACAGGACGACGGTTGTCATCATACTCTATAGTAACCTGGCTCTTTGAGTCAGGACGCAAATAGGTCATAACCTTTCCTTCACGACGGATGTCTGCAAGTACCATCAGCAGTTTGTGAGAGAGGTCGAGTGACAGCGGCATGTAGTTTTCTGTCTCATTGGTAGCATAACCAAACATCATACCCTGGTCGCCCGCACCCTGATTCATCGGGTCTTCACGTTCAACACCACGGTTGATGTCAGGACTCTGTTCGTGAATAGCAGAAAAAACTCCACAAGAGTTGCCTTCAAACATATATTCGCTCTTGGTATAACCAATTTTATTGATAACCTCACGCGCTACACGTTGCAAATCAATATAAGCTTTTGTTTTCACTTCTCCTGCCAGTACCACCTGTCCGGTAGTTACCAATGTTTCGCAAGCTACTTTTGAACTGGGGTCATAAGCCAGCAGTTTGTCAAGCACAGCGTCCGAAATTTGATCGGCCACTTTGTCGGGGTGTCCTTCAGACACCGATTCGGATGTAAACAAATATCCCATAATACAAAATTAAAATTAATGGTGATTGATTTATCCGTGTACGGACAGAGTAGAATTTAATTCATCGGGAAATCAAGATGTGTTTTTAGCATTTTTTTCCGTGGTTGCAAGCTACTCAAATCTTTCCACTTTTATTTTCGGCTGCAAAGATAGGAATAAAATTGGAATAATTACAATATAATTTTTGCTTTAACATTGCTTGACGATAGTCTTCAAAGCTGAAGAGCCAGCTCTTGCATCGTCTTGTTCAATAACGGATGAACTACATGCGGAGCTATCTCAGCCAATGGCTGCATAACAAAGGCACGCTTTTCCATTAAAGGATGAGGTATAACAAGTTGTGAAGCATTCAGCACAAGGTCGCCATAAAGAAGAATATCAATATCTATCAGACGGTCTGTGTAACATCCACCTGACGATTTCTTCATCCGGCCCAGTTCTTTTTCGATCTCTTGTGTAACCTGTAAAATCTGTAAAGCTTCCATCGAAGTTTGTACACATAAAGCCGCATTCAAGAAACTATTTTGAGACTCAAATCCCCAGGGAGCGGTTTCATAAAAAGAGGATAGAGAAGTAACCTCCCCTATCCTTTCGTTTATCTTTTCTACAGCAGCCTTCAAGTTAGCTTGCTTGTCACCCAAATTAGTTCCAAGTCCTAAATAAACCGCTGTCATCATTTATCAATAATCAGCATAGCATCGCCATAAGTACCGAATCTGTAATCTTCCTTGAGAGCTGTATTATAGGCTTCCATAACCAATTCATAACCTCCGTATGAACATACCAGCATCAGCATAGTAGAGAGTGGAAGATGGAAGTTACTAATCATGCTGTCGGCTACAGAGAAATCATAAGGAGGGAAAATAAACTTATTGGTCCATCCTTCAAATTCTTTCAAGTGTCCGTCTGTTCCCACAGCAGTTTCAATAGCACGCATTACAGTAGTACCTACAGCACAAACCTTATTGCCACGGTCTTTGGCTTCGTTCACGATACGGCAGGCATCCGCATTGACGAACATCTGCTCCGAATCCATCTTATGCTTAGTAAGGTCCTCTACATCTATTTCACGGAAATTGCCCAGTCCGGCATGCATCGTGATAAATGCAAAGTCAATACCTTTAATCTCCATACGCTTCATCAGCTCACGGCTAAAGTGCAAACCTGCGGCCGGAACTGTTACAGCTCCTTCATTTTTTGCAAAGATAGTCTGGAAACGTTCTGCATCTTCGGGTTCCACCTTACGGTTGATAAAGAATGGCAGCGGTGCTTCACCCAAAGCATAAAGTGCCTTTTTAAACTCATCGTGTGGACCGTCATACAAGAAACGAAGCGTACGGCCACGCGATGTAGTATTGTCGATAACTTCGGCTACCATCGAATCGTCATCACCAAAATACAATTTGTTTCCGATACGGATTTTACGGGCAGGATCAACCAATACATCCCACAAACGCAGTTCCTCGTTAAGTTCTCTCAGCAAGAATACTTCGATACGGGCACCGGTTTTTTCTTTGTTTCCATATAAACGTGCAGGAAATACTTTGGTATCATTAAAGATAAATACATCCTTGTCATCAAAGTAATTCAGCACATCCTTGAATACCTTGTGTTCAATCTGACCTGTTGACTTATGTACAACCATCAGGCGAGACTCATCTCTGTACTTTGCCGGGTAAAGTGCAATCTTCTCTTCCGGTAACTTAAATTTAAATTGTGACAGTTTCATCTTCTTCCTTTCTTTCCTTAATCGTTTATAACTTCTATCTCCTGTTGGTCCAACCAACTCTCAAAATCTTCTACTTGCATGCAATCAGCCAGTCTGACATCTCCCACACGTGTACGTATAAGTCCGGTGAGATGTGCTCCACTTTGTAAAGCCTCGCCAATATCGCGTGCCAAAGCTCTGATATAAGTACCTTTACTGCAAACTACCCTGATTTTTATCTCGGGCAAATTGCATTCCAGCAATTCTATTTCATCAATAACTAAAACTTTTGGCTTCAGTTCCACTTCATCACCCTTTCTTGCCAAATCATAAGCACGCTTGCCATCTACCTTGCAAGCCGAAAAGGCAGGAGGCACCTGCTCTATGGTTCCTACAAAACGAGTCAGAACTTCCCGTACCATTTCTTCGGTAATATGCTCTGTAGGATATACGGCATCAATTTCTTTTTCCAAATCATACGAAGGAGTAGTTGCTCCCAACTGCAATGTCGCGATATATTCCTTAGTATGATACTGAAATTCTTCGATACGCTTCGTAGCCTTTCCGGTACAAATAATCATAACACCGGTGGCCAAGGGATCGAGCGTTCCGGCATGGCCAACCTTTATTTTCTTAACACCGAGCTTGCGACTGATGTGGTAGCGAATCTTGTTTACTACCGCAAAAGAAGTCCACCGCAACGGCTTATCAACATATATTACTTCTCCTTCCTTGAAATTCATATAAATTATGACAGCATGCTACATACAATAGTTACTATTCCGGCCAAAGCACAGTATATACCAAAATAAACCAGCTTACCTTTTTTCACGATATTAATCATCCACTTGCAAGCAGCACAGCCTGAAACAAAAGCAGCCAAGAAACCTACAATCAAAGCTACCAATGAAACTTCAGCTCCCGGATTAGCAGCCCCTTTCACAATCTCCATACCACTGAGCAGTGCCTCTCCAAGAATAGGAGGTATTACCATCAAAAATGAGAACTGAGCCAATGTTTCCTTTTTGTTTCCCAATAACAAACCTGTAGCAATGGTCGAGCCCGAACGAGACAAACCTGGCATTACGGCACAAGCCTGTGCCAGACCGATAATAAATGCATCGCGCAAGCTGATTTTCTCTTTCTGACGTGGTTTTGCATAATATGAAAAGACCAACAATCCTGCTGTTACGAGCAACATGATTCCTACAATAAGCAAACCAGAGCCAAATATTTCTTCAACATAATCCTTAAAGAATAAGCCAACAATACCTACCGGAATCATCGAAACAATAATACTGAACACGTATTTTGTTTCCTCGTTCATCTGGAATTTAAACAGTCCGCGGAAAATCCAATCTATTTCTTTCCAAAGAATAACCAAGGTACTGAGAACTGTAGCCACATGTACAACAATGGTAAACGTAAGGTTTTCTTCTCCATCAATACCAAACAAAGCGGAACCAATGGCCAAATGTCCGCTACTACTTACAGGAAGATATTCAGTCAATCCCTGTAACAGACCTAAAATCAAGGCTTCGAACCAACTCATCTCTTTTTACTAATATTTTAAGTTTGAATTATTATTTATCAGAAGGTTTACACAAAATCCCATAAATCATAAAAATGAACCCCAAAAAGCAAACAACCGGTGCTACAACAATTCGGCGAGTACTAAATATATCAGGTTCGAAAGTGGTTTCTGTAGACCCCGGTCCCGACATCAGCAGAAAACCTATAATAATTACTACCATGCCGATAGCAAGGAGTATAAAATTCTTCTTGTCAAAAGCTAATTTCCGTTTATCCATACCGATAACTGATTTTGAGATTATTAAATATAATAAAGATTGCTTGCTTTCATTCTAAGGAACTTATTGATAGAAATAAGTGTACAGAAAGCTGTTATTAGAATTCCGAAAACAAAAACCAATGCCATTACAGTAAGCATTACATACGGAGTAACCACTGCTATCAAATCCGGTTCATACTGAATAGTCAGATAAGAAAGCCCCATCAGCAAAGCATCTGCAAAGACAGAAGCCACAATGCCTATCCAGAAACTACGGGCCATGAAAGGCCGGCGTATAAACGACCAGCTGGCACCCACCAGCTTCATAGTGTGAATAAGAAAACGCTTTGAATAAATAGTAAGGCGTATGGTATTGTTTATCAATGCAAACGAGATAAGCGTGAGCAATCCTGCCAGTCCCAAAAGAAACATACTCAGTTTACGGATATTCCGATTCACAGAGTCCAGCAATTCCTGAGGATAATTCACTTCCATTATATACTTGTTGCTCCTCCTCAGTTCCTGCTCTATCCAGGTAATACTGTCAGAGGTGGCATAATCGGCAGCCAGCTTCAGTTCCAAAGATGCAGTAAACGGATTATGCCCCAAAAATTCTACAGGGTCAGTTCCCATTGCCTGCGTTTGTTCTTTCAACGCTTCTGCTTTCGATATATAAGTTGTTTTTTTAATATAATTCTTCTTCTCCAATTGTTTTTGGAAAGCAATTATCGAAGATTCCTTCATATCATCGCTGAGCACCAAAGTTATTCCGATATTCTCACGTACATATACAGAAAGGTTATTGGCTGTTAGCATAAAAAATACAACCATTCCCAACAGCAGCAACACCAACATAGTACTGATGCTGGATGTAATGAACTGCATATCAAAATATGATTTTTTGTTTTTACTCATTGTTTCTTTCTGAATACATAAATCATTGAACTACTCCGTTCTTTATTAATCAAAGTACTGAACCAGGCTTTTGTTCCGACAGCCATTCCGCGCAAAAACGGGAAAGCATGCTTCTGATATTTTTCCGACAGCATAGAAACATAAAAAGCATCAAACGGCATCGGACGCTGGTCGGCCAAAATAAAGCCATACTTTGCTCCAAACTGCTGCATGACAGCCGGCGTGAAATGCCACAAATGACGTGGAACGTCGTATGCAGCCCACTGTTCTTTATACTTTGCCGCATCATACGAGCGTGGATTTGGAACTGCCACTACCAGAATGCCTCTATCTTTCAGAATACGTGACAATTGTGCCCATGTTTCGTTCAACTGTTCCAAATGT
Source organism: uncultured Bacteroides sp. (assembly GCA_900556845.1). GTDB lineage: Bacteria > Bacteroidota > Bacteroidia > Bacteroidales > Bacteroidaceae > Phocaeicola. Next base: position 2,187 of record USQO01000035.1, on the reverse strand, counting down.
TCCATTACATGCCACAAAGTCACCACATCGAACGAACCATCTTCATAACTTTCCAATGCTCCCGGAGCTTCAACCTGAATACCGAAGTTATCGGCAGCAAATTTCCGTGCAGCCTCATTTTTTTCGATAGCCCTTACCCGCCATCCTTTCGACTGCATGGCATGGGCAAAATAGCCTGTACCTGTACCAATATCCAACAATATTCCCCGGCTAAGCCCTGAATGATGCTTAATGAGGTGCGCCTTACTGATAAGCATATATTGTCTTACCCAATGGTAGACCTTATTCATCAGTCCTTTATGCGTATTGCTGTGCGAAATATAGTCGGGAGAATCATAGTAACGCCCTATTTCAGCCTCGCAAGGTGCATGTTGCGTAAAGATAAAGCCACAAGAGTCGCACATGTACACATCAAAATTTTCGCCTGTAGCATAATGATCTGTACACGTCATCAACTTCTGGAAATGTTTTTTTCCGCAAAGCGGACATATATCGATTTTGAGTATATTCACTTTTATCCCTAATTTCCTGCAAATTAACAAATAAAATGTATATCAGCACCACTCCTTTAAAATCTTTTAAGAGTATAAAACACCTCTGTCTTGCCATCGGACAAAAAAAGTCCTGAATGGCAGAAACCATCCAGGACATCAGATAATATCTTTATAAAAGATTTATAAAACTTCCTCACCTTTCAGTGTAGCCGAGCTTGAAGAAGTGATACGCACGTTTACAAAATCACCTATACGATGCGTTCCACGGTTGAACACAACCACCTTGTTTTGCTCCGTGCGACCGAATAATTGTTCTTTCGAACGTTTCGACACACCTTCTACCAGCACTTCGAATACCTTACCTACATCTTTGGCATTGCTTTCGGCCGACAGCTGATTCTGCAATTCTATCATTTCATTCAGACGACGGATTTTTATTTCTTCAGGAACATCATCCGGCAAATGCTTGGATGCATAAGTTCCGGGACGTTCCGAGTATTTAAACATGAAAGCCGAATCATAGCCGCATGCACGCATCAGCGACAACGACATCTGATGGTCTTCTTCTGTTTCAGAGTGAAATCCAGAGAATATATCCGTGCTCAATCCACAGTCGGGAATGATACGGCGAATCGCCTCTACCCTTTCAAGATACCATTCGCGGGTATACTTACGGTTCATCAGTTTCAAAATACGCGAGCTTCCGCTTTGAACCGGCAAATGAATATGCTTGCATACATTCGGCACTTCGGCAATAACGTGAAGCGTCTCATCGCTCATATCCTTAGGATGTGAAGTAGTAAAGCGTACACGCATGCCCGGAACAGCTTCGGCTACCGTACGCAACAACATCGGGAAAGTAATTACTTCGCCCTCTTTCTCGAATCTGTACGAGTTGACATTCTGTCCCAGCAAAGTAACCTCCTTGTAGCCCTTCTGCTGCAAATCGCGCACTTCATTCAAGATGCTTTCCACATCCCGGCTACGCTCACGTCCGCGTGTATAAGGCACAATACAATAATGGCAGAAGTTGTTACATCCGCGCATAATCGAAACAAAACCTGAAATGTGATTTCCGCAAATACGCGATGGAATTACATCACGATACGTTTCGGTTGTAGAAAGCTCAACATTAATTGCTTTCTCACCGGCTTCTACCGCTGCAATCAGCTCAGGCAACGTAAGATAAGCATCAGGACCTGCTACCAGATCTACATGATGGTTTTCAATAAGGTCGTTCTTTACACGTTCTGCCATACAGCCCAATACACCGACAATCAGGTGTTTACGTTTTTTACGCAGTGAATGGAAAAACTCCAGACGATTCAGGATTTTCTGCTCTGCATTATCACGTATAGAACACGTATTCATAAATACAGCATCCGCATCATCCAAGGACTCGCAAACATCATAGCCTGCCATTTTCATAATCGAGGCAATTACTTCACTGTCTGCCACATTCATCTGGCAACCATAGGTTTCAATAAAAAGTTTTTTGCTCACGCAATCGGTCGCAGATTTAAAGTCTGCTCCCTCCATTTCTTTTACCATAAATTCTTCTTAATTATTTAATACTCTGCAAAGATAGAGCTTTCTCTATCAATAAAAGAAACCGGATAAAAAGAGAAAACAGCATCAATAGTTAATATATACTAACAAATGAAACAAAATAAAGATTAGGATATATTATATT